>JAGCUY010000099.1 GCA_017962605.1 Kiritimatiellia bacterium | reverse complement strand
CCGTCCGCTGCCAGACCGGCATCATCGCGCGCCACCTCGAGTGGAACTGCAACAAGGAGGGCTTCTCCACGATGCACCTTCCCGCCTCCATCGCCTGCGCCACCATCGGCGGCTTCCTGGCGCACCGCGGCACGGGCGTCCTCTCCACCAAATACGGCAAAATCGAGGACATGGTCATGAGCCTTGAGGTCGTGACCCCGACTGGCGAGATTATCCGCACCCTCCCGGTGCCGCGCCACGCCTCCGGTCCGGATCTCACGATGCTCTTCCTCGGCAGCGAGGGCACGCTCGGCGTCATCACCGAGGTCACGCTCAAGGTCCACCCGCAGCCTGAGGCCCGCGAGTTCCGCGCCTACATCTTCCCCGACTTCCACACCGCCATGCAGGCCGGCGCCACACTGATGCGCTCCCGCCTCGGCCCCTGCGCCATGCGTCTCTACGATGAGACCGAGACGAAGACCCACGTCTCCAAGGTCTTCGGCATCGACCTCGACAAGGGCGCCTACCTCGTCTTCGGCTTCGACGGTCGCAAGGACATCGTCGCCTCGCAGATGAAGTATGCCCGCGAAATCATGGAAAAGCAGTTCAAGGGCAAGGACCTCGGCGCAAAGGGCGGCGAATGGTGGTGGGAGAACAAGTACAAGTTCTTCTATCCCGGTTACATGTTCCACGTGCCTCAGGCATTCGGAACGCTGGACACCGTTGCCGACTTCGCGCACATCGAGAAGGTCTATTGGGCGATGAAGAACGTCGTGAACAAGGAGTTCCCCGATGCCCGCTTCATTGGCCACTTCTCGCACTGGTACGAGTGGGGCTGCATGCTCTACGCGCGTTTCATCTTCCCGGGCGACAAGGTTCCGCCGAACGAACGCGAGGCTGCGGCGCTCTACAACGCCGTCTGGGACAAGGCCATCCGCGCGGCGATCGCCAACGGCGGCGTCATCAACGAGCACCACGGCGTCGGCCTCAAGCTCGGCCGCTATGTCAAGGACCTCTACGGCACGGCCATGCCGGTGCTGGAAGGGCTCAAGAAGCAGCTCGACCCCAATGGCATCATGAACCCCGGCAAGCTCGGCTTCGCAGGATGCTGATGAACCCCGATTGCAATCGACGGCTTTCGACTGCCACCGTCAATCCGACTGCTATCGACTGCCACCGACTGCTGTCGAGTGCCACCGACTGCCACCGGCCACCGAAAACAAACTAACCATCAAAGGATTTCAAATGAACATCACCGCTTACGACTCCGCAATTCACAACTGCAGGTTCTGCTTCATGTGCCGGCATCTCTCGGCCATCGGCAACGTCCGCTTCACCGAGGTTGACACCCCGCGCGTCCGCGCCGCAATGCTCTACGGCCTCGGCACCGGCACGAACAGCTTCGACGACGATGACTTCGTCGAAGCTCTCTATCGCCAGGACCTCTCCGCCTGCTGCGTCCGCCACTGCGTGAACCACTTCGACGAAAACGGCCTCGCCCTCGCGGCCCGCGCCGATGTCGTCGAGGCCGGCAAGGCGCCGGAGGCCGTCAAGGCCCTCGCCGCCGAACTCGCCAAGACCTCCGTCTGGAAGGCGGCTGGCAATGGCGATGTCGCCTGGTTCCAGGATGCCACGACCGCCACGGACAAGGCCGCCGTCGCCGCCGCGAAGAAGCTCTTCGCCGCCGCGAAGGCATCGCCGAAGGTCATCACTGGCGGCTGCATCGGCAAGGCTCTCAAGGTTCTCGGCTTCCTGCCAGAGGCCAAGGCCGCCGCCGAGAAGTTCGCGGACTTCCTGAAGGACGAGGGCGTGAAAACGCTGGTAGTCTCCAACCCGGCCGCCTACGACGCCCTCACCAAGGACTACACCGACTTTGGCGTGAAGCTGCCCTGCAAGGTGCTGCACATCACGCAGTGGATTCTCGGCGCGAAGCTGAAGTTCGCCAAGGCCGCTGGCGAGGTCTATCCTCTTGCCGACGACTTCCTGCGCAACTACGACAACATCGACGCCCCTGAGAAGCTGCTTAAGGCCATCAAGGCCGAGGCGAGGCCCTTTGGCACCAACGACGAGGAAACCTACTGCTGCGGCGAAGGCGCAATCGTGCTGGACAAGCTGCACCCCGAACTCGTCGAGGCGCTGGCCAAATATGTGGCCGCCCGCGCCGACAACGCCAAGAAGGACACCCTTGCCGTTGGTTCGGTCTTCACCAAGCGCGCCCTCGTCAAGGCCGGCCTCAAGGCCGTGACCTTCGAGGAGCTGGCTGCGGCCTGCCTCTAGGGCCAACTTGCCGCAATGCCTTTACGGCATTGCGGTTCCCCTTTACGGCATTGCGGTCCCAAACAGCACCGCCGCGATGGAGGCGGTGCATAGGGCCGTGGAAAGGACTACGGCGGCGCCGGAGAGATCGGCGTCGCCGCCCATTGCCTTGTCCATGATGTAGCTCGATGTGGAGCAAGGGCAGGCAAGATATACAAGCACGGCAAGCCTGTGCGCGGGCGGAAGGTTGAAGGCCGCCGCCGCCGCGACGCCCAGCAGCGGGCATATAATTAGCTTAAATACGACCGCGATTGACGCCGGCCGCAGCGATGCCTTTAGCCTCTCCGCCGTTAGCGACGCACCGAGGGCCAGAAGCGCCCCTGGCGTCGCCATCGCGCCAAGCAGCGACATGGTCTTGGTGATTGGCGTCGGCAACGTAATGCCGTATCCGCGGCGCATGGCCAGGAGGATAAGCCCGGTTACAGAGCCAAAGATAAGCGGGTTAGTGGCGATTTCATTTGCTATGTGGATGATGCGCCGCTTCAGCGTTTGCTGGCCGCCAGCCCCGTTGTTCGCCTGGCTTTCGCATCCGGCGAGGAGCAGGACGGCCCCAACGTTGCAAAGGACGGAATACGCGGCGAGTGTGAGCATCGCCACGCGCATTGTCTCCTCCTCCAGGGCGGTTCCGGCGGTGGCGAGTGTCAGTACGGGAACGCCGACGTATGCCGAGTTGCTGCGGAAGGCTGTTTGACAGAAGGAGGGGATGGAGGAGCGTTTTATGCCGAGCGGCCGCGCCAGCAGCGCCGCAAGCACGCAGACGGCGACCGCCGTGCCGCAGAGGACGGCTGTAGCCGCCCCTACGCCGCCAAGCGATCCGGCTTTGGAGATGGAATTGGCGAGCATGCAGGGCAGGGCGGTGTAGAAGACGAGCCTGAGGAGCTTGGAGGCGAACGCCTCGTCGAAGAAGCGAATGTGCCGCAGCACCGCGCCAAGCGCGAGCAGCAGCGCCACTGGGAGGAGAATGCCGATTACGGAGAGTAGCATGATTAAGAAATTATACTACGATTCACTGGAAAAGGTGAGGCAGGTCGATGTCGGCCAGGAAGATTGCCGCGTAGGATAGCGTCAGGTGGAAAAGCGAGGTGTTCCACTTGGTGTCGCGACCCCATCCCTCGAATGTGGCGGTTGCGCCCTCATTGAGCATGCGTCGCCACGCGCCTTCAGTCGCAAGCGCTTCGCGGACGAGGTCGAACCTCCCCCGCCTGACAAGCCCCTGGAGCATGGGGAAGGGGGCGAAGATGCACAGGGAGTCAATCCCCTTTTCGCGGAAGAGGGCGATGACCGCTTCGTCGAAGGTCTTGTCATCGACCACGCCCAGGCCGAATGGGAAGACGTTGCCGAGGAAAGAGACATGGTCCGTTCCCTCGCCGTCCCGGAACAGGTGCTTTGATGGAATGAAGAAGGCGTCCATGAAGGCCTGCCGCAATGGCGCGGCGTCGCGGTATGGCTTCTGTCCGAGGACGGTGGCGATTTTGTTGGCGGTTTCAACGGCTGCGATGTAGTAGGAGTTGATAGACACGTGGGCGGGATGGCAGACCTTGCCTTCCTGGATGTCGATGTCGTAACCCTGCTGGAAGTTCTTGGGCCATTCCACGACGCACCACTTGTCCAGGTCGCGGAGGAGGCCGTCCTTCTCGTATTCGCGGCGGTATGCCTCCAGGAGAGAGACGACCTTCGGGTAGTTCGCTGCGAGATAGTCTTTGTCGCCGCAGAGGTTGTAGTGCCACAGGACCAGATAGACAAGCATCATTGGGTACTCGGCAATCTCCTGCATGAGGGAGCAGTCAAGGCAGGTGACGAGGGTGTCCGTGATGAAGGAGGTGGCGAATGCGTCGTCGATCATCTTGCGCGTCAGGGCGTCGTCTCCGGTCAGAATGAGATTCGCGAGTGCCGTGTAGCAGCCGTCGCCGAGGTAGAAGCCCTTTTCCCGCTCCATGCAGTCTTGGATGACCTCCTGGACGCCGTATTTCTGGCTCCGCAGGCAAAGCTCCCAAATGCGCTCAAGGTCCGCGTCGCCGCGCCATTCTGGCCTGAGTCCGACCTTTGCCTCGAAAGGCTGGTGCCGTGCCAGCAGCGCGGCATCCACAATCTCCGCGCCCTCTGGAAGGAGAATCTCCGCATAGCGGAAAGACTTGTAGTCGAACCAGTCCAGGCGCGAGTCTCCTTCTGCCAGAATCCATTGCTCCTCGTAGCGGCAGTTGGCGCGTAGGTCGAAGCGAACGGAGCCGTCGTCGAGTAGTTCCTGCCCGCAGCGGATGGTGACTTGATCCCCTTTGCGTCCATGGACAGTGAGCTGGAGATAGCCCACGAATACGCCGCCGAAGTCCATTCGAACAATCCCAGGCGCTTTCCAAATGTTCGTTGGCGCAATGCGTTCATAGACAAGCGAATGGCTTGTCTGGGGCACGAGGACATGGTCGTCGTCCGCTTTGGGCACTGAGGGAGTCCAGGCGGAGTCGTCGAAGTCTGGCCTTTCAAACCCGACCTCCGGCGCTCCCGAATCGTATTCCTCTAGGAACTGCGTGGAGTATCCCACTGTGCCGGTAGCGCGGAAACCCGTATGGAGGGTGGTGAGAAAAGAGGCGTCGCTCTGGACGACAGTCTTGCCGTCGGCAACAAGGTCCAGTATCAGGCCATGGCGGAGGTCGCCGCTCTGCCAGACACGGTTGACAAGCCCCTGGTAGAGGGTATGCACGGCGATGACGTTCCTGCCTGGCTTCAGAAAAGCTGCGACGTCGAGCTCGTTGTAGCCGTAGCGAAAATGGTAGGCCGGTGCAGGGCCCTCTGCGACAAACTCCCCGTTGATCCAAAGCTTGTAGTGGTCGTCGGCGGAGATGAACATCTTGGCCGACTCCGGCCTTTCGTCGAGGAGGAAGCTCTTGCGGAAGAGGACGTGTCGGTTTTGGTGTTCGGTGTCAGGCTGTTCGGCGGCTGGGGCAAGCTGCTTGTGGAATACGTTTATGGGCTTCAGCGGCGCGAATTCCGCCGTTGTGATCCATTTCCCCTGAAAAAAGTGTTTCATGTTTGAAGAGAATGATTGCGCCATCAATCATACTACATCGCCGCGCGGGGCGCAACAAATAGGGCGCTATGGACGCAAGCATCCGATTGGGCAGACGATGACGCCGTCGGGCCGCCTGTAGGCGCAATCCCCGACAGCCGTAAGCACCATTTTGAACGCTGGATGCCCGCTCTTGCCGGTGTCAATCAGCGCCTCAAGCGAATTGAGGGTTCGCGCCCCCTCCTCGACAAGGGTGCCGCCACCAAGTTTTATCTCGACAAGCCCATATTTTCCGCCGCGCATTTTCACAACGGCGTCGCATTCACGCCCCTGCTTGTCGCGGAAATGGCAAACGTCGCCAAAGCCGACTTCGGCATAGACGCGCAGATCCCGTATGGCCAGCGTCTCGAAGAGAAGTCCAAACGTGGCGAGATCTGACATCAGGTCCTCCGGCCCAAGTTCAAGCGCTGCGGCCGCAATGGATGGATCGACAAAATACCGCGTGTCCGTCGTCCGGATTGGCGTCTTGCACCGGAGGTTGGCGCACCATGCCTTTGCATCCTCTACGGCGAACAGCTTTCTCAAAGCCGATAGATACGAATAGATGGTGTCCTCCCGGATATTGTCGCCGTCCGCGTTTGCGACAAGGTCTGCGCGAACGACAGATGCCGTTGCCTGTGTCCCCTGGAGACGCGCGTATGACCTTAGCAGCCTTCGCGCCCGGACAGGATCGCGCAGCGTGCCGTCAACGCGGGAAATGTCCCTTTCGACCAGCGCATCTACGTAGTTGTAGGCCTGTTGCAGGGCGGCGCGGCGCGACAGGCCGATTGACTGCGGCCATCCGCCGCGGCATGTCGCAAAGGCCACATCCGCCAGGGCCATCCCGTTTGAAGCGGCAACAGGGAAGTCTCCGCCTTTGAAGAGGGCTCCAAGCGAAACAGTCCCGGAAGACTCCCCTGACTCCCAGAGCGACATCGGGCGCATCTTCATCCATGCAAAGCGCCCCGCACCGCTGTGGAAGACTTCCGACAAATCTGCCGGGACTGCGGAACCCGTCAGGATAAAACCGCCCAGCTCGTCGGCGCGGTCAACGCGGTGGCGGATAGAATCCCAGAGGAACGGGGCAAGCTGCCACTCGTCAACCAGATGGGGGCTTTCGCCATCCAGAGCCATTGCCGGATTGATCTTCAGCACGCCGAGATTGCCAACCTGCTCGCGAATCTCGTCAATGTATGTGGCGCTCCTTGCAATCTGCTCGGAGGTGGTTGTCTTCCCGCACCACTTTACCCCCTCGACCAAAACTGCCCCGGCGCTTTCAAGTTTGAATGCGAGGATTTCATCAGACACTCTTTCTCTGTATTTCAGCATGACTATAAAATTATCTCATATTAGTGAAATAGTGTCAAGCCGACCCGACAGTTGGCGCGTTTTCGACCCGACAGTTGGCGCATTTTCGACCCGACAGTTGGCGCATTTTCGACCCGACAGTTGGCGCGTCGCATTCCTATTGTCTGTCTAGTTATGCGCCCTCTGTTATTGATGGCATCCATCATACCACAACACTGCGCGAGGCGCAACAAGCTATTCCGAAAGGCTTATGGTCATTCCGCAGCTACGGTTTTTGGGCGGGATGAAATCTGGACCATCAGGAGAGTGGTAGATAAACCGGAGTGAGTTCTTTCCGCAACGGGTCTTGTATGGGTGCAAGCCATCGTATCTAACATTTGTCAATATGGTGTCTGGTGCGATTCCGTCAGGGAAATCCGCAATCATTTCAACTGTCCAATCCTCTTTCCCGTAGCGGTCGCTGGAAAAAACGACATCAAGACCGAATTCTCCAGCACCGGCACCATCAAGCGTGAACCAGGTTCTAGTGGAGATTGGTTTCGGCATTCCTCCAGCATTCCGCTCAATTCCGCGAACATGGCCGCCATCAAAGAATAGACGCATTGCTCCATCGGAATCGCGTTTGAAGCGGGCGTAAGGGGTTGGGGAAAAAGCCTGTTCCCTTGCGTCAGGGTCTCGTCCTCCCCATTCCTGACGCGGAGGGTCTGGAGCATTTGGATTGCGCCCACGCGCACCAAAGTTTCGCAACATCTCTCGCCACATGCCGTCATCCCCTTTTCTCCAGATTCCGGCAATCGCGCCTGTGCGCCTGATTTTCACACGGAGCCGTCCATCGTCGTACAGCCATCCACCCATTGCCGGCGTCAGGCGGGAGTCTCCAGTGCCAGGGTCGCGCTTCTTTAGCGCCTCCGCTGCTGGCAATGTCGTGCAAACGACAGAAAAAGCCGTCATGTTGGTGCCCGATACAGATACGGCCAGCCCAGCGTCATCGCCAATCCTGTCCCAAATCATCACATCTGCGTCTGCCTCGAAGCCATGGCACTCGTAGGCTGTCTCACCGTCAATGCCGCCTACTGTAGCGTGTTCCCTCGTGAAGCCGAACGGGTGTGAGCGAGAATCCCAGCGCACCGCACCATTGAGCCATCTGTCCTTGTAGCGGCTGACAAAGGCGTCCATGTGCGGATGGCGAACCAAAAATGGACTTTCAAAACTTCCCTCGGCAGAATGGGCATACCACCGCCCTGAATCTGGAAGGTGGATGATAAGGCGCACTTTCGCAGGATCGCACCCGCAGAAATCAGCTACACGGAAGCGTGTTCCTCCCTCTACGGGTTCTTCCTCTATGCGGCATTTAGCGCTGACGAGTCCATTCGTCATGTCCCGCAGTTCCGCAGAGAAGCGGTTGCGGCCATTGCCACTTTTCGTCTCAATCGGGTGCTTGATAATCCCATTGAGGCAGTTTTCAGCCGATGCGCCACGCATCCTGACGACTTTGTAACCGAATGGCGGCAAATCTATATTTCCCTCAGAAACGCGGTGTCCATTGAAATTTACATAGAAGATAGACTCTGAATCGGAGAGACTGCGGCGGCAGGCAAACACGCCGGGGGGTGCCTCAATAGAGAGATAATCCGCGCTTCCACGCGTCAGTTCCGGCAGTGCTCGGCGCAATGCGAATATTTGCCTATATGACTCAAACGCGCCATCCTCGCTCTCGTTCATCACCATTGGGAATCCGTCAATCCATGCGCAAAGCGCCATGAGCGCATTGGCTGCCTCTCGTCCCCAAACTTCGTCACATGGATATGCGTCGTGGCTTTCTGGGTAGCGCATCCACACGGTGTCTGGAACAAAGGAGTTCTTCTGGTCTTCCAGCCACTGCGAAAGCCATTGGACGACATCCTCGGCAGAATGGTCATTGAACCAGTGAAAATAGGCGTGGCAGAGATTTTGATCATAAATTGCGTCGCACAGGACGCTGCAGTAGCTGGGGTTGGCTTCCGCCAATGTGCAGGAATCCGGATTGGCGCGTTTCATGGCGGCACGGATCGCCCGCATTTGGGCGATTCCTCCCTGATGTTCCGCAAAACTGGCCCTTGTATAAGGGATTTTCGGATTCCAATTGGGGAACTTCGACCCCTTGGGAACATCCAAGCGCCAGCCGTCGAGTTCAAATTTGCGCGTAGCCCATTCGATGTAGCCAGCAAAGTATTCAACCCAAGATGGCCAGCAGAAATCGTAGGCCCAAAAAGTCCCCTGCGGTGATCCGTCTTCCTTCAAACACACCCATTCGGGATGTTCGCGTGTCCTTCTGTTACCTGTGCTTCCGCCGTGCATGACGGCGTCGCGCCAGACTCTAATACCACGAGAATGCGCGTCCCGCACATACGCCAGGTGGTCTTCATCTGTTCCGAGGCCGTCTTGGAGACGGAACATTTCGTCAGGATTGTAGGGGCCGGCGTGTTCGACAGGACGAAGCCATATCGCGTTTGCACCAAGAGCGTTGATAAATGGTATGTATTCCCGTGCATGTGGGAAGCCGCCAGGCTCATACATGCCACGCCCGAGGGGATGTGTGCTATAGAGGACAAGGTCGCGCACCCATTCAGGTCGATCCGCTGGCGGCGTATGCCCTATCAAACGATGCCAGTCATGCATTCCGCGCAATGCCTCTTCCGCATTGCCAACTGAGAAAACCAGCCAGAAATCCCCCACTTTCTGCGGTTGGCCAGGATGGGCCACGCCACGCATTAACACCCTGGCTGATATTTCGATGCCATCGCCCCGCTCCTCCACTATGTGGCGGGCACGGTCGGAATAAGGTTGGAGGCAGTCCATGCATGCTAGAACGCTCCATCCTGCGCCGTTGTCAGCTACAACAGGGGATTCGCTTCCAAAAGTGGCCTCTCGAATCTTGCCCGCCCTCCATGCGGGCTGTTGCCATCTGTTTTCTGCAAACAAGCCGGGAATGATATAAAAGCCATTTCCGTCCTCGCACGGGAACATCCCAAGTCGCAAGTCCATCCCATAGAACTTCTCTGCCTCCGGACCAGTCCATTCAAATGAAAACCATCTCCTCACGGCTCGCTTTTCCGGGACAATCTGGACAAAGCCCTCCATTCGCCACTCCCCTATGCGGAAGACACCACGCACGGTGTCGCCGCAAACTCGCTCAAGGCCGCATCCTTCAGGAACGGGCCAATCCAAATCGTTAGAAGCGACCGCCTTGGGCGCTATGAACACCGATTGTGCCGTATCGGTCAAAAAAAGCGTCGCGCCATCGACCAAAATCTCCGCTGGCATCGAAGTCGTCCTGTTGAAAACGACCTGCAGCCGCTCGTCGCCGAATGCCATGCGACCGTCCGCGCAGGCTTTTAGAGGCAGGTCGTCCGCGCCCGAAACACATTGCAACCACCTCAGGGCGCAGAAGAAAACCGCGCCCCGTCTTGAAAACGGTCTCATTGTCAGCCCCTCGCTATGCTACCTCAGACTGATTACTGTGGCACCCAAATGCTGAAGATATACGGCGTCCGCCTCATAGCGCACATTCCAGTCGCCGGGAATATCCTCTGCCGCGAAGCGGTTCCCGCCAGCGGGAAAACCATTTGGAGCATCAACGATCTTGTAGAACGCCTTTCCGTTTTCTTTTGAAAAGGTCGATGTGCTGGCGACATGGAGCGTAAGGTCGGCAATGCTCTGTCCCGCGCTCTCGAACTTCACGCAACCACAGCCGTTCGCATCACCTGTGATTTCAAGCGTCCCTGCGATACTGCAGGGCTTCCCAAAAGAAAGCACCCCGTAGGATTCTTCAAATGCTGGTGCGATTCCGCTCGTCACAACGAGGCGGGAATTGTTCGCTATTCGTCCCGTGCCTTCGACTTGGGCAATTGTTTGCTCAATGTCTAGTCTAGAGCCGTCATGCTGGTTGAAGGAAACCTCAGACCCGGCACCGACCCGCAACGAGGTCGTGGACGGGAGGGCGTTTGCGATGCGAACTTGCATGCTACATCCTCCCTTTACGACTGTTGCGCCATGGTAGTCGCTTCCGGCGGCATTTAAGACGAATACATTGCTTTCTCCGCAGCCATCGACAGTCAGCCCCCCATCGTATGCTGTCGGGTTATCCGTCCCATGCTTCATCGGAAGGTTGCAGAAGATAGTTCTTTCCGGAATCGAAAAACGCGCTCCACCATCCAGCACGTTCACCGTGACATTCGTCCAATAATCGCTTCCTGCAATCCCTAAAAAAGTGTTGTCTTTGAAACTGCCACCCGACTTCAAGGGTAGCGGATATACAACGCCGCCATTAAGATTTAGTGCGCAGAATCTGGCGGTTCCGCTCTCAAGACCTGCAATGGTGAATTGCCTGAGGCGAAGCGTCCCGCCATCGTTCAAGTTCACCTCGACCCCCGCATTTTTTGTCTGCGATAGGCGCAATGCACACAAAGTGAGTGTCCCGCCGTCGCCAACTGTGAGTCTTGCCGGAGAACCGTATGCGTTGATGTATTCCACGTTCGGCATGGTGACATTGCCGTGGATCTCAACTTGCGCATGCTGTTGGGCCTGTGCGAACCAGTCGTTCCCGTTTTTATCTGTGCCGATGCCAGACCATGTTTCCTCTGGCGTCGCTAGCGTCCCACCGGGAGCGACGAACAGCACTCCCTTTGTGTTCTCATATCCGCCGTCGCCAGGACCGCATACGAAAAGCGGCGTTTTTCCTCCATCCACAATTCTGTAGTCGTCTGCCACGGGGCCGAGTCCGGCAGATACGCGGACAGTCCCGCTTTGGATGGACAGCGAATGGCGCACGGACAGCGTTCCCGCATCGTTCGTGACGGAGGCGCCAGAATCTATGATGACATCGCCTTTCGATGAACCATGAACAAGGACGTGGGTGTTGGTTGGATAGTTCGCTGTCGGAGTGCATTCGCCGGTGATGCGCCCTGTGATCCGCTGCTCGGCATCTGCTGAACTGGTGCCGAGTTTTAGCCAGGCTCCTTTTACGATGTCGATTTGCGGAGAGCCTCCAAGTGGAGTGAACAACATGACATCGTTTGATACGGAAAGTGTTCCGTGGACGGTCAGAGGTCCGCTGCCTTCAAATCGGTAATCTGGCGCGGCGATTGTCATGTTTCCAGCATGGTGTCCCTCATAGAGGTAAATCGTTTGCTGCGAACTCGGGGAGCTGAACACAGCATCATTCGGAGTCGCTACATCATCGACCCATCTGACACCTGATGTTGTCCCATCGCTCCAGTTTTGCTGGACTGTGTTCCACCGAGACCCTTCTGGAGTGGCGAGCCATGTGTAGGTGGATGCCGCGTTTGCCGTTGCCGCGCCAGTGCTGAGCGTTGCCGCAGCCAACATGGCTGCGGCGCGTGTGGTTCTGCTTATGTTCATGTTTTGTTCTCCTGAAAAATCGGTTGAAAAGTTGAAAGGTTGAAAAGTTGAAATGTCGGAAGCCTCAGTTTGTTGCATGTCGCTTGTCGCCTGTCCGGACGCCTCCGCTTCGGAAGACGACATGCGACTTGCGACATGCGACGTGCTGGCATCGGCTGGTGTCTGCGCTTTACCGGAAGAAGCGGCGATGTTCCATACCGCCGCGCCAAGCGCAGTAAGGCCGCATAGCAGTAGCGCCAGCAGCACGGTCTTGCCTCCCGGCTTCTTCATGTTGGCACCGAGCTTGGCGCCTAGGGCGAGGCGGGCGTAGTGGAGGCGGCTCTTGACCGTTCCCTCCGGAATGGCGAGGAACTTCGCTATCTTTTGCACGGATAGGCCGGTGAAGTAGTGAAGCACTATGGCTTCCTGCATTTCCTTCGGAAGATTCTCTATCGCGTCATGTAGGAGCGAGGCGTCAATTTCCTGGAAGATTCTGTCTTCCGCATCCTCGTCAATCACATCTGGGACGACGCCGGGATAGACGACTATCCCATGCGACTTCTTGCGGATGTCTTTGGCGTGGATGTTGGAGAGTATCTGGCACATCCAGCCGAAGAAGGCCGACTGTTCGAGATAGTCGTCGATACCTTCCACAACGGCGGCGAAGGTGCGGTTCACCAACTCCTCGGCATCGCCTTCGTCGGTGCAGAAACGCCGGGCCAAAGTCATGAGGCCGGCTTTGTATTCGGCCTCTAGCCTTTTCGCTCCGCTTTCGCGATTTGTCCTTAGTTCTTCAACGATTGTCATGCGTTACCAGTATGATTCCCTCATATTAATCATACCGACTCGCGTTCATTTGGTTCAATATGTTTTTGGCTTTTCAAACGCGACCGACCCATGGCCGGACGCAAAAGCTGCGTCAAAACCGATGCGAGCGTAACCCTTGCGTGTCGCGAAGCGACTTGCGTTAAGTGCTACCTTATAGGTTTGCGCTGTTGCATGGAATCCACGTTTGAATATTGGATTCCCCCCAGTTGCCGGCAGAGGCATAGTCAGTCATGAGGATTGCGCCGTTGTCTGTTGGCACCTCAAGCGCAAGGCGCACACCAGCCGGCGCTTGCTCGATGCTCCGTGCCCTCACGGTGCCGTCGGCATCGGCTTGGATGTGGGCAGGTTCGTCGAAGTGTTCGTCGAAGCGCTCCTCTCGCGTCAGCACTATTGGCCCCCGCACGACGGCGGCGCGGCCATCACCGGCGCGATTGACACCATGCGGCCCTTCAATACGCCGGCACCGCATGTCGAAGTCAAGTTCCACCATGTCGCCGGGCTTCCATTCACGGCGGAGTTCGAGATATTGCCCGGAGGCGGCATCGCTGGAGGCGCCGTTCACGGCAACCTTCGTCTTGGAACTCCATGCCGGGATGCGCAGGCGAAGTGTGAATTCCTCGGCTGCGGATGGCGAAACGGCGACGCGAACATGGCCGTCAAGCGGGTAGCTTGTATCGATGGAGAGGGCGAGCGGTGCGCCGGAGGGGGTCGCGCACTGGGCGTCAAGTCCGTTGTAGAGGTTGACGACGGGACCTTCCGCCGACTGCATTACGGCGACGTATGGGATGTAGGCGAGGCCCATTGGACCGTTGAGGTTGCAGCAGGTTACGCGGACGCCGCCGAACTCCCAGCCCCAGCCGGTGTTGGTCGTCTTTGCGCCATCGAGGAGGTTCACGTAGCTGAAGCCTTGGCCATCTGGCTTCATTGCGCCGACGAGTCCGTTATAGACATAAGTCTCAATTGCCTCTGCGGCGGAGCAGTCGCCGGTGAGCCGCAGGATGTGAGAGCAGAACTTCATCCACGTCACGCCGGTGCATGTCTCCATCATGCGGGTGATGTCGGGGTTCGTCTGCTCGCGGGCGGTGTCGCTCCATGCCTCGCCGCAGACGCGCGGGTGGAAGGGCTGGTCTGCGCCGCCGTTCCCGACAATTGTCAGCTCGCGGTCGCGCACAAGGGCGAAGTAGTTGAGGACTGCCTGGCGCACGAGCTCGTCGCCAGTGGCGCGTACATAGTCGGCCAGCCCCTCGAAGTAGCTCGTTGTCTCGTATGCCTTGGGATAGACTCCCCCCATGAGGTGCGGCGGCACATTGGCCAGCGCCATCTGCACGAGGTCGGAGCCTTTCGCGCCGCCGCAGTCCACAAGGTAGCGGGCGAAGTCAAGGTAGCGGCGCTCGCCGGTGAGGGCGTAAAGCCGCATGATTGGCTCCAGGAGCGTGGAGGATTCGACATGGTTGGGACTCCATCCAAGGTCGCGCACGTCGGCTTTCGGCGCAGGGCCGATCTGCGATATAATCGCGTCGGCCTGGCGGCGCATTGAGGCGAGGACGTCCGGGTCCTGGTCGATTTGGGCGTAGTATTCGAGGAGGCCGAGCAGGACATATTTCCGTTCCCAAAGGTCGCCGCCTGGGCCGTCTGGCTGCGCCTCCGGTGGCGAGCAGCTGATTGAGCCGTTGGGTCGCTCGGCGGCGAGGATTTCGGCAACGGCCTCTCGCATCCGCTCGCGGATTGCGGGATCGGGGTCAGAGCGGAACATCATGCAGCCTGAGCGGACGAACTTGCCCCACATCTCCCCGGTGGCGTATTTGGGGCGGCCTTCGCGGAAGATGCGGGAGAAGTCGTGGTATGGCACATTGCCAAGGATCCAGCCGTCAATCGATGCGCGGATATCGCGGGCAAGCCCGCCGCGCAGTCGCACGGCACCCGCTGGCAGCGGGGAGAAGATGTCGGTGACTGCTGGCGAATTGGAAAAAAACGTAATCATGTCTGCCACAATTAAATGAAGATTCAATAATCGGCTCCATCCTCCATCGCTAGAAGCAGTTGACCAGAATCTTCTTCAAGTAAAGAGTAATCCACACATCCTGAAAGCCAGTCCACAAGTGCGGAACAAGTGAGATCCCCCAATTCACGAGGTTCCATTTTGTGAAGTCCTCCACCGTAGCATCGACCCGCCCTGCTGAATTCCTCTGGAGGAATGGATCGAAGTCGTAGCCAAACAGCTTCGCTATTCTCTGCGCATTCTGCGAAAAGGCGTCGTAAAGCACCTTTGGGGTAGAGCATAAGGAAGGAGTTTGTTGCTATTGCGTTTGAAGTATTGAGAATAAATCGGACAGGTGCACCAATCCCATTCCCTCGCCCCATGTAAGAACAAAGAATAGGCGCAGGTTTGCGTTGCTCTTGATCGTACCATCTAATGCGGCCAGCGCAAAGCTTCTTCGTTGCAGTCGTCAGTTCTCCCTCCGCGAGGTAGTCTCGGATGCTTTTAGGAAGTTCTGCCATGTCCTTCCCAGTGCAGTCGGGCGCTAGCGTTGTGAAGTCGGCCATGCGGCTTTCCACTGGAAATCCACGCCAAATTCGCTTCTGCAATTCATGGAATGCTGGATCAATTTCCACGGCTATTGCATGGTTAAGGCGGATGGCTTGCTCGGAAAAAAACGCGGACAGGAAAGCGCCGGTTCCCGCGGATGGCTCCAGCATTTCGACAGGGCCAGATCCCTCCAGCAACGGTGCCGTTTCCCTTGCAATGTCACGGGCCAGACTGGATGGCGTCGCAAACTGGCCGAGAGAACGTCTCGCCTCAATGCTTCTGGTCGCATCGATGCGTGTCTGCTCTTCAATCCGCTCCTTTTCAAGTGCCTCGATGTTCACAGTCCAAGAGTCTCCATGTCGGCTATGCGGTGTTCCCAAATCCAATCAATCCCCTCCGCTGCTTCATATCCAAGATATGTTACATCGAAATATCCGCACAAGAAAAGAATGTATCGGATGGAGTTGCCGTATTGACGGCGCAATTGCTCCATTTTCTTGGCCTCTTCTTTCCTGCGCTTGTTGACATTTGTAAAATCGCCGGCAGATTTCGCTTCGAACAAAATAGGCACATCGCCCTTGACTGCGTTTTTCGGCAGCACGGCCATGTCCACCGAAACGTTGACGATTTCGGAAGATTCCGCAGACATTTTGCACGGCATGTTTACATGGAAAGCAAACTGGCCCGGTTTGAAATCAGAATGCGTCTTGGGCGAAGCCCTGCGGTAACCATGTGCAATGAGCCATGAGGAAAGCGCCGCCAGCTGGCGTTTTTCCTGGCGTTGCGGAGAATCGGATCTGCCAATGCACCACAAAGGCGATCTGCGACGACAAGCGCCGCACGGTTTCTGCGCTGGGCTGATGGGGCAGAGTTCTCATCGGAAAGCCATGTCAGAATATCCTTATTATTAATTGAGGTTCCCATGACAATAATCCTGTTAATCCTGTCCAAAGCGCCTTCCCTGTTCCCCGTTTCCCGTTCCCCATTCCCCCAACTCCCCCGTTACCCGTTCCCCGTTACCAGTTCCCCACTTACACATTGGTCATTGGCAACATTGGTAATTTGCAACAATTCCACAATTTCACATTTCCATTCCCCGTTCCCCGTTCCCCGTTCCCTGTTCCCCGTTCCCCCTTCAATTGGCGAGGGTGCCGGAGTTGATGGCGGCGGCGGGACTTGAAGCCTTCCCCTCCTGTGCGACGGCGGCGTCAAAGCCTCCGTCGATAGTCCACTTGTCCATGCCAGACGGACTCCAGCCATGCGTCCAGCCCTGGTTCCATGTGATTTTCTTCGGGACTTGCAGGACATTGTAGAGGACGGCGAACGAGGAGGGCGCGCAGACATAGTCGCCGAGTCCGGCGCGCGTAATTTCAACGGGGCAGCGGACCCTTTTGGCTGCGAAGACGGGATCGAAGTAGGCCATGTCGGGGAACCAGCATTTAGGACGGTAGCCTGCATTAAGCCTGCCTAGCTCGGCCTGTCCGGTCCAGTCGCAGCCCCATGTGCTGGGCGTGGTGATTTTCGTGGCGCGCGGGACGCGCGCTGCGGCGTGGAGTGCCTGCCAGCCGCCCTGGCTCCCGGCGGCGAGATGGAGCGTCTTGCCATCCCACTCGGGGAGCGTCACGACCCACTGGAGCGCGCGTATGGCCCGAAGCGCCATACCAAGCCAGTAGCTCGTCTCGCGGTGTTCGTTGGACTCAGGGTCGAAGCCGTATCCGTAGCCTGGCTTGCAGATGCCGGCGAAGAATGCTTTCACATATTCGGGCCCCTTGCCTAGGTCGAAGCCGTGGCCGTTTGATTCGAAGCGGATGCGGTCGTGCGGCCCTTTCGCGGGGGCTGGCTGGTCTTCTTGCGATGCGCCGCGGTAGGAGACTTCGAGCGGGTAGCGCTTTTCCGGCGAGGCGTCGTCGGGCATGGTGAGCCAGCCTGTCACGGGGCGCGGGCCGGCGCACGCGATGCGCACGGCGTAGAGGCGCACCCCTGCGTCGGCGCAGGGCGTTGGCGTAAGCTCCGCTTCGACTGGCACGGCATCCAGCGCCGCCATCTGCGCGGCCCAGAAGTCGTCGTAGTCGGCGGGTTCGGTGCCGGGCCGGAGGGTTTCCGGCGCGACTGCCGCGCCGCCCATGAAGAAGACGCGCTTCTCCCAGCGGTGGTTCTTCGGGACGCGCTTGCCGTCTGCGGTCACGACATTGGCCTCGACGCAGACGAAGCCAGGCTTGTCCATCTTCGTGCGAATGACAAGCGGTGCGTCGTGAGAGGGCAGGGGAGCGCGGCCCTTCTCGGAAATGCCGTCGTCGCCGCGCCGCTCCCAATCGACGAAGAAGGTGTCGGACGGAATGTCGCCCTGCGCCCCTTCAAGTCGTATCGTGAAGACCATCTCCTCGCCTGGCGCGAAGAATGGGTTGCTACGGCCGAGTGAGCCTGAAAGCCATGCGGAGTCCCAGTTCACGGCGGAGGCGGATGCGGCGGTAAGCATGGCGAGGGATATGCTGGCGAGCCGTTTCATTTCAGGGGACCTTGTCGCATTCGGCCTTGTGGGCGCGGAAACCGGCGGCGAGGGCGTTCCAGTCGCCCATGCCGGTGAACCAGTCAACGCCGCGCGCCTTCCAGCGCGGGAAGTTGGACGACGCCGTGCCGAGTATCTTGCCTGCCTTCTTGACCTTCATGCAGATTTCATCAATCACCTTGTTGAGTTCAGGGTGGTCGGTCTGCGTCAGGAGTCCCATTGAGCCGGAGAGGTCCATCGGGCCTATTGCGAAGGAATCGACACCTGGCACCTTGAGGATCTTGTCAAGGTTCCTCACGGCGTCGATGTGCTCGATTTGGCAGATGACGAGAGGGTAGTGCTCGCTCTCCTTGATGTAGGCCTGGGCGTCAAGCCCGCCATAGCCGATTCCGCGCCTTGGACCCCAGCCGCGGATGCCAATTGGCGGATAGCGGCAGGCGGCGACGGCCGCCTCGGCCTGCTCGGGTGTATTGACCATCGGGCAGATGATGCCGTCAGGCGCAAGGTCAAGATAGGGCTTGATGATCATCGGGTCACATTCGCGCACCCGGACGAAGCCGGCGCATCCTGTGCCGCGAAGGGCGAGAAGGTGGTCGCGCACCGTCTCGATGGTGAGTGGGCAGTGCTCGGCGTCGATCCAGCAGAAATCCATTCCGCAGTCGCCCGCTAGTTCGCAGACGGTTGGGTCGCTCATTGAAATGACTGCGCCGATGGAGACGCGCTTGCCGAGGTTGTCGAAGAAACGGCAGGGAGTATTCATAATTCGGTTGAGAAGTTGAAAGGTTGAAAAGTTGAGAAGTTGAAAGGTTACGCATCCAGTTCGTCGCAGATTTGCTTGAGCTTCTTCACGGAATAGTCGAAGAAGTTCTTCTCGAAGTCGCAGGAGAAGGCCGCGATGTGCGGCGTGACGATGCACTTCGGGTGCTGGAGCAGCCGGCTCTTCACGTCCGGCGGTTCGGCCGCCATAACATCAAGTGCCGCGCCTGCGATGACGCCCTTGTCCAGCGCGTCAGCAAGCGCATCCTCGTCTATCACCCCGCCGCGCGAGGTGTTCACCAGGAGCGCGTTGGGCTTCATCATCGCCAGCCGCTCGGCGTTGATCAGCTTCGTGGTCTCCGGCAGGAGCGGGCAGTGGACGCTGACGTAGTCGGATTCCCTCAGCACCGTCTCAAGCGGCAGTGAGCCGGGAACAAACGGGTCGTAGTGTATGACCTTCATGTCGAAGCCGCCCATCATCTTCTCGACGCGGCGGGCGATGTTGCCGTAGCCGATCAGGCCGAGTGTGCGGTGCGAGATGTGCCAGTCCATGCCCTCGACCTTGCCCCAGGGGTAGCCGGCCTTGGCGCGGGCGTTGTATTGCGGAATCTGGCGGATGAAGCTCAGCAGCAGTGCCACGGCATGTTCGGCGACGCACTCGGCGATTGACTCCGGCGTGTTGTAGATGCCAATGCCATGCTCCTTCGCCCAGGCGCAGGGCAGGGCGTCGATGCCGGAGCCGGAGCGGAAAAGCGCCTTCAGGTTGGGCATCTGCGCGAGGACCCTTGGATTCATGCAGCTCACATCCGGGCCGAATCCCCAAAGGATCTCGGCGTCGCCAAATGTCGCAAGCAAGTCCTCAGGCGATGCGCATTTCTTCGCCTTGAAGTCTCCAAATTCGCGGATCCGGTCCGCAATTCCAGTGGGAAGACGTTCCTCACCGTTTGTAACCAACGCTATCTTGTGCATGGGAGTCAGTTGAGAAGTTGAGAGGTTGAAAGGTTGAGAAGTTGAGAAGTTGAGAAGTTGAAAAGTTAGCTAGATGGCGGCGAGGCTTTCGCGCTCGCCTGGCTCGAATTCGAAATCAAAGGCCTTCAGGTTCTCCCTTATCCGCTCTGGGCGCGATGTGCTCACCACGGCAAGAGTGTTCATGGGATCCGTAAGCAGATAGGCCATTGCGACAGTCGCCACGGAGACGCCGTGCTTCGCGGCTATCTCCTCTGCGCGCGCCAGCCGCTTCATGTTGTCGTCGCAGAGAAAGCCTGTCTGCGCGAATTCGTCAAGCGCCTTTTCCGCGCCCTCGCGATCGAAAGCCTTGAAGGCACCCGAGAAGAACCCGCGTCCAAGCGACGAATAGGCGAGGAGAGGCATGCGCGTCTCGCGATACCATGCGCGGGCGGCCTCCATCGCCGTCCCGGTCACTGTAACGCAGTCTCCGCCCCAGGGGTCGCGCACCTGCTCGGCGAGTCCGTAGTGGGGCGAGGAGATGGTCATGCCCTGGTAGCCGTAGGCCGCAGCGTATGCGTTCGCCTCGGCGAGGCGCTCATGGCTCCAGTTGCTGCCGCCGTATGCGAGGCACTTGCCCTCCCTGCGAAGGGCCTCGAGCGTCTCGACGTATTCCGCAACCGGGTGGGTCGGGTCGTCGCGGTGCAGCAGGAAGATGTCCACATGGTCGGTGCCGAGTGTCTTCAGCGACTCGTCGATTTCCCTG
>JAGCUY010000098.1 GCA_017962605.1 Kiritimatiellia bacterium | reverse complement strand
AGGCGTCGTGACGGCCGGCATGGCCATCTACGACACCATGCAGTTCCTCACCTGCCCGGTGGCCACCTACTGCGTCGGCCAGGCCGCCAGCATGGCCGCCGTTCTGCTTGCGGCCGGCGCCAAGGGCAAGCGCTACGCCCTCCCGCACGCCCGCGTCATGATCCACCAGCCACTAGGCGGAGCCGAGGGCCAGGCGACCGACATCGACATCCAGGCGCGCGAAATCCTGCGCACCCGCGCATCGCTCAACGAAATTCTCGCCTCCCACACTGGGCGCCCCGTCGAGGACATCGCTCGCGACACCGAGCGCGACAACTTCATGAGCGCCGAGGAGGCCTGTTCATACGGCCTCATCGACCAGGTTCTCGCCAAAACGCCAGCGCCGGAGAAGAAGTAGTCCATGGCCGCAGGGAAGAAAGGCGGCGGAGCAGGGCGCTCCACCGCAGGTGTCGAGGCCGATACCGACGACATCATCAAGAAGATTCTCGAGGGCCGTGAGGACGAACTGACCGCCGACGAGCTGCTTCCGCCGGATCTGCTCGATGGCGCCGATGACGTCCTCGACGGCGACGGCGCGAAGTCTTCGTCGAAGAAGGGTTCCGGCAAGGACGCCAAGAAGGCGAAGCGCAGGGCGGATCCCATCCCGAACACCGACTTCTACGATCCCGACGTCTGCAGCTTCTGCGGCCGCGAGGAGATCGAAGTCGATTTCATGATCCACGGGACGCATGCGAACATCTGCATGGACTGCCTGCACCGCTGCTACCAGATGATGGCCGACCACGGCGTTCCGCTGCCCGACTTCAAGGCCGGCGCGACGGCCACCGAGGCCGCTGGCAAGAAGAGGTCCGGCAAGCTGGCGCCGCTGACGGCGCCAGACCCGCGCCAGATCAAGGCATTTCTCGACCAATACATCATCGGCCAGGAGAAGACCAAGCGCGAACTGGCCGTGGCCGTGCACAACCACTACCGGCGCGTCTCCGGCTCAAAGTGCGCCCCCGAGTTCAATGACGTCGAAATCGAGAAGTCGAACGTCCTGCTCATCGGCCCCACTGGCTCCGGCAAGACGCTCTTCGCCCGCACGCTGGCGCGGCTGCTGGACGTCCCGTTTGCAATTGCCGACGCCACCACGATCACCGAGGCGGGCTACGTCGGCGACGACGTGGAGAACATCCTCCTCAATCTCATCCAGGCGGCCGACATGGACGTCGAGCGCGCGGAGCGCGGCATCATCTACATCGACGAGATCGACAAGATCGGCCGCAAGACGGAGAACGTATCCATCACGCGCGACGTCTCCGGCGAGGGCGTCCAGCAGGGGCTGCTGAAGATCCTCGAAGGCACGGAGGCGCACGTGCCGCCGCACGGCGGCCGCAAGCACCCCCAGGCCGAGACGATTAAAATCAACACCGAGAACATCCTCTTCATCCTCGGCGGCGCATTCGTCGGACTTGACGACGTCATCCGCAACCGCATGGGGCGGAGCGTCGTCGGCTACATCGGCGGCAGCGCCGCGTCGAGCAAGTCCAGCGCGGAGCTTCTGGAGAACGTCCAGCCTGAGGATCTGGTGAAATTCGGCCTTATTCCGGAGTTCGTGGGGCGCATCCCCGTGATTTCGCGTCTCGCCGAACTCACGGAGGACGACATGGTGCGCATCCTCACGGAGCCGAAGAACTGCATCACCAAGCAATACGCGAAGCTCCTCAGCATGGAGGGCGTGTCGCTCTCGTTCGACGAGGAGGCGCTTCGCGAAATCGCGAAGAAGGCGCTCAAGCGCAAGACCGGCGCACGCGGCCTGCGCGCCATCATTGAGAGCCTGATGCTGGACATCATGTTCGACGCCCCCGAGCACAAGGGCGAGAACATCCGCATCACCCTCGACATGGTGAAGGCGCTGGACGCGAAATAGGGCCTTTACGGCAATTCGCGCGGGAGTGAGAGGCGGAGCGTCTGCTCCGCTTCCGGCCCGTATGCCGCGAATTCGAGTTCGGCGTAAACCGATGGCTTGAAGTCGTCGGGCGAGGTGTAAACCATGGCGCGACCCGGTTCGGCGAACGAGGTGAGGAAGCGCTCTGGCGCGGTCTGCTCGATGAAGAACCAGCTGCCGTCGGCGAGCGGCATGGCGAGGGCGTCGCCGTCGAGGCAGATCTTGCCCGGCTTGTCGGAGTTGGAAATGACTAGACGCGACCAGCCCGGGACACCATCGGGATCCGGAGCGGGCAGCGGGCCGAATTTCACATGGCGGCATTCGCCAATGAGGCGCATCATGACGAAGGCCGGACGCGGCACCTGCGCCACCGACCAGAGGCGGCGGTCGTCGTCTGGCAGGACGGTCGGCCCGTCGTCGCCGATTGCCTCGGGGATGAGGCGCTGGCGGATGACGAGGACGTCCGCCTCAAGGGTGAACTCGCGTTCCATGGCCACGACCCAGCCGCGAATGCCGGGATGTGCGGCAGTGCGCAGGACGAGGTGGTTGGGGCTGGACTCTACGACGTTCATCGGAATGGAGTCGAACCAGGCTGGAGGCGGCCAGGCGCTGCCGGTCTCTATTCCGGCGAAGGCGCGCCAGCCGGCGCCCTGCGATCCCACCCAGGTCTTTTCGCCGCCGACATTCTTCCACATGGGGGTGCCGCTAGGATAGCAGCCGAAGTCTGCCGCCTCGGGCTGCGTCCAGAGGACGTTCTCGCCGCCCTTGCGGCCGAAGGACATCAGACGCCCGGCCCACGCGGGGACGATTTCGGCGCGGAGGTTGTCGTTTTCGAGGACAATCGTCGTGGTGGCCGCTGTGGCATGCGGGATTGAGGATAGCGCGGTCGCGGCCGCGAGAGATGCGAGAATCGGGCGTGTGTTCATGTCGTTCCTTTTTGCAAATTAGTGCAAATAGTTTAGCAAAAACGCCCGCAGGGCGGCGGATGTGCGCGTTTTTTGGTAGAATGGATAATACGATGAAGCTTGAAATAGAGACATACGGCGCGGATGTCCTACGCCGCGCCGCGAAGCCAGTGGCGCAGATCACGGACGAAATCCACGCTCTCGCCAAGGATATGATCGAGACGATGCACGAAGCCGACGGCGTCGGCCTCGCCGCCGAGCAGGTTGGCCACGAAGAGTCCATCTGCGTCATCGACATTCCGAAAGGCGCCGATAAGAACAAGGATGCGGAGACGTTCAACGAAGGCATCGTTATGCCTCTCGTCCTCATCAACCCCCGCATCACCGCGCAGGAAGGTTCCCAGCGCGGCTCCGAAGGCTGCCTCAGCTTCCCCGAAATCCACGGGCAGATCACTCGCGCCATGCAGGTGACCGTGGAATACACCGATCTCGACGGCAAGGGCCAGACAGTGACCGCACGCGGTCTCCTGGCCCGCGCCATTCAGCATGAACTCGACCATCTCGCCGGCACGCTGATGATCGACAAGTTCTCGCAATTGCAGAAAATGGCGGTGAATGGCAAGCTCAGGAGACTTGCCGCCGCCAAATAGGAACAAGCGCCGGAGACACGCAAAATGAACGCGAAAATCGGATGCGCCGTAATTGGCCACGGCGGCATGGGGCACTTCCACTCCCACCACATGCGGAGAATTGAGGAAAACCCCGACCTCGAATTCATTGGCGCCTATGACATCATCCCCGAGCGCTCAACGGACCTCATGCCCAACGAGAAGGGCTTTGCCTCCCTTGAGGATTTGCTGGCCGACGAGCGCATCCAGCTCGTAACGGTGGCGACGCCCAACGACCTCCACAAGGAGATCGTGATCAAGGCGCTTGAAGCCGGCAAGCATGTCGTATGCGAGAAGCCCGTGACCATGACGCTCGCCGACCTCGACGACATGATTGCCGCCTCGAAAAAGGCGAACCGCCTCTTCACCGTCCACCAGAATCGCCGCTGGGACCCGGATTACCTGGCGATGAAGAACATTTTTGAAAAGGGGACGTTGGGTCATGTATTCTGCATCGAGTCGCGCGTCCACGGCAGCCGCGGCATCCCTGGCGACTGGCGCAACCAGAAGGAGCACGGCGGCGGCATGGTGCTTGACTGGGGCGTCCACATCCTCGACCAGATGCTGATGATGACCCGCCCCCGCAAGCTCGTCTCCATCTACGCCCATCTCGACTACGTGACGAACGAGAACTGCGACGACGGCTTCCATGTCGAGGCCGTCTTCGACGACGGCCTTGTCTATCGCGCCGAGGTTGGTACCTCGAACTTCATCTCGCTTCCGCGCTGGTACATGCTTGGCGAGAACGGCTCCGCGAAGATTGATGGCTGGGATGTCTCCAAGGGCGAGATCGTGATGGTCTCCGACTGGGAGAACCGCGACGCCGTGCCTATCATCGCCGGCGTTGGTCTCACAAAGACGATGGCGCCGCGCACCGACGACACCATCAAGCACTACCCGATTGAGCAGATTCCCGGAAGCTGGAACGACTTCTACCGCAATGTCTGCGCGGCCATCCACGGGGAGGAGAAGCCCCTCGTCACGCTTGACGAGCAACGTCGCCTCATAAGGCTGCTGGAAATCGTCTTCGACGCGGCCGCCAAAAACGAAGTCGCCAAGATCGAGCTTTAGCGGCAGGCTTGCACGCCCCTACCGCTGCCGAGAGAAGAGCCACATGCCCGCCGCGAAGATGGCGGCGTTGGGGGCCACTATGCCAAACCAGACGGGGAAGGTTCCGCCCTTCGCCATCACTCCGCATACGAGCGAGAGCGCATAGTAGCCGATAAAGAGCACGATTGCCGACACAACGCCCATGAATACGCTCTGGCGTCCCGTAGCCACGCCGGCTGGGATGGCGAAAAGAGTAATGAAGATGCAGGCCAACGGAGCCGCGAAGCGGTTCACCATTTCGTAAATCCATGTGCGGCGGTCGGCACCTTCCAGGTTGGGGCGCATCGCAAGGTA
Organism: Kiritimatiellia bacterium; assembly: GCA_017962605.1. GTDB lineage: Bacteria > Verrucomicrobiota > Kiritimatiellia > RFP12 > JAAYLN01 > RGIG5952. The sequence continues at coordinate 9,392 of JAGCUY010000098.1, read as the reverse complement.
GCGGCGGATGTCGCCCGAGGAGAGGGTTTCCGCGGATGCGCCCTGTCCTTGGAGCGCCTGCTCTATCAGGAAATCGCGAGGCTGTTCGTCGAGTTCCGGCATTATAAGCAGAGTGCGCTCGTAGCTGTTGTTTGCGCCCTGCTGTTCTGGTGCGCCAGGATGTTCGGGGGCGTCAACCATGGTGGCGTCCACGAACCACCATGCGCCGTCCTGGTAAAAGGCGCGGGGAGCGGATAGCGTTTTTACAACGTAGCCGTTGTCGTCTGTCCATGAAATGCTGACGTTGTGAAGCGAATGATGAGGGATGTTTAGGACGGCGGCGCGCCAGTCGCGGCGTCCGACGACATTGTTGAAGTGGACGTCTTTCAGCACTTTGGACGGACCAGATGTGAAGCCTGAGTTCTTAATGGCCTCGGCGTCGTGGATGGCGCGAGGCACATAGAATTCGCCTACGGCTAGCAGGACCAAGGCGAAGACTACCGCCGCCTTCATGATTGGAGCGGTGATGGCGGCGAAGCCTATGCCGTTCGCCCGCATGGCGGTGATTTCCCCGTGGCGCGCCAGCTGCCACATGGAGTAGAGGCCTCCGAGCATCAGAGATGGCGTTACGAGCCACTGGAGATCCTTTGCGATATGGCCGCAGATGTAGCGTGCAACTATGCCGGGAGAGGGATGCGCCGCGATGATTTTGTCGAACTCGCCGAAGAGCTCGAAGACCAGGTGCAGCGAGACGAATGCCACAAGGCAGTAGAAGACCGGCGTCAGAAATTCCCGTAGCACGTATCGCGAAAGAATGCGCATCGTTCGTTAGTTTTTTGGTCGTTAGCAGAGGCCCTTTGCGAGGTAGTTCCTCACATAGTCGGCGGCCGCGTCCTCAAGGGAGGAGAAGGGGCGCGTGAACCCTACGGCGCGCGCCTTGCCCATTTCCGCTTCGGTGAAATACTGGTAGTGGGCGCGAAGCGTCTCGGGCATCTCGATGAACTCAATATGTTCCGGCACGCCCATCGCCGCGAAGACCGCGCGCCCGAGGTCTAGCCAGGAGCGGGCGCTGCCGGTGCCGCAGTTGAAGATTCCGTTGGCCTCCGGGTGGTCGTGGAACCAGAGCATCTGCGCCACGACGTCTTTCACATATACGAAGTCGCGGCGCTGGCCTCCGTCCTCGTATTCCGGCCGGTATGACTTGAAGAGTTTCAGCGTTCCCGTGGTGCCGATTTCGCCGAAGGCCTTGTGTATGACGGAGCGCATCGAACCCTTGTGGTCCTCGTAGGGGCCGAATACGTTGAAGAACTTCAGGCCGACGATTTTCTTCAGCCATCCATTTTCAAGGGCGATCATGTCGAATGCCTGCTTGCTCTTGCCGTAGAGGTTCAGAGGACGAAGGGAGGGGATCAGCGACTCGTCGTCGGAGTAGCCCTGTTCCCCGGCGCCGTAGGTGGATGCGCTGGAGGCGTAGATGAAGCGCCGGCCGCCGGCGAGGCACCACTCGGCCAGTTCACGGGTGTAGGCGGTGTTGTTGTCGGCGAGGTAGGCTTCGTCGGTCTCGGTGGTGGAGGAGCATGCGCCGAGGTGGAAGACGGCCGTGCAGTCGGCGTGGGCGCCGCCGCGCAGCGCCTGGCGCAGCTCGCGCTTGTCGATGTAGCCCGAATGGCGGACAAGCGAAAGGTGCCTCTCCTTGAGAGGGTGGTTGAGGTCGTCAGCTATGAGAATGTCGTCTTCGCCACGGGCGTTGAGGGCCATGGCGAGGTTGCAGCCTATGAATCCGGCGCCGCCGGTCACGATGAATTTTGCCATGCGTTTGATTATATCAGATTTCGCGCTTCGCCCGCGTTTCAATGGCCTCGCCGGAGAAGACCTCGCGTAGGGTGCCGTCGCCGAGACGCAGAAGGAGCGCGCCGCTGGCGGCGATCCCATCGCATGTGCCGGAGAGCGGAGGCCCGGCCAAGCGGATTGTCACATGGCGGCCGCGCAAGGCGTCGCGTGCATCCAGTTGCGTGCGGACGGCATCCAACCCATGCTCCTGCCAGCGTCCATAGGTTTCGCCCAGCGATGCCAGCAGCGCGTCAAGGAGACGCTCTAGGTCAAATTTCCGGCCTGCGGCGAGGCTCATCGAGGTGGCCTGTTCGGCGAGTTCGTCGGGCAAGTCGGCGGCATCGAGGTTCACATTTAGCCCGATTCCAGCCACGATGTAGTCGACGGCTTCCGCAGTCGCGCCCATTTCGCAGAGGATGCCGCAGATTTTGCGGCCATCGGCGAGGATGTCGTTGGGCCACTTCACGGCGACCTTGGCCGGAGCGAGCAGCGGCGCAATTGCGTCGGCCACGGCGGCCCCAATGGCGAGGGGCATCGTCGCGGCCAATGGTGGCGCCACCTTCGGGCGCAGCAGTATGGAGAAGCAAAGGCACCGCCCAGGCATGGAGAACCATGATCGCCCCTGCCGGCCGCGCCCAGCCGTCTGCCGTTCGGCAACGAGGACTAGCCCCTCTCGCGCCTCGCCTTTGCGTGCGAGTGCGGCCAGGTCGGCGTTGGTGCTGGCCGTGGAGGCCAGGCGCTTCACTTCCCAGTTCATAATGCACTGGCCGCTGCCACGTCGGCGGCGACTTGACGGAAGAGGGCCTCAGCGGAAGGGAAGCGAATTTCATTTCTGAGGCGTTTGATGAAGGCTATGTCGATTGTCTCGTCGTAGAGGTCGCGCTTTTCGCCGATGAGATGGACTTCCAAGACCGGCGCGTCAGGTCGCGCATCGGGGAATGTGGGGCGCCACCCAAGGTCCGCCACGCCGCGGATGGCTTCGCCATTGACGATTGCGTCAACGGCATAGACGCCAAGCGGCGGGATGGCGAGTCCGTCGGTCGCGAGGTTGGCGGTGGCGAATCCCGCGGCCGATGCGACATGGCGGCCTCTGGCGACTTGCCCGGTTATGGAGTAGGGGCGGCCTAGCATTGCGGCGGCGGCCGCCAGATCTCCCGCTGCGACGGCGGAGCGAAGCCGCGTCGATGAAACGGGGGCGTTGTCGAAGATTACGACAGGCGCCGCCTCGGCGTGGAAGCCTCGCGCCGCGCCCAGTTCGGCAAGCACGGCTGGCGTTCCTGCGGCATTGCGGCCGAAGCGCCAGTTGGAGCCGCAGCAGACGCACTTCAGTCCGGGAAAGGTGAGGAGGAGGCGGTCGGCGAAGATGTCGGGCAGCAGTGCGGCGATTGATGCGTCGAACTCCGCCAGACAGACTCCGTCAAAGCCAAGCGCCTCAAAGGCCCTCAGCCTCGTGGCTGTTGTCGAGAGGAGCGGCGGGGCGCCTTCTGGCGACAGGAAGGCCCTGGGATGCGTGGCGAACGTGAAGACCCATGCTTCAAGGCCGACTTGGCGCGCGGCGTTTAGCGCCGATTCCAACACCGCCTTGTGGCCGAGGTGCAGGCCATCGAAAAAACCGGCCGCGACGGCGGCTCCCGCCTTCGTCGCGGCCCCTTCCAGTCGGGATTGGACGACCTTCATCTTCCTTCAGCGAAATTCAAAATCGCAAATTTTTAATTTCAAATTTCAAATCTGAAATCGGCAAAGCCGGAAGGTCGCGTTTTTAAAGCTTCACGCGGACGCCGACCACCAGCGAAACGTCGTTCTTCTCGTTGTCGTCGGCGGGGAGGCTGTTGTACTTGTCCTTCAGCACGAGACGCAGGCTCAGGCGGTCGCTAAGCGGGCTTTCGACGCCAAGTTCGGCGTTAATGAGATACTTGTCGGAGTCATCGAGGGCGGGGAGGTATTCGGCCTCTTCCCAAATCTTGGCGCCCTTGGAGAATGTCTTCTCGATGCGCTCGGCGACGCGGAGCATGGTGTAGTATTCGGTGTCGCCGTCGCTGGTCTTCTCCCAGGTCGGGGAGACGCCTAGCTCGAGGGCGATGCCGAGGGTGTCGGACTTGTAAACGTCCCAGGCGATGCCGGGGCCGACCATGAAGCGATAGTCGAGATCGGCGATCTCATCGCGGAATGCCGAGGCGCTGACGTATGCGGAGAAGGGATCGGCGATGGGGATTAGCACCTTGCCCTTGAGTTCGCCGTTCTTGGCGGTGGTGTTTTTCTCCTTGCGCTTCGTGACCGTTCCGTCCTCGGCCGTCTCCTTGGTTTCGGTGGTGGTGCGGGTGATGACGCCGTTTGCGCCGAAGGTGTATTCGTAGGAGTCGCGGACATTCTTGTAGTCGACGGCGAGGTTTGCCGATTCGTCCTCGGTGTTGCCGTCGTTGATGGTGCCGCCCAGGGTTACGGAGAATTCGGGATATTCCGGCTCTTCCGCGTCGTCGGCGAAAGCGAACGGGGCGGCGAGCAATGCGGCGACTGCCGTGGAAATGGCTGCTGTGCGGGTGATGTTCATGTTTTTCCTCCTAATTCGAGTTGAATTGTTAGACAGTAGATTATACCAAATGCTGGTGCGTTCTACCACTCTGTGGCAAGGACGCAGAGTCCGAAGATGGCGGCCGTTTCGGTGCGCAGGACAAGGGGGCCGAGGGAAACCAGGGCCGTTCCGGCGGCGCGTAGGGCATCGTATTCGCGTGGGGAAAAGTCGCCTTCGGGGCCAACCAGCCATGCGACGGCCGCCGGCGTGTCGGCGGCGCGGCGCGCATCGAGCGCGGCGCGGAAAGGGATGGCGTCTGGCACTAGTCCGCCGGCGAAGAGCGCGGCGCGGGCATTCGCCAGCGCGGCCAGGGCCTCGTCGAGCGCCACCGGTGCGTCGATTTCAGGAATGAACGATGCGCCGCACTGCCTGGCGGCGTCGGTCGCGATGCGCCGCCAGCGCGCGCGGTGCGCTTCGGCGTCGGCGGCGTTGCGGAAGGATACGACGCAGTTGTCTGAGCGGATTGGGATGATGCGCGTTGCGCCTAGCTCAACGGCTTTCTCGACTGTCCAGTCCATGCGGGCGCCCTTGCTGATGCAGGCGGCGAGCACAATCGGTGTCTGGCGCTTGGCGGCGTGGCGCACTTCGCCCTCCCTGCGTAGGACAAGCCTGCCTTCGCGTAGGAGGGTGCGGGCCGCAAGCGGACGGGGGGATTCCTCCCCCTGAACGCCTTCTTGGGAGGAAAGGCGGAAAGTGGCGCTTGCGCCGTTGCCATCGAAGAGTTCGACCTTGTCGCCAGGCTCCAGCCGCAACACAGTCACAAGATGCCGCCCCGCCTCGCGCGTCAGCGCAACACATTCGGCAGTAACGTCTTCCGTTGTCGCGAACTGGCGGTGCATATCCCTGGCCCCTAGTCCCTAGCCCCTAGTCCCTAGCCCCTAGTCCCTGGTCCCTAGTCCCTAGCCCCTACTTCTTCAACAACGCGTCCCGCATCTTCAGGAAGTTTTCGGATTTCTTCTTGAACTCGCGCATCTCGGGGTAGTTGCCTTCCTTGCAGGTCTTGGCGAAGGCCTCAAGCGCCTTCTTCTGCGAGGATGACAACCCCGCCGGCACTTCGACAACGACGCGCACGAGCATGTCGCCCACGTCGCCGTGAATGGAGGTGATGCCCTTGCCGCGGTAGCGGAAGAGCTTGCCGTCGGTGGTGCCTTCCGGAATCTTGAACTGCGCCTCGCCATCTGGCGTCGGGATTGAGACGGTGCCGCCCAGCGCGGCGATGTCGAGCGGGACGTGCACCTCGCATGCGAGGTTGTTGCCCTCGCGCTCGAAGATCGGGTGTTCGGCGACGTTGAAGACGACGATGAGGTTCCCGTTCTCGCCTCCGCGCAGGCCAGAGTTGCCAAGTCCTGCGAGACGCATCCTGTTGCCGGAATCGACGCCGCGCGGAATCTTGACGTTGATGCTGCGGCGGCGCTTGGTGCGTCCTGTGCCGTGGCAGGTGTGGCAGGGATTGGTGATGATGGTGCCCTCGCCGTGGCAGATGGGGCAGGTCTGCTGGAACTGGATGAATCCGCCTCCGGCGACGACCATGCCGCGCCCGCCGCACTGGCGGCACTTCTCGCGCTTTGCGCCCTTTGCGGCGCCGGTGCCGTGACAGTCGGCGCAGTCCTCGCCCAGGGCGATTTCAATGTCGCGGTTGCCGCCGAAGATGGCCTCTTCGAGGGTGATGCCCATCTCGATTTCGACGTCGCTGCCGCGTTCCGGGGCATTTGGGTCGCGCTGGCGGCTGCGGCCGAACATCGATCCGAATCCCGCGCCGAAGAGCTGCGAGCCAATCGACTCGAAGATGTCCGCGAAGTCCGCCGCGCCGGAGAAGTCTCGGCTGAAGTCGAAGCCGCCGGGTCCGAACTGCGTTCCCGCATGGCCGAAGCGGTCGTAGCGTTCGCGCTTCTCCGCGTTGCCGAGGATCTCGTAGGCCTCGGATGCCTCCTTGAACTTGTCGGCCGCCTCCTTGTCGCCCGGATTGCGGTCCGGGTGGTATTTCATGGCGAGCTTGCGGTAGGCTTTTTTTATCTCATCCTGCGAGGCGTTCTTCGCCACGCCCAGGACTTCGTAGTAGTCTCTCTTTTGTTCCGCCATATTTCCACACCTCTAAACTTCCTACTTTGTCTCGGGCTTGCCCGAAGAGACAATTACCGATGCCGGCCTCAGCACCGACTGCCCGACCATGTAGCCCCTGCGGGTCTCATAGATGATGATGCCCTCCTCGGCGTCCGGCGAGGGCTGGTAGGCGACCGCCTCGTGGATGGCGGTGTCAAAAGGCTCGCCGACAGTCGCAATGGTGGTCACTTCGCGTTTCGCCAGGAAGTCGATAAGCGAGGAGTGGACCATCCGCACCCCTTCGGAGAACGGATCGTCGCCGGCCTGCGCCATGGCGCGATCGAAGTTGTCCACAACCGGCAGCAGCGCGGCGAGGATGTCATGTTCGGCGCGCGCCCATGTCTCAAGACGCTCGCGCTCCATGCGGCGGCGGAAGTTCTCGAAATCGGCGTAGAGGCGGACGTTCTTGTCCTTTTCGGCTGCGAGAGCGGCCTGGAGAGTGGCCAGATCGGGGGCCTGCTCGGCGTTTTCTTTTTCCGCCGCAGGAGCGGCGGATGCAAAACCCTCCGCTTGGGAGGCGGCGGTTGCAGAACCTTCCGCTTGGGAGGCGGTGGATGCAGTCCCTTCCTCTGCTTCGGCGGCTGCGGCCGCCTCTTCCGTTGCCTTCAAATCTTCTTCTTTGTCGTTGTCCATAGGTTCTTTGTCCATGGCGTTATTAAATCCTCCTTGAAAATGCGAAACCCCAATCCGGCATTTAGCCGTATCGGGGTCCTGAAAATGGTGGTGGGGCTTGGATTCGAACCAAGGAAGGCGGATGCCAGCAGATTTACAGTCTGCCCCGGTTGGCCACTTCGGTACCCCACCTAAATTTGCTATCCATTATCCCAAAAACGCGCCGAATTGTCAATCTTTGTTTTTTTCTCGCGCTTTAAAGGTTTTTCAATTCGCCGCCAGAAGGGCGCGGGTGTAGTCGCTTTGCGGATTGTCTAAAACATCCTCTGCCGGCCCTTCCTCTACGAAGCGCCCCCCGTGCATGACGGCGATACGATTGGAAATCATGCGCGCGACGGCGAGGTCGTGCGTGATGAAAAGGTAGGAGAGTCCGTGGCGGTCGCGGAGGTCGAGCAGTAGGCGGAGGATGTGCGCGCGGATGGAGAGATCGAGGGCGCTGACCGCCTCGTCGCAGATTACCGTTCGCGGTGAAAGGGCCATTGCCCGCGCGATGGCGATGCGCTGGCGCTGTCCGCCCGAGAATTCATGCGGCAGGCGGTCGAGGATGTCGCCAGGAAGCCCTGCCTCAGCGAGAAGACGCCGCGCTTCGGCCGGCGCCTCGCGTCGCGAAACCAGCCCCTGCGCCACCATTGCGCCTGTGACCAGCTCGAGGACGGTATGCCTCGGATTGAGCGAGGCAAAGGGGTCCTGGAAGACCACCTGCAACGAGCGGCGCATTGCGCGGCGCTCCGCCGCGCCGGCGGCGGCTGGGTCTTGTCCAAAGAGGCGGAATGAGCCGGAATGGAGCGGCGCCAGACCGAGGATGGCGCGGGTGAGCGTGGTTTTCCCGGAGCCGCTTTCGCCGACAATCGACAGCACTTCGCCCTCTTGGAGCGTAAATGAAACGCCATCCACGGCCTTGACATGGCTCACCGTGCGGGAGAAGAGCCCGCCGCGCACTGGGAACCACACGCGCAGGTCCTGGGCAACCAAAGCTGGCGGGGCTTCGCGCCCCGCACCCCGCGCTGGCGCAGTTTGAAGAACAGCGCCGACAGGACGGGATGCCGCATTCTGCACCAGTGGCGCCTGCCGAACACTGGTCGGCAGGGTTCCCCCAGACGGGGGGCGGAGGGGGGACCGCTTCGGCGGAATCGCCGCCAGTAGCTCGCGCGTGTATGGGTGCCGCGGGTTTTCAAAGAGTTCTTCTCGTGGCGCCGTTTCCACGATTTCGCCATCGTGCATCACCGCCACGCGCGTGGCCATCCGGCGCACCACGCCCATGTCGTGGGTCACCAGGAGCAGCGCGCGTTCTTTGCCCACCAGGCCGCGCATCAGTTCCAGCACCTGCGCCTGGGTGATTGCGTCAAGGGCCGTCGTCGGTTCGTCGGCGATGAGAAGGCTCGGGTTGTTCACCATCGCCATCGCGATCATCACGCGCTGCTGCATCCCGCCCGACAGCTCATGCGGGTAGGAGCGCGCAACCCTCGCGGGATCGGAGATGCCCACGCGTTTGAGCCAGTCGTGGGTGATGGCGTCAAGCTCCTGGCGAGTGGCCTTGCGGTGGAGCGTCACGGCTTCGGCGATCTGGCGGCCGATGCGGTGTAGCGGGGACAGGGCCGTCATCGGGTCTTGGAATACCGTGCCCACGACGCACCCGCGAAGGGGACGCAGGGCTGCGCGTTCGGCACCGGCGACTTCCTGGCCGCAGATGCGGACGGATTCGGCCCGCACGGTGGCCGGCGGCTCTGCGAGGAGGCGGGGGATAGCGAGCGCAAGCGACGACTTCCCGCAGCCGGACTCTCCAACAATGGCCAGGGTTTCGCCGGCGGCGATCTCCAGCGACACGCCCTTGACGGCTTCGAGCGAGCCGTAAAAAACTTTCAGGTCTTTTACGGAAAGGATGCTCATTTTACGTGGCCGAACTTGCGGTCAAGTTCGCGGATGGAGGTGAAGAGCATGGTTGGGTTCCCACGCGGGCTGGTGTAGGGCATCTTGGCCTTGGCGAGTTCCTCGACGAGCGGCGCCAGGGCCTGCCAAGGCAGCGGCCCCATGCGGGTGGCGGCGGATGCCGCCGCCGCGCGGGCGAGCGCCTTCTGCCGCCAGTCGGCGACGCCTCTTCTGCCGCCGGCCTCGGCGATGCCGTGCGAGATGTCGGAGAGAAAGGTGCGTATGTCAGGCAGCGACACGCCTGTCGGCAGAGCCTCGACGATGAAGGCGTTGTCGCCGAATGGGTCAATGCCGATGCCGATGGCGCGGACTTCGT
>JAGCUY010000097.1 GCA_017962605.1 Kiritimatiellia bacterium | reverse complement strand
CTCCCGGCGAGGCGCGTCGCCGAACCGCCCGCCAACGCCGATGGATGGCGCCGCACCTTCGCACTCTACTTCGAAGACCCCGCCATCGGCTACGACTTCGGCGTCAACGGCACCGACGAATATAAGATCGGCGAGATGATCGACCGCACCGCCGCAACGATGAAATTCACCGGGCAGGACATGCTCGTCTATCCGGGGGCTTGGTATGCCGGCATCATCGACGGCGAGACCTACAATCCCCGCAACCACGCACAGGCCTACCGCGAGGCCTGGCTCGCCAAGTTCGACCGGGAGGGGCTGGGCATCATGCCCACCATCAACCAGAACGACATCCTCCTGCCGCCGGAGAGCATCACCTACGCGAAGATTGATAACGGTTCGCTACACGATTCGCCATACTCCATCTTCGACGATGGCAAGCCCAACCCTGGCGGCTGGCATGGGACGCCGCCCAACTTCAACGTCGCGCACCCAGCGGTCCAGTCCGCGCTGGAGAAGGCCGTGGACACCTTCATCGCGGAAGGTCGCGCCCACCCGTCGTTCAAGGGCGTCGTCCTCCACCTCACGCGCCACAGCCTCGCATGGTTCGGCGACGAGCGCGCCGGCTACAACGACTACTGCGTCGCCGCCTTCTGCCGCGAGACGGGCAATGTCCTACCCGCTTCGCTCAACTGCGCCGACCCCATGCGCGGCCAGGCATACGCCGAATGGCTCCGCGCCGATCCTGCGCGGTGGGAAGCGTGGCTCGACTGGCGCTGCCGCGTCGTGGCTGACCTCTACCGCCGCCTCGCCACCAAACTCCGCGCCGCCCGGCCAGACCTCAAGCTCATGGTCAACAACTTCCTCCTCCCGGACTGGAAGCACCCGGACTTCGGTTCCGAAAACTTCATCCCCGAGGCTGCACGGCGGGCGGGCCTCGACCACAGGCTCCTCTCCAATGTCCCCAACCTCATCGTCTGCCAGACGGAAATACCCGCCGACTACCGCTTCTTCGGCCCGAAAGACCCCGCCGACCCGAAGGACAACGGCCGCTTCGGCCTTGTCCGCGCCACCGCCGAGCCCGCGCAGCGCGAACTATACTCCAAATGCGGCGACTGGACATTCCTCTCCGGCGCGTCCTACCCGTGGGCGAACCAGCACGACCGCTACTGGGAAAGCGCCGTCGGCAATCCGGCGCGGAACGGCGGCGCGCCGACGCTTTCGTGCGACTGGCTCAAAGAGTGCACCTGGCGCGTCACCACCATCAACCCCTCGGGCCGCTCCGCCCTGCGTCACTACGCCCTTCCGTTCCGCCACCACGACGTGCTGGGGCTCTCCAAGGGCGGCTTCCTCATCGGCACATACGGCACAGAGGAGGTGCTTCTGCCTTTCATCCGGGCCTTCAGGGCGCTGCCCGCCGTCCCCTTCGCTGACGTCTCCTCGCAAGGCGACGTCCGCGTCCGCGGCGCGCGCTTTGGCGGCCAGGACTACACCTACGCCATCAACATCGGCGAAACCGTGGCCGAGGTGCGGCTCGACCTTCCTTCAGGCTCCCGCGACCTCGTGAGCGGCGATGCACCCCCGACGGCGCTCCGCCTCGCCCCATACGAACTCCGCGCCTTCGCCGCGCCATCCCCTGCGAACATTCTTCCCGTTTCCCACTAACCAAATAACCCCAATAAGGAGTAAAAATGAACATAAAAATGAAGCAGCACGCCAGCAACGCAGTCCGCCTCTGCGCCACCGGCGCATGTCTCGCCATAATTGGCGAAATCGCATCAGCCGCCGAACCCTATCCCAATCCGGCCGGGGTGACGCGCTTTCTTGACGCGGGGAGCGCCGTCACGGTCCCCGGCGTCGTAAACGGAGGCACAATCTTTAAGCGCGGCGCCGGAACGGCCACGCTCACCGCCCCTGCGCTCAACGGCGGGAGCTCGCTCAAGGTCGCCGAGGGAGACGTCGTCCTCGACCTCGACACCGCGCCATCCGTTCCCGCGCTTCCCGCCTACCTTCAGGAGAAGGTCAAGCTCTGGCTCGACCCGGAAGTGAACATCGTGACCGACGGCTCGCTCGTCACCAAGTGGTTCGACCGCCGTGAAACCGACACCTCGGCCGAAACTCCGGTTTACCCCTACGCCACGAGCGAAGTCCATTACAACAACGTTTCGGACGCCGGCGACCGCAAGCCGTCGCTCGTCACGGGGCAGTCTGTGCCGAACGGCGACTACATAGACTTCGGCGCCTACGGCGAGAACACCTGCAAGGGGCTTTCGTTCGACAACACGGGCGATTCTTCCGGCATCATCTTTGCCCGTGAGGTTTTCGCCGTTTTCGCGCGCCGTCCCGGCATGACCAAAGAGGGCTTCACGATCTTCTCTCACAGCACGGGGGCTAGCTGGGCGGGCGGCCCGGCCAACAACATCTTCTACGGCTCCACCGCCAACACGCGCGCGGACAAGGGCGCGACGCGCATCGACTGTTCACCGGCCTGGGGAGGCTGCATCAAGATAAAGGACAATGCCTGGCATCTGCTTTCGACCCGGTTGCCGGTTGGCGTTGGCGATACCGGAATGAATCAGATGGGCTTTGACCGGTCTCTTACGCAATACAGCGGCGGCTTCCTGCTTGCCGAGGTCCTCGTGTTCGACCAGCGGCTTTCCGACTTCGACAGGATGCGCGTGGAAGATTACCTTTGGAAGAAGTGGATGGGCGCGCGCCAGACGACCGTCGGCGACGTGACCGTCGCGGCGGGATCGACCGTGACGGTCGCAAGCTCCTCCGACGTCACGGCGACGCTCTCCGGCGGCGGCTCTTTCGCCAAGTCCGGCACCGGCATCGCCACGCTCCTGGACGGAGGCTTCGGCGGTGCGGTCGAACTCCTGTCCGGCTCCGTCCGCAACGAGGCCATCCCGTTCGCCGTCAAGACGGCGGGGCAGACGCTCACGACGGGCGGGCAGGGCATCGTGGCCCGCACCGGAGCCGACGCCGGCGTCTTCGTCAAGGCGGGGTCGGGCCAGCTCGTCGCGGCCTCCCTGCCGCAGGCGGCCGAAGTCCGCGTGACGAACGGCAACCTCGTGCTTTCTCCGCCGTCTTCCACTGCCGATTTCCTCGCGCCCGCCGACTTCACCAACGCCGGGTTCGAGGGGTTTGGCGTTCCCGTTTCGCAGAATGTCGGCGGCGGTGCAAGCACAACAACGCCGCTGACCTACGGCAACTGGACTTTCGACCGCGTCGGGCGTTCCGGCGGCAATCTTCTCATGGTCCTGAACAAGACGGCCCAGTTTAGCGGAACTGCCGGCAACACGTTCAACATCTTCGCCGACGACACCCGGGGCATAGGCTACGAGGGGACGAACTACCTCTACCTATGCCGCGGCGATGCGACCGGAACCTTCACGATTCCAGCTCCCGGAATGTATCGCCTCTCGTTCAACGTCGGCGCCAGGGACAGCACAACGTTCATCCTTCGGCCAATCAGGTTGAAGATCGACGGCAGGGCCGTCCGGGACCTCACCTCCTTCAACGCACTCTCTTGGATGCGCTACGAGGTTGCACTGCCCTTCCTTGCGGCCGGCGAACACAGCGTCACCTTCTCCGACGAACTTGATCCAAACAGCGGAAAGGTCATCCTCTTCGACGACCTCAAGGTGACTCCCATCGAAGCGCGCGATGCGGCCCCCGCATCCGTGGCGATAGCCAATCCCGGATTCGAAGAGCCGCTGTCCAACAGTTCAAACTACAACGACTCGTTCGCCCCCCTGTCGGCGAACTGCACCGGGTGGACGGTTCCCGGCGACTCGTCCTGGGGCTTCGCAGGCGGCTCCGTCAGGCGGCGGTGGTTCGACGGCGTGACGGCCTACGACAACGGACTCAGCGCCAACCCGGACGAAATGGCCGACGGTTTCCTCTGCGCCCAGATTTTCGGCGACCGCGCCTTTTCGCAGACGGTCACGCTGCCCTCCGCCGGACGCTACCGCCTGACGTTCCATCTTGCGAAGCGCAACGGCCTCTCGGAGCAGCTCGTCACCGTAACCGTCGGGAGCCAGGTCGTGAAGAAGGTCTGGGTGCGCCACGACGACTGGCGCAAATACGAGGCCGTGTTCGACGCCGAAGCCGGCGGCAGCGTGCTCCTTTCCTTCGCCGGAAGCGTCAAGGACACGTCCGAGCAGGGCAACCTGACGTTCATGAACGGGGGCGCGCTCCTCGACGAAATCGCCCTGGAACGCCTCTCCGACACGCCATCCGGGGAACTCGTCGAGAACGGCGGCTTCGAGTCCTCCACCGGCTGGACCTTTGGCGGCGCCTGCTCGCGGGCAAGCTCCGTGAGCGCGGGCACGTGGATCAGCTCCATCGTGCAGACGCCTCCGCAGGGCGCTGACTGCGCCTTCATCGGCGGGGTCGCCGGAGCTTCGGGCAATTTCAGCCAGACGGTGACCTTCCCGGCTTCCGGGCGCTACGAACTCTCGTTCCGTGTCCGCCGTTTCCGCAACAACCCCTTCACGGAAGACACGAAGGTCTCGAACTTCACCGTCTCCGTGGGGAACGAACGCATCCACCTGTCCTACGTCCAGCAAAACGAGGACGAGCGCGTCGTGAAGGTTCCGTTCACCGTGGCGGAGGCCGGATCGAAGCTGCTCAATTTCACCGGAAACTTCCAGGAGGCGGGCCGCGGGATCATCCTCGTCGACGACGTCTCCATCGTCGCCGCCCCTGCGGCCGACCGCACGGACCTCGCGAGCTACATCCCGACGGATGTGACGCTAGACGTGGCCTCGGGCGCGACGCTCCGCCTCGACTTCGACGGCGAGGCCAAGGTCGCCGAAGTGCGCTACAACGGTCATCGCGTCAGCGGGGAGATTTCACGCGCGACCTGCCCCGCATGGGTGGCCGGCCACGGCCGCCTTTATGCGCCGCCATCGGCCACGACAATCATCATGCGGTAAATACTGAAGACGGCGGAGTCGCATGCTTTGCGACTCCGCGTGATTGCTTGAATGTGATGCCACAAACGCCAATCCCAATCAGGCCTCATCGGCAAGGATGCGGTCTCCTCCCTGAAAGACAACGACGAGGCGGTGGAGGGAGACGGAGCCTCCGGCTCCGTCGGTTGAAAGGTTGAAAGGTTGAAAAGTTGAAAGGTTGGCGGTTGGACTTTCGACGGGCTTCAGCCGCCATTTGGCGACGAGCGCCGGGTCGGCGGAATACCGGTCCAGCTGCTCGATGGCCTCGGCCTTGATGGCGGCAAGTGCAGTCTTTGTCGGCTTACGTCCGCCGGGCTTGAGGTATTTGAGCTCAATGATCGCCGCGTGGGCGATGTCGGGCCAGTCGAGGAGTCGGGGCTTCATCGCGATGTCGTAGAAGCCGCCGCCCGCCTCGCCCTCATGGCGGATGAAATACGGACCCGCCGCCGCGACAAGGAGCGCGACGATGGTCGATTGGACGGTCTTCTCGCCGTCGATGGAGTCGCGCACGGCGAAGTTCTCCTTCACGATGCCGGAGAGGATGTCAACGAAGGGACGCCAGTCGCCGCCTTCAAAGGCAAAGTCGTAGAGCGCGTCGTTGAGGTCGTAAACGCGCTCGTCAATCTTGTGGACATCGGCGTATGCGGCGGGGATCATGTCCGAAACGAGTTTTTTTAGCGTCTCGTTCGGGACGCCGAAAACGGGGCGTCCGTGGCTGTTGCCCGCAATCGTCGTGATGCCAAGCCAGTAGAGCAGGGACGTGAAGTTCTCCTTCCTGTTGAGCGTCTTCGCCTGGAAGGAATCGATGAGCGGCTCCGAAAGCGAGCCGCCGGAAACGAGTTTTTCGAGAATGCCGAAGTTGCCGTTGAGGCGGCGCTCCGAGACCTCGATACGGTGGCCGAGCGTGACCAGATGGCGAATCTTCGCATAGTCCGTGCGAAGATTCGCGTCAATGTAGTTGTCCGGCCACTTGCCGCCGTTGACGATTTGGTTGAAGAAGTTGAGGACGAGCGTCGTGTTCGCAACCGGGGGCGCATCCGCGTCGCCGAAGCGGTAGTTGTCGAACCAGTCGAGGCAGACCTGCTCGGCTTTCGCGGCGTCGAAACTGCAGATCGCACCATAATAGCTCGCCATTGCATGTATGTCGTCATGGCCGAAGCCCGTAAGGTCCGCGAACTGCGGCCAGAGCGAGATGTTCGTGCCGACGTTGAAGCCGCTCGTCACGTCGTCCATCGTCACGGGGGAGACGCCTGTGATGAAGAGGCGCGTAACAGGAGCCTCGGTTCCGGTTGTCGCGTCCTTGAGGCTTGTGAAAAACTGCTTGAAGAAGCCGTCCCCGTGGCAGAGGTCGTTGTAGGCATTTAGGCCGCTCTCGGCGAGGATGGTGTTCGTGAAGTTGTCGTATTCGTCGATGAGGACGTAGAGCTTCATGTCCCGGTTCATCAGCCCCTGGGTAATGCGCGAAAGTTTCGCGATGCATCCCGGCGCGGAGAGTATTTCTTCCGCGACACCTTCGGGCAACGTGTCGCGGTAGTTCTTTGCGAAGGTGTCGATGCAGAGGGCGGCGTAGTCGTTGAAGCTGGCCTCGACTTCCCGGACATCCTTGCTCACGGCGGAGAAGTTGAAATACAGGATGAGATACCTGCCATGCTCGTCCGTCGGGTTCGCGCCGATGTCGGTTCCGGAGAAGAATTCGTCGAAGCGGTCCGCGAACTGGATGTCGTAGTAGGCCCTGAGAATGGAGCAGAGCAGCGACTTGCCAAAGCGTCGCGGGCGCAGAAACATCGCGTACGCGACCTTCTCCAGGTCGCGCAACTTCGCGGTGCGGTCCACAAACCAGGCGTTCTTCCTGCGTATCCGGGCGTAGTCGGAGACTCCGTAGAGGATGGGGCGTGGTTCTTCCATGAGTTCTAATCCCTCGTCTTTTGAGGTCTCAATTCTAGCAAATCGCCCGGTCTCCTTCAAGCATACTCGTCTTCTTCTCTATCTGGCCGCAGGCTAGAGGTAGTAGGTGGTGCTGACGGTTAAGAGGAATACTTCACGGTCGCTGTCAACACGGCGCTTGACGCCGTTGTTGTCGTAGTCCAGGTCGTAGCCGCTGCCGAAGGCGATGTCCAATCCGAGGTTGACGCTCATCAGCTTGTTGCGGCGGCCGACGCTGAAGGTGAATCCGTACATGTCCACGTCTGATGTGGCGAATTCGGTGGTTTCCGGATCGTCGGGAACGCGGATCGCGGACATCGCGGTGTAGAAGCCGGCGCGAATAGGATAGCGCTCCGCGACGACATATTCGCCACCAAGGCTAACGTCGAGCACGGAATGCAGGTGCATCTTCTGCTCGGCGCGCGTGCCGTTGATGTCCCAGCGCGCCAGGTCGTAATGCGTGGAGGGGTGCCAGGTCGCGTCGAGCGCGGCGGCCCAGTCCTTCCCCGACTTGCCAATGCCGGCGGCCAGCTGCAGGGGGATGTAGTTGTCTGCGCGGACGTCCGTGGTGTAGATGCCCCCGTTGAAACCGTTGGATCCCTTGTCCGAACCGTTGATGCTCAGCTTGCCGTCGTCCCAGATGCGGGCGGTCGGCGACTGAATCGACACGCCGGCGCTCCAGCCGTCGCCGAGGTCTGCCTGGACGCCGGCCATGGCGAGAATACCGACTGTCTGGAGATCCATCGATCCGTTGACTGAGTAACTGTTCCGCCGGAACGAGCTCTCCGTGGCGCTGTAGTCGCGGTAGATGGCGAAGAGGCCTGCGCCGTAAGAGAAGCGCGAGCCGGCGGGAGCCCACGCGACTGCGGGACCCATCCAAAGCGTCTGGTCGTTGTAGTCCATGTGGCTGAAACTGGTGCGGTCGGGGGAGGCGGAGACGAGATGGCGCTTCTCCATCTTCGGGGTGAAGACGCCGAATGCGCTGACCCACTCGTCAGAAAAGCGCGACACACCGCCCATCGCCGAGGGAACGGTGACGAAGGAGGTGCTCTTAGCGTCGTCGCCCCAGTCGAGGCCGCCTTCGGTTTTGTAGCTCTCGATGCCGTAGAGGTTGGCAGAGAGCGAGATGCTGTCGCCCTGCGACTTGGCTAGTCCGGCAGGGTTGTAGAAGATTGCATCGACATCAGACGCGATGGCGAGCGCGGCACCGCCCATGCCGCCGGCGCGTTCGCCGATGACATATTCGCGGTAGCGGCCATCAGTGGCGGTCGCGACCTGCGCGGCGCAAAGCACAAATGCGGCAGCAACCTGCATGCCGCCGGCCTTGGTTCCGAAGAATGTTCCGTTCATTTATGTGTTCCTTTAGATAAGCAAAGTTAAAAAGTTGCGAAGTATTATACCAAGGCTAACCCTTCAAGACAAGCGTCCGTTTGTCGAAGTGTTCGCCTCCGCATTTCCATCACGCTTATCCCCCAATTTTGTTTCAAAGCGACGGCTCAAAGACCATCTATGTGGTTTGTCAAGCGGTTTGACCTAAGCCGTTTTCCGAGTCAACCTTTTCCGGCAAATGAGAGTAAATCGTAGAACAGGTTGCGGCAACGAACTCCTTGACGGAGGCGAACCCGGTGGCGCGGATGGTGTCCTT
>JAGCUY010000096.1 GCA_017962605.1 Kiritimatiellia bacterium | reverse complement strand
GCTTCAGGTGCCATGACGCGCCGCAGCCAGCTGACGGGCACAATGGGGCCTTGCCGGCGCAGCCACCCTGAACGTAAGGCGGGCTGTCCGCGATGCTTATTGGCTCCCAATGGCCCCACAAAAAAATGGGGGATAAGCCTGCTGCGGGCTGTGTTTGACTTTTCGCCAATAATCGGTGCAGTTGACTTCAAATTTACTCGACATGTCGAGCGAATTTGAATCATGAAGGTTGCAAAATGATGATGAACGACTCAACATTCCATCCCGAAACCTATTCCGCCCTCCGCTCGCAGCTGCGGGCGTTCCACCCGGACGAATGCCACGGCAAGTGCAAGGACACGGCGTTCGACGCGAGCGACGCGGCCATCCGCGAGGAGGTGCGCGCCTACGCCGCCGCGCATCCGGACTTCGACGCGCTCGACCTTCGCCGCGAATCCTACCGCGCCATGCAGCGCCACTTCAAGCCATTCCTCTTTTCAGAGTCGCCCTTCTATTTCGAGTCCGGCGTGAATGGCGGATGGGTCATGGGCATCATGCCCGCCCGCGAGGTGAACGCCCTCTGCAACCGCTTCTACCGCGAGAAGGGCCTCGTCCCCGACGAGGCGTTCCTACGGGCCAGTGAGCGCCACCGCCAGCGCTATTCGCTCTGCTGCGGCCCGTTCGTGGACGACATGCACCACCTCCCCGCCTTCCGCACCATCTTCTCCAAGGGCTTCAAAGGCGTGCGAGAGGAAACGGCTGCGGCGCTGGCGGCGTGTCCGGCCGACGACCCGCTCGGCCGCAAGTGGCTTGAAACCGCCCTCGAAGGCCTCGACACGATCCACGCGCTCCAGCTCAAGTTCGCCGAGGAGGCGGAGAGGCGGCTGGAGGAAGCAGGTCGAGCGGATGCGCTACCCTCCCGTGAGCGCGCGTGGCTCGCGCGCATCGCCGAAAGCGCGCGCCGCTGCCCGTGGGAGCCGCCCCGCACCTTCTTCGAGGGGTTGAACCTTCTCTGGTTCATGCGCGAAATCCCGTCCTACGTCGATGGCATCGCCAGCTTTGCCCTTGGCCGCCCCGATGCCTGGCTCATCGAACTCTACCGCCGCGACATCGCATCCGGCGTCCTCGCGGAGGACGAGGCGCGCGACCTCGTTGCGCGCTGGCTCATCCACGCCGACGAACACCTCGACACGCACCTCACCATCGATGCCTACTCCGACCAGGAGGCCGAGATCCCCGTGACGCTTGGCGGCTGCGACGCCGAGGGCCGCCCCGTCTGGAACGAACTCACGCGGATGTTCCTCGACGCCCACATAGCGCTCGACTGCGTCTTCCCGAAGCTCCATGTCCGCTTTTGCGCCGATTCGCCGCAGGAATACCTTGAGCGCATCGGCGGGATGGTCCTTGCCGGGCACTGCGTCTTCGCGATGTTCAACGACGACATCGCCGTCCCGAACTTCGTGGGCCACGGCATCCCGCTTGAGCGCGCCCGCGACTACTGCGGGTGCGGGTGCTGGGATCCCAACGTTGACTCCATTACCGACGTCGATGCCGCAAACTACATGTCCCCCCTGCGCGTATTGGAGGCCATGATTCATCGGGACCCGGAGGCCGACCGCCGCGCGGGCCTGCGCCACGACCCCATCGACGGCGCGAAGTCGTTCGACGAGGTGAAGCGCACTTTCATGGCGAACTTCATGCGCTTCTTCCGCGACACCGCGAGCGACTACATCCGCTACGGGCGCTCGGCGGCACAGGTCTTCCCGCATCCCGCCTACTCTGTTTGCCTGGAAGGGTGTTTGGAACGGCGCCGTGACACGACGGACGGCGGGACGCGCTTCCACCCCCGCGTGATGACGCTCGCCTTCACGGCCAATGTCGTCGATTCGCTCTGCGCCATTGACAAGGTCTGCTTCCGCGACAGGCTGGCCACGCTGCCGGAGTTCCTTGACGCCGTGCGCTCGAATTGGACAGGCCCGCGAGGTGAGGAATTGCGCCTTGCTGCGCTAGCAGCACCCTATTGGGGAGACAATACGCCTGAGTCGAACAGCCTTCAGCGTTGGATTTTCGAAACCGTCGCCGACAATCTCGACGGTCTCCGCAACGACCAAGGGTCCCCCTTCGTGCTAGCGGCATGGATTTACCGGGAATTCCTGCTCTGGGGCGAAAAGACCAAGGCCACGCCCGACGGGCGCCGCGACGGCGATCGCCTCGCGCAGGGCTTCGCGCCGAGCGAATACCGGTGCAAGGAAGGGGCGACGGCGGTCATCGGCTCCCTTGCCGCCGTCCCGCACGAGCGGCTCTACGCCTCCAACGCCAATCTTTCGTTCGAGAAAGACGGCATGACCCCGGCGCTATTCGCGGCCGTCTTCCGCGTCTTCGCCAAGACGCGGGCGCACCTGCTGCAACCCAACTGCCAAAGCGTCGAGGAACTCCTGGACGCCAAGGCGCACCCCGAGCGGCACCAGGGCCTCATGGTCAAGGTCTGCGGCTTCTCCGCGCGCTTCAACACGCTCTCCCCGCGCTGGCAGGACGAAGTCATCGCCCGGCACAGATTATGGCGAAGCGCCTCAAAAAACGAGGCTTCGTGCAAAAGTGTGGGTGCTTGTGACGGGGATCCAACATTGGCGTTAGCGCTATCGAAATAGGCTCCAAGCCTCAACGCGGTCTCGGCCGTAATCGAACGTTTGCCGCGGATTATGGCGTTGATGCGCGGCGAGGAGTCTTGGAATGTCCTCGGGGCGTGACTCCTGCCAAGGAACGGACTCCGCCTCCCATCGCCGCGCACCGCCCCGTCGCGGGATGCGTTGTCGATTGCTCCGACGACGGCACCCGCTTCCCGCCCGCACTTTTCGGTGCCGTTCCGGTGGTCTATCTCCAGCCGCCGCCTGAACTCCGCGATGGCCGCGTCGCATACGTGGCGACCGACAACGAGGCCGTCGCCCGCGCCGCCTTCCGCGAACTCTCCGCCGGCCTTCCCCTGGCGTCGAGGCGGACGGCTACTTTGACGCCATTGTCCCGTTTGCACGACTACTGGGCTTCCAAGGTGCCGGTTCCTGATTCCCCTTTCCCAAGGTGGCGGGGATACATTTGTGCGGCGGTTTCCTGGCATGCCTCGACGAGTTCGGGATAGGGCACGTCGCAGATGGAGACGAAGCCGCAGGCGAAGTTCTCGCCGTCGAAGCGCCCGGTCAGGGGCTGGTCCTGGTACTGGAACCAGTGGCAGCCGACGTAGCGGGGGTTGTCGAGGCACTTCCCGGCATACTGTCGGAAGAGCCGGCCGCGCTCCTGCTCGTCGAAGGCGGCGACCAGCCCGCCGTTGAGGTTGCCACGACCCTTCGCGCCGAAGTGGAACTCGCCAATGAGGATTGGCTTGTCGGACGCCCCCGGAGGCAGGTCGTAGGACGGCTCCCGGTCGTAGAGGTTGTTGCTCACCACGTCGCAGTGGCGCGCGGCGGCGCGCCACACGGCGTCGATCTCCCCGAAGTCGTTGTGGATGCGCGAGCCGAGGTAGAGGTGGTTCGGCAGCGACTTCCTCAGCGCGGCGCGGACGGTCGAGTAGTAGGCTTCCGCGATTTCGGCAACGTTCGTCCCGCATCCGTCCCAGCCGAGTTCGTTATCGACGAAGACGCCCAGGCACCACGGATCGTCCTTGATTTTGGCGGCCCACTTTTCGGCTTCAGCCGCGATGTCCTCGGCGAACTTCGGCGAGAAGACGTCCGGCACCGCCCGCCCATGGGCCTTGCTCCCGTCCCAGGAGGGCAGGATGGTCCGCGACGAGAAGTCGATGCAGGCGCAATAGGGGGTGCGGCGCATCTGCCAGACGTAGTCGTGGTGCCAGTTGCCGATGGTGTTGATCCCCCAGGCCCTGAAGCGGCGGTGCGCCGTCCCGGCGTAGGGGGCGCGCAGGTCTTCGCCGTATTTGCGCACGAGGTTTTCGCGGAGGGGCCAGGCGTCCGAGTCGTCCGCGCGGCCCTCGAAGTAGGCCTCGCGCCCCCTGACCCGCGTGGGAAGCCCCGGATAGACGCTGCAAACGCCGAGCGACCAGAAGAGGTGTCCGTCGGGATCGACGAACCACCACTTGCACTCGACCTTCTCGGTGCGGAAGAAGCCGGTGGCGGCAAGTTGCGGGCCGCCCGCCCAGCCGCCGAAGCGGTCGGCGCCGGGAATTGGGCCGTCGGCGTGGGCGTCGAGCCACGCCGCCTCAGCGCGGCGAGACTCGGCGAGTTCGGCGTCAGAGTGAATCTTCCCCGGCCAGTCGTCGTGACGGAACTGCCCGTAGCAATCGACGAACGGGAAGAAGCCGTCGGCGGGGATGATCTTCGGCTTCCGCGCGGCGAACGCCGTCTCGACGCCGAGGACAACGGGGATGACGCGCTCCGTCGCGTCCGCGAAGACCTCGATCCGCCCCGTCTTGGAGAAGTCGGGCAAGTCGTCAAGCGCCGGGACCTTGCCCTGCATTCCGGTGAGGGCGACTGGGGCGTCGGTGGCGTAGGGGGTGTCGTTAAGCGGGACGGCGATTGTGCGGACGGCATGGGGCGGGACGCGCGACATCCGGCACGGCGCCTTGGGTTTGGCGTCGAGCGACATCCCCTCGCCGAAGACGGCGACGCGGACGCGCGCCGCCCGGTCGCTCGCGTTGCTCACGGCGATGCGCACCTCGCCGACGCCGGAAAAGTCCCAGGTCTCCGCGCCGATGGGCGTCAGCGCGATTCCCGCCCGCTTGGACGCCTCAAAGCCTCGTGCGGCAAACGGCAGAGTCTCCGCCGCCGCATTTAGCAAGGCGGCGGCTGACAAGGCTGCAAAGATGTTCAAGTTTGCGAAACGCATCGGGCTTTAATCAGCGCACCGTTATCACGAAGGCGGTGGGAATCTTGGAGCGCTCCTGCATGAACTCCGCCGGGGAAAGGGCGCGGCCCGTGACCTTGAGGTCGTCCATTTGGCCGGCGAATTTGTAATCCGAGCCGTTGCGGGCTCCAATGAAAAGCCGATCCGCACGCAGTCGGGCTGGGCTGGTGTTGCTGGAGAATCTTGTCGCGACCTGGACGCCGTCGCGGTAGAGCCGCACGATGTCGGCCGTGGTCGAGTCCCAGTCGAAGACGATGGCGTAGTGGTGCCACTTGCCGTCCGCCGCGGACCAGCCCTGCACGAGGCTGTGCGTCCGCGTCATCTGGAACCCGGCGAATTCGTTCGCCGCCGCGTAGAAGGCACCGGGGTTTCTCAGCGCATTCGCGGAGGTCTCCAGCACCATGCCCACATCGGACATTTCGGTTTTCATGAACCACTCCACCGTCATGGAATCGTAGGCGTAGAGCGGAAGCGGCGCGAGCGTCGCGAAGCCGCTTTGTGAACCGCCAAACACCGCCGCGCCGTCATCGCTCACGGTCACGCCGCTTCCCGTCAGCACGTTGCCGTTGCCGCTCGCGTCGGACAGCATGTTCGTCGTATCGAACGGCCAGTAGGCGATTGCATCGTCAAGCGGTCCCGTGCGCGTCCTGAGGAACTGCCCGGGCGCAAGCACGTTCGCCGTTATGCGCACGTCGTCGATGTCGGCATCCAGGAAATATGCGCTGTTGCTGCGCGAGCCGAAGTAAAGGTAGTCGTTGCGGAGAGGAGTGTCTGAGGACCTGGAGTCCCACGTGTACTTGCTTACGCCGACACCGTCAACATAAAGTCTGATGCATGAATTGTTGCCGGCGTTCGAGGAATCCTTGACAAGGGCGAGATGATGCCAGCCGGTATTCGCGGAGTATGTCGGGGAATCGCCGTAGCAAAGGGCGTTGGTGAAGCAGAAAATGCCGCGGGTAGTCCCCGTGCCTGTCTCGTCAAGCGACAGGTAGAATCCCCCGTGATAGCCCGCGCCATTCGCGGAATGCTCCAAGATGAGTCTGACGTCACCCGTTCCGGCGTGCTTGCGCACGAAGCACTCGACCGTCACGTCCTTGTATGCGCTCAAGTCAAACATGTTCGCCGTCCGCACGTCGCTCGCCGTGCCGTTGAATGAGGCGCAGCCGTTCGTGAACGCCACACCCTGCGAACCCTGAAGCGTGTTGCCGTTGCCGCTGGAGTCGGCAAGGGCGTTGCCGTCGTCGAACTTCCAGTACCCTCGCACATCAATGGCACCTGCAGACCTGGCCTGCAGAAACTGGCTGGGGGAGAGGATGCCTTCCGTGATGCGCACGTCGTCGATCTTGCCCTTGAACGGAAACGACGTGCCGCCGCGCGAGCCGATGTAGAAACGGTGCGGCCTCAAGACGACGCCTGCGTCATTAAAGCGGCGCACACCCTGCCGCATTCCATCGACATATAGGCGGACGGACTCTGTGACCACGTTTGTCGTGGGATCAATAATGACCGCCAGATGATGCCATACGCCGTCGCAGATCGTACCGTTGAACTCTTCACCGTTATGCCCGTTTTGGGTAGTTCTCGCCATGACGCCTTCTTTTGCGTACAGGTAGAAGCCACCGATCGTCGCATTGTTGTCAGGGCTGACTTCCATGATCATGCCGTTGCAGTCCGGCTCCGCCAGCGCAAAGCACTCAATCGTGTAGGGCTTATCGGAGGAAAAATCGACATTGTGCTCCGTAATGAACGATTTGGCTGTCCCGTCGAACACCGCCGCGCCGTCCACGATTGGCACATTGCCATCATTCACGAGATCGTTGTGCCCCGTGTAGTCGAACTCGCCCTGCGGGTCCGAGCCGAAGTCCCAGTGTGAGAGATAATACACAGCAGATGCGGGCATCGTCGCAAATGTGGCGGCGATTGCCACGATGATAGCCAATAGTTTCTTCATTTTTGTTCACCTTGCCGTTCGCGCCGGGGGCCGACATGGCCCCGCATAAACGCGACATAAACATGATACCACTCCGTCACAAGTAAAGTGGTCGTTTCGGGAAAAGTTTTTTGCGCATGAAAAACTATGGCTCTTCTATTGCTCGAAGAACGACACCATCGGAACTGCCGTCATCCCTTCGCCGAAACTCACGATCTCGTCCCCGGTGTGCAGAACTATCCCAACGAAGCCCTGCGGAGCCAGTTTTTCCTTGAACCAGCGCAGATGTTTGAAGTCATCCGGCCTGACGGTCGATCCGGCCTTGACCTCCACGCCGAGGAGGTTCCCTTCGCCGTCTTCGACGAGGAAATCGATTTCACGCTTGTCCGCATCACGGTATTGCCATACGTTCAAGCCTTCGAGGTCGGCCCTCACGGACAACTCGTGGTGTACCCAAGTCTCGATGAGTTTCCCAGATCGGTCGGGGTCGTCGCGAGCCTCCGCCTCGCTCCATCCGAGAAGATTCGGCGCAAGTCCGGGATCGCACGCATACCATTTCACTCGCTTTCCCGCCTTGGCGTAGTCCGTCTTTGTCCAGGGCGGCACCTGTTCGAAAAGGTATAGCGCCTCCAAGGCCCCGACATAGCCCTGCAAGGTGGGGCGCGATATTCCGCTCATCGTCGCGATTTCGCTATCGGAGAAAAATTTTCCCGTCCATGCTGCAAGGAGCGAGGCCAATTGCCGCAGGGCACCCAAATTCCTGATTTCGGTAATGTCGCGAATGTCCTTGAGCAGCAGGTCGTTCACGTAGTCGCGATACCAGTCGCGCCTTTCCCTAGGGGAAAATCGCAGCGGTTCGGGATAGCCGCCCCTGAATGCCGACGCCACAATCTCCGCTTTTCCGGCATGGACGCGAGGCCGCTCGAATTCCCCTCTCATCGCAGACCGCAGAAATGCGGGAGGTCTCCCGTTCAGCTCCGCTTCGGCAAGCGTCCTGATCCTGATGGTTTTCATGCGACCTGCAAGACTGTCACGGACATTCTTCGCGAACCTCAGGTTCGACGAACCGGTGAGGAGGAACTGCCCGGGACGTCTGTCACAGTCAACAATCCGCTTGATGGCAGGAAGGAGGTCGCACGCCTTTTGGATTTCGTCTATGGCCAGCGTTCCATCCGTCTTGCGGGTCACGAACCCGATAGGGTCGGATTGCGCGGAAGCAAGGGCAAGGTCGTCGTCGAGCGTCCGCCTGTCCACGCCTTGAAGCGGCAGATTCTCGACCAGCGTCGTTTTCCCGGCCTGTCTGGCACCTGTGAGGAAAACAGCCCTCCTGACGCCGAGCGCCTCCACGACCAAGCTCTCCTGCCACCTGTCTATGTCGCCTTTCATCTTGGAACTCCTTTGCCGTTGGAAAATCAGGTCAATGATTATAGTCAGTTTCCCGATAATTTGCAAGCCTGCTTTACAAAAAAACTGAAGCCTGTTTTACAAATAATCGGGTATCTGCCTTGCAAATAATCGGAGATTATCAGCAGTACATGGTGAAAATTGCGCGGGAGTTTCCGTTTATCCCCGCCCGTTCTCCTTGCGCCATTGGCGAAGCGACTTTCCGGTGCGAGAGCGAAAGACGTGGCGGAGTTCGACATCCGAGCCGAAGCCGCAGAAGTCGGCAATGGCGCCGATGGCGGTGTCCGTGCCGGAGAGGAGCGCGAAAACTTTCTCAAGGCGGACGTGCTGGATTTCGTCCAGCACGGAATGCCCCGTCGCCTCGCGGAAGCGCATGTTGAAAAGGCGGCGCGAACAGCGGAATCGTTTGGCGAGTTCCATGGCCGTAAGGCCGTCGCTCGCTTCGCGCCGGATCATCTCGACGGCCTCCAGAACGAACTTCTCCCGCCGCCCCGATCCGCCCGTGGAGCGCCGCCGCACGGCAAGGAGCGGGCCGATGGTGGCACTTCTAGCCGCAAAGGGCACAGAGTTCACAAAGTCTTTTTGCCCCTTTGTGTTCTTTGTGGCAAAAGCATCCCCAATCAGCCGCGCAGCTAAAAAGCCTGCGCGCTCGTGGTCGAGCTGAATGCTGGAAATCGGCGGGGCGGACGTCTCGCATAAGGCCACGTCGTTATCGACGCCGAGGAGCGTCAACTCGTGGGGGATGCTTCGATGGATGGCGCGGGCGACGGTGGCTACGTTCTCGGCGGTGCGGTCGTTGACCGCAAAGACGGCGCAGTTGCGCGGAAGGTCGGCCACCCAGCCCGCCAGACGGGCGTCCCTTTCCCCGTCGGACTCCTCCCGGAACGCGAAAACACGGCACGGCATTCCGGCCCTGGCGGCCAGCGCCTGGAACGTCCGGCTGCGAATGTCCGACCAGTCGAGCTTCCAGACGGCCTCGACAACGGCATACGCGGCGGGGCGTCCGGCGGAGAGTTCGCGGAAGGCGAAGCGTGCGACGGCCTCGTTGTCGGCGGAGACGCGGGCGATGCGTCCGCCATAGAGCGACGGCGCGGCGTGGAGATAGACAGCCGGCACCCTGCCGAAGAGCTGCGGCGGCAGGTGCGAGCTGCCATCGGCGCACTCGATCACGCATCCGGCGACGGGGCGGTGCGCGGCAAGGTGCCTTGGGATGTCCTCCGGGCGCGACGCCTGCCAAGGAACGGACTCCGCCTCCCATCGCCGCGCCTCGGCGTAACGCCGGATGCCGGCGAGCGTCATCTCCTGGATGCGGTCGCCCGACGCGGTGTTGAGATAGAGGATAGTAGGGGACATTTGCTTACGGCTCCCAGTGGCGAAAGTTCGCCGCTGTCACGCCGTTTTTAAGCGCCAAGCGTATCAAACTACTGTGAAAATTTCAAATCGGATTTTAAAATTTCTCGTGAATTCAAAACGTTCCTCATGTGCGGCGAACGATTTCGTGGCGGCCAGCGGCGTATTCCTGCGGTGCCTCTTCGGGAAGAATGACTGTGGCGGTGGTACCCTCCGGGACGGCGAAGCGCCAATGCCACGAGCTGGCGGTGTCGTATTCCCATGCGCTTTCAATTTCGCCACAGGGCGAACGGTATCGCGCAGCGACATGGCCAACGCGGCGGTCGGGGAGCGGGGCGAGGATGAAGTGGTGCCATCCAAGAGCCGCCGGGTCTTCGCGTATGCCGGCCATGTGGCTCATCATCCATGCGAATATCGCGCCGTAGGCGTAGTGGTTGAAAGAGCGATCCCCTGGAGAGAATCCATCGGCTACGGTGTAGGCGTCCCAACTCTCCCAGACCGTCGTGGCACCCTGGTCAACGGAGTAGAGCCAGCTTGGGAAGCTGTGCTGTAGCAGAAGCGAGTATGCCACATCGGGCGCGTCGCACTTGTCCACCAGCGTGTCAAGAATTATCGCGGTGCCAAGGAAACCGGTTTGAAGGCAGTTGCCATGTTCGCGGATGTTGTCGAGGAGTAAGTCACGCGTGGCGCGTGCCGGCCCCTCCTTTAAAATGCCGAGGCGTAGCGCGAAGAGCGCCGGAGTCTGCATGTCGCGGAAGAGCGGGATAAGCATCCCATCAAAAGGATCGACGAAGTTTGCGCGGATGTGGGCGAGTGCGCGAGCGGCCATTGCGTGATACGCCTCGACCTCGGCGGCGCGGCCGGTGGCTTTGGCCATCTCGGCCATCATGCCGGCGTCCTGGAGCCAGTGGCACGCGCCGAGGTAGCGCCAGAGCGTGAGGGCGTCCTCCTTGACGGGAGGAACGTTCTTGACGCCGCCAACGTAGGCGCGTCCGCTTGAGGTTTCGAGCTTTTCGAGCGAGAGCCAGTCGGCCCACTGGTGCTCGAGCGCCTGTGGCGACTCGAACTTCATCTTTTCGACGAGCGCGACATAGCGCGACATGGCGTCCCAGTTCTCGCGGACTATGGAGTTGTCGCCGAAATGGCGCCAGAGCGTGTAGGGGACGATAACGCCGGCGTCGGCCCAGCCGAACTGGTGCTCGTTGGCGCCGATTAGGCCATCAGGCGCGACGCCCGGGAATCCTCCATCGGGCCGCTGCGAGTCGCGCATGTCGTGCATCCATTTGCGTAGGAAGGGGTACGTCGCAGAGGAATTGTAGCAGGCGGCCTTGGCGAAGACCTGCGTGTCAGCTGTCCAGCCAAGGCGTTCGCCGCGCTGCGGGCAGTCGGTGGGGATGGAGAGGTAATTGGAGCGCATCCCCCAGAGGACATTCGAGATGAAGCGGTTCAGGGCCGGGTCTCCCGTTTCGAGCGAGGCCGTCTCGGAGTCTGCGGGGATTGATGAAACCGGAAGCCACCGCACGCTCTTGATTTCGACCGAACCGCCCTCGACAGTGACTGAGAGATAGCGTCCGCCATAGAAAGTAAATGACGGGCGATAGGTCTCCTCGGCCTCGCCGGCGAAGATGTAGCGGGCTCGGGTGCGAATGCCCCGGTATTCGGCGAAGTGGGCTGAACCGCCGGGACCATCGCAGTGGCGGGCCTTGTCGCCGTAGCCGTCGTTGAGCATCTCGGCAGGACGCGCCGTGAGAGTGACGCCGCGCGCCGCTGAGAAGGTGAACTCGGGTACGGCGGCGCAGTTCTGCCCAAAGTCGAGGATCAGCGTCTCGCCGATGGTCAGACGTTCAAAACCTTCGCGGAGCTTTACCACCCGGCCAAAGTGCTCCCCGTCGGCGCCTTCGACGCCTCGCCAGACGTAGGCCTCGACGGGGGACAGCGCAAGGTCGTGGCGGATGCGGATCGGCGGTCCCTCCACGGGGATGATGTCGCCGTGGAACTCGATGTTCTCGATGGCGGGGACAGCGTCGTTCCTCCATCCGTCCTTCTTCATTCGCGTCCCTCGCGTCGCAAGCCGCGCGTCGTAGTCCTCGCCATCGAAGATGGAGGCGTGGAGTACGGGGCCGGCTGCGCCTGAGGCGAGCCAGGATGTGTCCGTGCAGATACGCGTTTCGGTGTCGTCCGGATGCCGCAGGACAAGTACGGCGCGGAATGCGGATCGCCGGCCCCGGAAGCGGATGATCTTGTCCCGCCACCAGCCAGAGGAGACTTCGGCGAAGAGTTCGTTCTCTTCGCCGGGGCCAGTCTTGAGGAGGTTCGTAACGTCGTAGCGAAACGAGTGCTTCGTCCTGGCGTAGTGGGTGAAGCCTGGCTTGAGAAAATCTTCCGCTCCGACTTCGGCACCATTCGCAAAGATGCGGAACACGCCGAGTCCGGCCACAGTCCACCATGCCTTGACGACGGGTTTTGTGTTCGCGAATGCCTTGACGAAGATTGCGGTGCCGTCTTCGGCTTCTGGTTTGTCGCGGTAGGGATCAAGGCTTTCCGGGCGCACGGCGGAATCGGTCGCGCTTATCCAAATTGAATCGTGCCAGAAATCGGGAATGTCTGTGGTCATGAGTGAAGAGGAAAGAGGGAAGGGGGTTTCGCTCTGGGCTAGCCAAGATAGACGCCGTCGGATTTGAGCGTGGCGACGAGGGATGCTGGGTTAAGGGCGCGAGGCGTAGTGCCCGCAGCGACGGTGTGCGTGTCCGCCACCGCCGTGAAGGCCGCGCCAGCAGCCGTCGCCAGCGCGCAGAACATGAATGGGATTCGTTTCATTTGGATTGTCCTTTCTTGTCTGGTTGATGAAGTTGCCAACCATTTTACACGAATGCCCGCCAAAGAGTTATACTTTTTGTGAAAATTTTTTAGTGGCCGTGCTTTTTCCGCCAGTCGCGCATCGAGACGCCGAAGCGCTTCTTGAAGAGCTTGATGAGGGCGATGTCCGAACCAAAGCCGCAGAACGAGGCGATGGCCCCTATGGGGACTTCGGGCCGCGCCATGAGGAGAAGGACCTGCTCGAGGCGGACATGGATGATTTCGTCAAGAACGGAGCGCCCCATGGCTTCGCGGAAGCGGCGCTCGAAGAGATTTCGGGAGCAGTCGAAGTGGGCGGCAAGGGCGGAGGCGGTCAAGCCGTCGCAGGCCTTGCGGCGAATCAGTTCGGCGGCGGCCATGACGAAGGGTTCGCGGCGCCCGAAGCCGCGCGTGGAGTCCCGCCGGATGCAAAGCAACGGCCCGAAGGTGGCGGCGGCGGGAACGTCCCTGCTTCCCCGGACCCTGCCGGCCACCATCTTGGCGGCGAGAAAGCCGGCCAGCTCGAAATCGACCATGACCGACGAGGTGACCGGATGCGGCTTGCCGGGTTCGACTGGGATGAAGCCATCGACGCCGACGAGGGTCAGGGAGCGCGGCATG
>JAGCUY010000095.1 GCA_017962605.1 Kiritimatiellia bacterium | reverse complement strand
GGCGAATGCGGCGACGCGCATGTAAAGCGGTTCATGCGAAAGCGCGGAGCGCAATATGGACAGCCCCCGCATTCGCCAGATGACGGGCAGCGCCATTCCTGCGAACACGAGAAAGACCAGTATTTCAAATGTCCACCGCATCGCTAGAGGGTAATGAGCATCGTCGTGTAGAAGCCGTGCGAACTAAGGCCGAGGCAATTCAGGGTCGTCTGGGCGTTGAATGGCGACGGTGGCGCATTTGACAGCCGCCAGTATCCGGCGAGCATCGCCCGCACGGCTTGCGCGTCGGATGGAGTCGCGTCCTGCGCAAGCATCACGACTTCGTGGATCCCGCCTTGCCAGCCCCTCCGCCATAGCGGCGTGGCGGCATGGCCGCCGATGAACACGTCCCCTGCGGGCAAGGGTTCGCCAAGTTCTATTTCCGCAAGGAACTTCCCATTGGCGGGGACAGGCGCGCCGGCGACACCGTCCACGGCTGCGGACGAGCCTGTGGCGGGCATGGCAGGGGCAAGCGTGAGGCCGCCGTATGGCGATGGCGCGAGCCAGAACGACGTCGCGGCAAAGAGAAGCGTTGAACGCTCTTCAAGGTTGGTCGCGGAGGCCACGACGAAGACGCGGGACACGAGGGATGTCGCGGACTCCGGCAGGGCTAGCGGCGTCGCGCCCGCCGAGAAACGAACAGCCCCGTTCGCCGCGACAGGACACTCCCAGCCGTTGCCCGCATCGTGCATGGGCGAGATGGCGACGCCGCCGCGTCCGCCCAACGAGACGACCGCCTCGCCGTTCGTCACCGCAACGGCTTCCCCAAGCGCGGAAAATTGCCAACTGCCGGCAAATGCGGCAAACGAAGACAGCATCGCCCAAAGGAGAATTTTGTTTTTTACGGTCATGTCCTTTTCAATTTCGCATCCATGATACACGAAATCGGCGGTTATGGCAAGGACTACGAACTTCGACTGCTTGTGGTACAATATGTGGCATGAAAAAGTTCATCTCCATGTTGGGTGGTTTTGCAAGGCGCTTTCCCGCCCAGTCGTTCATCTCCCTGGCTGGTGTCGTGCTCGCCTGGCGACTAGCCTTCTTGTCGGGACGATCTGAAGACACGACGCTCTCCGCCGTGATGGCGATGTTCGCCGCGTTCGCATTCTCTTCACTTGTCCAGGTCTCGGTCGAGCGCCTTGGGAAAGGGTGTCAGGCAAGGCTGGCTTCGGCGGCTGCATGCGTGGCGCTTTTCCTCCTGCTGTCCTGGGCGATGGTTTGCACGACCCCGCTAAAGCGTGAATCCTTCTGGATCCGCTACCTCCTCGCCGTCGGCGCGGTGTTGTCGTTCTTCGCCTTTGCAATATCGAAGAAGGAGGACGAGGGGCGCAACCTCCCGTTCCTTGTGGGGCCGGCCTTGCTCGGCGTCGGCGTAGGCCTTGTCGTGGCCGGCACGATTTCGCTTGCGATGTTCGCCCTGGACTCCCTTTTCGGCATCCACTTCGACAGGGCATACCTCTTCATGCTGCTGACAGGGCTCTTCTCCATTGCGCCCGTGGCCTTCCTCCTCTTCGCCCTACAGAAGACGTCGCCGTCACACGAGAAAACAAGCCGCGTCCTGCTTGACTTCATTCTCTGCCCGATATTCCTGGTCAATCTCGCAATCCTCTTCGCCTACTTCGCGAAGTGCGTGCTCCTGGCGACTCTGCCGAAAGGGGAAATCACGCTGCTCGTGTCGAGTGCATGCGCGATATGGCTTCTGCTGTGCCTCCTGTTGTCGTATTCCAGCACCCGCTTCTCGCAGTTCTTCCGCCTCCGCGTCGCCTGGGCGGTCTTCCCGCTGCTGGGCCTTCAGTTGCTGGCCATAGCCATACGTATAAGGCAGCACGGGCTTACGCCCATACGCTATCTGGCGGTTGCGCTGACAATCTTCTACGCCGTCGCGGCAATACTGGCGACAGTGCGTCGTGGACGCCATGTGCGACATCTCTACGTCATATTCGGCGCGATGGCGTTGTTTGCGGCCTTTGCGCCGATACTCAACGCGATTGACGCTAGCGTCATGGCGCAAAAGGCGCGGATCCGGGCGGTATTCCGCGCCTGCGGAGTGCAGTATAGGGAAGAGACGTTGAAGGGGAACGCATTGAAGAACGAGCCGGCATTCGATGACGCCGCCCGTAGGAAAATCCGCGCCGCCCAGGCCTTTACTTATGGCTTCAGGCGCCGTTATGGCTACTACATCGGGAATGGCCCCCTTTATTACTACGAAGGCGCCACCACCGGCGAACGCAGGCATTATGCCAGAAGAGTCGAAGCATGCGGCCTTTTGAGGGAGAACGTCTCCTTCGACGTCTCCGGATATTCGAGGATGCGACCCGTGTCCTTCCCCAACGGCCAATGTGCTTGGAACTCGCCGTCGGTGCCCATCTGCGCCACGGAAAGCGAAATCGCGGCCGCCGCGACAAACCGCCCCACGCTTACTATTAATCTCTCGGAGACCCAGGACGACACCATTGAGGTGGACTGCACGAAATTCTTCGCCCATGTTGCGGTGAACGCATCACTGGAGGGCGACGGTGCTCTGTCTCTCTTTCCGCTGGACGAACGCCGCGATCTGCTTTTCATTTCCGGCCATATTTACTACCATAGGATCGACCAAGATGCGCCTGATTCCGTGACTAATATTGTCCCGGCGTTACTGTCATCCATTTCCAACCGCCCGTGGGGGCTTCTGTTCGAACGCGGGGAATAGCGCGCCGCGCGGCTATATGTGCCGCACCAAGTCGATGACCAGCGCCCCCATGTCGTCAAGCGCGGCTAACTGCCAGCCGCCGGCCACCTGCACCAATGGTTCGTAGGGGATGATAATGTGGAAATGTTGAAACAGCCAATTCCAATATTGCCAATTATCAATGTTGTTGCTCGAATTGGGTATTGGACTTGGGCATTGGCAACATTTTCACATTGGCACATTTCTTTCCGTGAAGGGCGAAGACGTTCTTTCGCCGAAGTCTGTTTCCGTGTTCCGGCGCGGTAGCGCCTTGCCCAGCATGACAATCTTTTGCCACACCCGGGCGGAGTATCGCCTCCCCTGGGGCCCTCTACTCAACCCCGCCATCGTTTTACTTCCCAAGGATGTCGGGCCAGCAGTCGTTGCCCGTGTGGAAGGTTATACGCACAGGCGTGGTGTTGGCATTGGCGCTGTCCCAGAGGAAGATTTCGTAGTCCTCGCTGTCCTGCTCGTGGCCGCCCTGGCTCGCGCCGTAAACGAGCCAGCGCCCGCCTTCGGCGAAGCGCGGGAAGTATTCGTGGCTCCACGGCTCCTCCGCGTCGAAGAGAAGTACGCGCTTGCGCTTCTCATAGTCCGATTCAGAGTAGTCGAATGTGTAGAAGGCGTTCTTCATCCGGCCAGGGTGGTCAACCCAGACGACTTCCTCTTCCTCCCAGAATCCCACACCTTCATCTTGGTGTGGATAACGCGCGAAACGTCGCCGCCAGACCATCTGGCACCCCCCGGCGGTATTTCGGATTTCCGGCTCACACCGCATAAGGGGATGATTAATATGAGCGGTTGCGTTACGGGCGCCGCGAAGGGTTACGAGTATGTCCCCTTTTGTCAGATAGGAGTGGGTGGAAGGAGACTGCGGCGTATCTGGAAGGGTGATGGCCTCCCCTTTCTCAAGTGGATGTTGGCCAGATACCAGTTCGACGAGTCCAATCCTGCCAAAGATGTCGCAGGTGCCAAGAGACTTCCCGCCGTTGCGGACGAAGACAAGGTTTGTCCGCCCATTCTCGACATTCCAGCATGCCTGGTAGGCGTTGGTGGCGACGAGGCGCTCGCGGCCTGTTTCGAGGTCGATGACCCAGGTGTCCCACTTGTCGAAGTTGCGCTGCGAGACCCACGGCTCCGTCGAGCGCGAGAAGGATACGAGGCGTCCGTCAGGCGAGAAGCGCGGGTAGGTGTCGGTGAAAGCGGAGTGCGTGAGGCGTCGCGGCTCCTTTCCGGGGCCGTCGAGAATCCAGATGTCATGCGAACCTTCGCGGTTGCTGCTCCAGACGATCTTTCCGCCGAAAGCCAACAGAATGGCGTCGCGCGCGGCGGCCTCTTCAGCTGTCGGGGCGACGGCGACTCCGGCGGGGGGCCTGGTGAGGCGTCCGCGCTTTTTCACGGCGCGGAACTGGTAGGCGGCGAAGAGAAGCGCCAGCACCAGGACCATGACGGCCGCCGCCGCAATCGCGAGACGCCTCGGGCGCGACGCCGATTCGACCTTCAAGGCCACTGCTCCGTCCGTCCCGGCGTTCAGCCAGGTGAAGAGCAGGAAGGCAATCCCTCCGGCGGAATAGTCGATGACCTGGCTCAGGACATGCATCGTGAGCATCGCCGCCATCGAGTCTGCCGCTCCGAAGCCGAGGGCCGTGAGCGCCGCGAGGCCGCCGGCTTCGTATGAGCCGAAGCTCATGAAGGTCGGAACGGGGAGGCTTGCCGCGCCCTCCGCCGCGATCAACGCCACCAGCACGGCGAAGACGCCGGCGTGCGAGAGCTCCGGCCAGGCCGGGCGCGTCACGGCCACAAAGAGGAAGTAGAGCCCGCCGTATTTGGCGGCGCGAATCAGGATCGACAGCCCGACGACCGGCGCCGCGACGCCTTGACGCCGGACCGCCACGACGGCGTCCGCCACGTCGCGGATGAGCTTCAGCAGGGCGGCGACGGGCTTCCAGCGGAATGGCGCGAACCGCTCCAGCGGCGGCGTCTTGTCGGCAAACCAGGGGAGGAAGCCGAAGAGCAGCACGAGGCCGACGGCGCAGATGATTGCGAGCATGATGAGGCTGCCGACAAGCGAAAGCCCCTGCGCGGCACCCGGGATGGCGACCGCGAGGACAGCCAGAAGCGCGATGAAGTCGAAGAGCAGGCCGATTGAGAGGGAGGAGAAGCAGTCCGCCGCGGGAACGGCGCAGCCCTTGTTCAGCATGGCGACGTAGCTGAGTTCGCCCAGGCGTGCCGGAAGCATGTCGGCGCAGGCGCCGCGCACGAAGGTCACGAGCGTCATGTGGAAGAGGCTGGGGAGGCGCGTGCCGGCACGGCAGGAGGCGCGCAGGAGGACGAGCGCCCGTTGCGCCCGGACCGTGGCCTGGACGATTTGCGCGGCAATGTAGATCGCGACGAAGGCCGGTAGGGCGTTGCGGAGGCCCGAAAGGATGGCGGAGGACGTCGTTCCGCTCCCGGCGGACGAGAGCAGCCCGAAGAGCAGCCCTACAATCAGGGCGGAAACGGCAACCGACACAAGGAGGCGAATCAAGTTCCTCATGGCACCATTATACCATAAAGGCAACTGCGCCATGGCAATCCGCCAGTGCGTATCCTGAAAAAAACCAGTAGCATCCCACACTCTTTTTCACGCAGAGACGCAGAGAGGCAGAGAATGCGGAGTTCAACACTGTCACCATGTTCATTGAATGGGATGATTACTCATGGCCTTTTCCATTTGGTCTCCGCGACCTCTGCCTCTTTGCGCCTCTGCGTGATTGATTAAATGGGATGGCAATGTTTGAAATGAAGGACAGAAGCATGTCCGAGTAATTTTCAAAACCAAAAATGTCAATGAGGTCGTTATGCCCCGCATAATGGACAGGCACAAATGTCTTTGGTTCCCTGGCGAGGTCAAATAGAGCTTTTCCTTGCGAAAAAGGTATAATTCTGTCATTGGTTCCGTGCATGACGAGCAAAGGACACTTGATGTCGGCGATTCGTGAGCAACTAGGAAATGGGTCTATTGCTAGGATTCTTTTGCGCGTTACTATTCGTGGGGCCGAAAGATACGGTGCCTCCAGCCATAATCCGGCGACAGGGGATGATGCGGCAAGTTCCACGGCGACTCCTGTGCCGATTGAGAAACCAACAACGAAAATTTCATTTGCGTCAAACCCCCGTTCCTGCATCAGCCAGTCGTATAGCCGATGGGCGACATTGTAGCAGCCAGCCTCATCTGGATTCCCATCTGATAGCCCATAACCGGGGTAATCTACTGCGGCAACTGTATATCCAGCTGCCGCCAAATCAGAAAAACGATATTTTAAGGATGTTGCATCCTCGGCGTTGCCATGGCAATAGATGATTGCGGATTTCCCATGTGAAGGCCCCAGGACGATTGCTGCGATACGAACGCCATTCGTGCCGATGTCCACATATCCCGGAAATTTGTTGGAGTATTGCCCCTTCACGGGATGGAACATGAAGCGGTTGATAAACACGCAAGCCAGCACCTGGATGATTGCCAATCCGGCAAGCAGCACCAGAATGTCTCGTTTATTGAACAAACTCTTCATTTATGAGTTTCCCCGGTGATTATTCTATCAAATTCCTCGTTTCCTTGACAGATATGCCGTGCCAGAATCTCTATCCGTTTTCACTTACATCGCAAATCATGATAAGAAATAGCAATGCCGAAAGAAGTATCGTGGCACGTAACGTCCCGCATATCTCATATCTTTTCAACGAATAGGGTTCGGCGTAGATTTTCGGGCCTTTTTTCCCTAGCGCAAAATAGTTCCATGACCACATGGCTATCATAGCTCCCGCTCCAAAAAACCTACAGATCTTGATGAGTCCGAATGAAGTGAAAAATACAACAAAATGAATGCAAACAACCCACGCCCTCATGTGCGAAGGATATTCAAAATCAAGGTTGTTCTCCTTCCAACTTTCTACAAGAAGATTAACAAGGCGCTGATTCATGACAACAGCCAATCTCTACTTTTTCGGCTCTTTTGGACCAATTTTGCGAGGTCGCTCTTTGACAAAAGGCACACAACAAAACATAATCATTGCAAGCACCATTCCGGCTAGGCCAACCCTGTCGAGAATCATGACGGACAAAGGGACTCCTTGGCTTTCCCTGGTTGTGTCCAGGTGTTGAGAGTAGATTAGCGCTTCTTCTGAAAGAACCACAAGTCCAAGCGCAACAAGCCTAAGTTTTGCCCTTCGTCCAATAGTCATTTCTCAATGTTCTTTCAAGGTGAAAACCATTATAGCAAATTCCAGCAAGATGTTGGTTGGCGAAAGATGGTTTCCATTTGGCTCCTTACTCAACTGCACCCAATGCTTTATCTATTGCGAGAATTAGCGCTTGGTCAGCCTTTTTCAGTTTTTTTACCGCCATAGTTGTTTGAGGTCTGCCAAAGCCTGTTGAATCAAAGCGCTCCTCCATTTTTTGATAATGATTAGAAACCGCTTCTTTTAGAGTCATGAGATCTTTTGTTCTTTCCGAAGAAGGTGCATCTTGGAGCCCGGAAAGCCGCTCTTTGCTTTTTTGGAAAAATACCATTTCATCAATCATAACGTCAGAAAACCCTTTCGCGTTTGATGTCGCAAAAAACCGTGCCAGTATGGGCATTCTCACATGGGATTCGCCTTCCAAATATGCCGAGAGAGAGGTTTTGACATAACAGGAGTCGGCACATTTCAACGCAATAGTAGTCGCCATGACAATTGCAAAAGCGACTCCCAGCCACAAAAGACTGCGCCCCAACATGCGAGGCAAAAGCGGCATTGCCAATGCCGCGCCAAAAACGGCGACAATGGCGGCAATGGCATCTGCCAAGGATACCCCGAATACTACCATCATGACAAGCAATGCTACCAATGGTATAGCCAATAGCAGAAAGACTGTTTTCAGCCCCTTGCGGTAAGGAGTTTCATGCGTAATTGGCTCAATGTAAAAGAGCAATAGTCGGCGGATTGTTTGTTTGAGATTCATTATTACAGCGCTAACAAAAAACAACCTTACCACTTGAAAAATCTCGCCAATACGGAAACCGCTATCGCTAGAAGTGACATGACAAAAAGTACCAATCGCAAAACCATTGGCATTTTCCCATCCGTTGCATAAGGATTGTACTTGTATAAAGGAGAGTTTTTCCCATATTTCTTCAGATGCTTGACGCTTAAAAAAGTAAAAAAGATTACGGTCAGAAATCCTGAAACATCTGTGGAAGTGCTAACGATGCAATCTGCTATGAAAATGGCCACTAGTAGCAGGGTCGCTCGCCCATACATCTTGGATAGGAGTCCAAAAACAAAGACGATGGAAAGAATCACAGAAAACAGCAGGTCATCATTCATCGCCAAGGTCTCCTTCAAAACACTTTCAACCAATCATTATTGTGCTCCAAAATAAAACAAATACGACATCTTGTTCGCACTCAAATATAACACAGAGTAGTCATTGCCATAAAACACCTTGAGTTCATCGCCAGCAGAGGGAGTGATTCGCACACCACATGCCATTGCCGCCTCCATAATATGTTTTACCCAATCATTTCTTTGCTGATCAGAATTAGGACGGATAAATATCTCATTAGGAATCGAATCTCCTATTAAACGGAAAATAATGATAGACTCTCTTCT
This sequence comes from Kiritimatiellia bacterium, assembly GCA_017962605.1. Taxonomy (GTDB): domain Bacteria; phylum Verrucomicrobiota; class Kiritimatiellia; order RFP12; family JAAYLN01; genus RGIG5952. The sequence continues at coordinate 1,501 of JAGCUY010000095.1, read as the reverse complement.
GAATCTCCCGGCAAAATACTCAATGCTGTCGCGAGGGATAGACAGGTCGGCAACCAGGCGTTGCTCGAAAAATCTTGGGTTCTTTGAGTGTAAGACCTCTGTCGGAGCAAATATGAAAAAACAGACAAGCACAATAAGGCACGTTATGGAAATGGCAATCATCCTTTTTATCGATTTTGTTTTTGATGTCAAAGTCATGAAAAACCTCCTACTTTCTGCCATGACATTCCCCACTACCACTTATTGGCCACGACGCTCTTTTCACTCGGCGACTTGGTGTGATTGAGGCAATGCCGGGTATCTTCCTTATTAAGTCCCCTTCCTGAGTGCCAAGGACGTCATCCACATACATATTTGTTGTCCAATAATACCTCTTTTTCCCATCTTTCCCACATCGGTATTCAATTATTACAGGGGTCTCATAATCTATAGAAAAACTCCCCAAAATTTTATCCGCAGACCAATCACTTTGTCCAGCATCGCCAAATTCCTGTTCATTCCCTCCAGGAGTTCTTCTTGCTGTTCCCCCTCCTCTGTCAGGCGAAGGATATATGTTGATGCGCCCACTAGGGCCATAGAATTTTACCATCTTGCAATCAATGCTAGAATTGATTTCTCTTATAAATCTTCTACGGGCTTCTGCCAGCCAACCAGCATAATTCTTCTCAAACCACTTCTCTTCTCCTAATGGTTCTGTCCCATTCCCAAAATGATCAAAAATATCAGGAGAAGGATCAATCTGTGTGCCGGGAGGTTGTTCTTGATTAGGATCAATTATGATGGGCAAAACAAAATTGCCATTTGAATCTAACCAGAATAATGGATTATTCTTACAGAACGCATACAGATTCTCGCCGCCATCTTCCTCTATTGGATCGCGATTCAGCCAGCGGCCATAAGGAGGATTATAGAAGCGCATGAGGTATGAGACGAGAGCTGTTTCGCGGTCGTAGTATTGCGTCGAGAAACCAAAATGGAAGACACCGGCGAGGTCACCGTATGATTCAACGACATTCCCATACGGGTCGTAGACGTACTGCGCGGCGATACTCCCCGTCTCGGAGACGTACAGAATAATGTTGCCGTTGTGATCGTAGCAGGGAATGTAGAACACGCCGTCCATCGAGACGGCAAGCAGTCCCTCAACTCCACCCGCGCCCTGCTCCGAGCCGGACTTGTCCGCGCCCCAGAAATACTCGAACGTGCGAGTCGTGCCGTCGGCGAACTCGACCTTCTCAAGGACGATGTTATTGCCGTCCCATACAAACGTGTGCGTCTCCTGCGTTTCCCATTCGTGTATCCCGACCGGCGGCGACGGAGGCGGCGCAATGCTGGAATTGAGCCGCTGGGCGGTCTTGCGGATTCGCCTGTTGCGGTGGTCGTAGGCGTTCAGCACTCGGATCGCGCCGTTCGTCTCCGCCGCCGACGTCACCGAGACAAGGCGGTTCTCGGCATCGTAGGCGTAGGCGAACGTGCCGTCGCCCGTCATGTTGCCGTCGGC
>JAGCUY010000094.1 GCA_017962605.1 Kiritimatiellia bacterium | reverse complement strand
CTCAATGCCGCCATCGGCTCTATCCCTATAAAGTCCTCAGCATGCGCCGGCTCTTCAACTGCGGAGCGCAAATCGCCGCTCTCTGCCCCGCATCAAGGCCGCAGCTGCCAATCTGCGCATGACAAATTTTGGTTGCACCCGACCAGTTTCAATATGTTGCAATAGCAAGTGGAATCATGTAAACTTCTTCATGTCCTAATTTGGAATCTGAAAGGCTTAGTTTAGTAAAAATGGACAACCAGACATTGCTACTCAACGGCGACGAGGCCGTCGCCTATGCGGCCCTTGACGCGGGCGTGAACCTCGGAGCCGGATACCCCGGAACCCCATCCACGGAAATCCTCGAGAAGTTCGCCGAACTCGGCGGCGAGGCCCAATGGTCGCCGAACGAGAAGGTCGCCCTCGAAGTGGCCATTGGCGCGGCCTTCGGCCACGCCCGAGTCATCGCCACGATGAAGCACGTCGGCCTCAACGTCGCCGCCGACCCGCTTTTCACAGCCACCTATACGGGCGTGGACGGCGGCCTGGTAATCGTAGTGGCCGACGACCCCGGCATGGCCTCTAGCCAGAACGAGCAGGACTCCCGCCGCCACGCGATAGCCTCCGGCGCGCCTGTCCTCGAACCCTGCGACGCCCAGCAGGCCTACGACTGCCTCGCCAAGGCATTCTCCGTCTCTGAGCGCTGGCACATCCCCGTGATCCTTCGCCTCACCACGCGCGTCAGCCACTCCAAGACGCTCGTCACGCGCCACCCGCTGCCGGCCGCGCCGCACGCCCCCTTCTACGCCAAGGACGCCGCCCTCCACGTGATGGTGCCCGCCAACGCCCGCAAGGCGCATGTCCGCCTCCGCGACAAGCTCGCCGAGATCGCCGACTGGGCCGGCTCCGAGTGCGTGGCCGTGGCGCAGGAAGGCGCCGCGGGCGGTCCGGCGATTGTCGCCTCCGGCATAAGCGTCCCGCTCGCCCGCGAGGCCGCGCCCGGCGCCCGCGTCGTGCAGGTGCAGATGGTCCACCCGTTCCCGGCGGAGGGCGTGAAGAAGGCCCTGGGCGCAGCCGCCGACCTGCGCGTTGTCGAGGAAGGCGACCCAGTCCTCTTCGAGCAGTGCCGCCTTGCCGGCATCGGCGTGAAGGCCAACCCGCGCATCTACCGCTTCGGCGAACTCTCTGTCAGCCGCGTCCGCCGTCTCCTCGACGGCATCGAGACGCCAGAACCGCCGCCGCCACCCGGTCAGCCGCCCGCGCTCTGCCCCGGCTGCCCGCACCGCTCCGCCTACCAGGTGCTGTCCGACCGCAAGTCCATAGTCACCGGCGACATCGGCTGCTACACGCTTGGCGTAATGCCTCCATTCTCGGCTGTCGATACCTGCGTCTGCATGGGCGGCGGCATCACAGTCGGCCTCGGGCTCCGCAAGGTCCTGCCGCCCGAAGAGGCGAAGCGCGTCGTCTCCGTAATCGGCGACTCCACATTCGTCCACTCCGGCCTCACCGGCATTGCGGAGATGGTCTATAACCCGCCGCCAACCGGCCACGTCGTGATAATCCTCGACAACTCCATCACCGCCATGACCGGCATGCAGGAGAACCCCGCGACCGGCCGCAACCTCAAGCACGAGCAGACCTACAAGATGTCGCTTGAGGACGTGGTGAAGGCGATGGGCGTCCCGAACGTCCACGTCATCGACCATGTGGCGCACCCTGAGGCTCTGAGCGCCCTTCTAGACCAGGCGGAGGCCGAAGGCGGCCTCTGGTGCATCATCGTGAGGCGCCCGTGCCTGATAGCCGCGCCGAAGATCCGCCAGTATGACGCCGCCAATGCTGCCGGACAGCCAATCATGCCGCCGCCGACCGCGCCATGCACCGAGGAGCCGCCAGCGGCCAAGGGCCAGGGCAAGGGCGCCAAGACGACCTCCGTCGTAATCGCCGGCCTAGGAGGGCAGGGCGTGGTGAAGGCTTCCGACATCTTCGCCGACGCCGTCTTCCGCGCCGGATACGACGTGAAGAAGGCCGAGGTTCACGGCATGAGCCAGCGCGGCGGATCGGTGAACACAGACATCCGCTTCGGCGCATCCGTCGGCAGCCCGATGGTTCCCGACGGCGAGGCCGACATCCTTCTCGTGATGGATCCCTCGCAGGTCGCCAACACGCGCCACCGCCTTGCGCCGAAGGGGCTGCTCCTTGAGAGCACCTGCCTCGACGGCGTGAAATACGGTTCGCCGAAGTCGGCCACCGTGGCCATGCTCGGCGTGCTGAGCGCCCATCTCGACATCCCCGTGGATAACTGGCATGCGGCCATCGCCGCCAACTTGCCGGAGAAGCTGAGGGAGATGAACGTCTCCGCCTTCGACATCGGCCGCGCCCACGCCGAGGGCAAGCAATAGGAATTTAAAGGAGAACATCATGGACAAACTACTGGCACAGTTGCTTGAAGAGTCGGCACCGAAATTCGCGGCGCCATTTGACCCGGGATTCCGTCCGGCCGCCCTCTGGGTGCGGGCCTACAGGAAGCGCCTCGGCGCGGACCGCCGCGCAGTCGAGATCGCCCTGCGGCGCCCCGACGGCATGGTCTTCCGCCATCGCATGGAGATTCTGCCCGACACGCCCGGGAACGCGGCGGCGAACTACCGCTATGTCGAGCGAACTGTCAAGTATCTCCTCTGGCAGAAGGGTGCCAACGAGGTGCTGCTGGCCGGATGCGACGAGCTTGTGCCGAAACTGGCGAAGTCCTACGCCCCGGGCGGCGAGCGCGAGTTCGACGCCGACTTCATGGGCAACAAGGTCTTCCTTGCGCCATTCTCCGTGAAGGCGGTCGAGGCGGGCGCATTGCCTGCGGCCAACGAGCCGAAGTTCCGCATGGGCGGCTGCTGGAAAGGCTGCCGCATCGGCTTTGACCTCGGCGGCAGCGACCGCAAGTGCGCCGCCGTGAAGGACGGCGAGGTCGTTCACACGGAGGAAGTGCCTTGGTCGCCGATTGGCGTCGAGGACTGGCGCTACCGCCGTGACGGCATCATCGACTCGCTGAAGCGCGCTGCGGCGCACCTGCCGCGCGTCGATGCGATCGGCGGCAGCTCGGCTGGCGTATATGTGAACAACGAGGTGCGCTCGGCCTCGCTCTTCCGCGGCATCCCGCAGGCAGACTTCGACGCGCACATCCGCACCCTATTCATCGACATCGCCAAGGAGTGGGGCGTTCCGCTTTACCTCATGAACGACGGCGACGTGACGGCCCTCGCCGGCGCCATCCAGCTGGGCGACCACCCCGTGCTGGGCATGGCCTTCGGAACATCCCTTGCCGGCGGCTACTGCGGCCCGGACGGCGGCCTGACCCCGTGGCTGAACGAGCTGGCCTTCGTGCCGTGCGACTTCCGCGAACCTGGCCCCGAGTGCCCGCAGGACGACTGGTCGCTCGACTACGGCACCGGCGCGCAATACCTCTCGCAGCAGTCAGTGGGGCGCCTCGCCATCGCGGCAGGCCTTACCTTCGCCGACGACTGCGACACCCTCCCGCTTCGGCTCAAGGAGGTGCAGCGCCGCCTGGACAAGGAAGACGACCCCGTCGCGGCGGAAATCTTCAAGGCCGTCGGCCGCTACCTGGGCTACACGGTGGCATACGCGGACGACTTCTACGTGCTGAAGCGCTTCCTGGCGCTGGGGCGCGTCACCTCTGGGCGTGGCGGCGACATCATCGTCAAGGAAGCCACGGCAGTGCTGGAGGGCGAGTTCCCGGAAATCGCCGCCAAGGTGAAGATAGAAATGCCCGACGAGACTTCGAAGCGCCACGGCCAGGCTGTCATAGCAGCCACCTTGCCCCCGGACGAGTTGATTTGACTTGACGGCGGAGGGCCGCTATGGTAGAATGGATGCGTTGTTTTTAACCCCCTAACATTAAGGAATCCACATAATGGCAATCAAGGTTGGCATCAATGGTTTCGGCCGTATTGGGCGCATGGTTTTCCGTGCAGCGGTCGATAATTTCGCGGACGACATCGAGATCGTTGGCATCAACGACCTCCTCGATCCTGACTATCTGGCATACATGCTGAAGTATGACTCGGTCCACGGCATCTTCAAGCACGAAGTCTCCGCCTGCAACGAAGAGAAGATCCTCTGCGTCGATGGCAAGAAGATTCGCGTCTTCGCCGAGAAGGACCCGGCCCAGCTCCCCTGGGGCGAACTCAAGGCCGACGTCGTTATCGAGTCCACCGGCCTCTTCCTCACCGACGAGAAGGCCCGCGCCCACATCACCGCCGGCGCCAAGAAGGTCATCATGAGCGCCCCGTCCAAGGACGCCACCCCGATGTTCGTCTATGGTGTCAACCACGAGACCTACGCTGGCCAGGACATCATCTCCAACGCCTCCTGCACCACGAACTGCCTCGCCCCGATCTCCAAGGTCCTCAACGACAAGTTCGGCATCAAGCGCGGCCTCATGACGACGATCCACGCCGCCACCGCGACGCAGAAGACCGTTGACGGCCCGTCCAAGAAGGACTGGCGCGGCGGCCGCGGCATCCTCGAGAACATGATCCCGTCCTCGACCGGCGCCGCCAAGGCAGTCGGCAAGGTGCTCCCCGCCCTCAACGGCAAGCTCACCGGCATGTCCGTCCGCGTCCCGACCTCCGATGTCTCGTTCGTCGATCTGACGGCCGAGCTCGAGAAGCCCGCGACCTACGAAGAGATCTGCGCCGCGATGAAGGAAGCCAGCGAGACCTGCGTCTGCAAGGGCGGCCTCAAGGGCGTCCTCGGCTACACCGACGAATCGGTCGTCTCGACCGACTTCCGCGGCGATGCCCGCACCTCGATCTTCGACGTCAAGGCCGGCATCCAGCTCGACCCGACCTTCGTGAAGGTCTGCTCCTGGTATGACAACGAGTGGGGCTACTCGAACAAGGTTCTCGAGATGGTCCGCGTCATCTCGAAGTAATCAAGCCGCAAGGCAAGCGAAAAAGGGCGGGGCGCATGGCGCTCCGCCCTTTTTTCGTCATTTTTTGGTAGAATTTTGTAATTCTTTTTTTGAATCTAAAGGAACTCGAAATGTCTAACGTCAACAAAATACTCGTCGTCAATTCCGGATCGTCCTCGCTCAAGTACATGCTCTTCGACATGAAGGACGAATCAATGCTCTGCAAGGGCCTCGTCGAGCGCATCGGCACGGCCAGCGCCAATCTCGTTTACCAGCGCGCCGGCGGCAAGAAGCGCGAGGAGGCCGTCAAGGCCCTCACCCACGGCGAAGCCTTCGAGCATGTCTGCAAGGCAATCACCAACAAGGAGGACGGCGCAATCGCCGCGCTCTCCGAAATCGACGCCGTCGGCCACCGCGTCCTCCACGGCGGCATGGAGTTCACCGCGCCCGCGCTCGTGAACGCCACCGTGAAGAAGGCCATCCGCAAGTGCTTCGACCTCGGCCCGCTCCACAACCCGCCGAACCTCACCGGCATCGAAGCCTGCGAGAAGAAGATGAAGGGCGTCCCCAACGTGGCGGTCTTCGACACCGGCTTCCACATGACCATGCCGGCCGAGTCCTACATGTACGCCATCCCGCGCGACCTCGCTAAGAAGTATTCGCTCCGCAAATACGGCTTCCACGGCACCTCGCACAAATACGTCACCGAGACGGCCGCCAAGGTCTTCAAGAAGCCGCTGAGCCGCCTGAACATCGTCACCTGCCACCTTGGCAACGGCTCCTCGCTGGCGGCCATCAAGGGCGGCAAGGTCTTCGACACCACCATGGGCCTCACCCCGCTCCAGGGCCTCGTGATGGGTACGCGCTCCGGCGACATCGACCCGGCAGTCTGCTTCTTCCTCGCCAAGAAGGAAGGCATGGACGCCGAGGCCCTCGACACCCTCCTCAACAAGAAGAGCGGGCTCCTCGCCATCAGCGGCACCGGATCGGGCGACATGCGCGACCTCTGCGCCGCAGTGCAGGCCGGCAAGAAGGAGGCCAAGGAGGCGTTCGACCTCTTCGTCCACCGCATCATCCTCTACATCGGCGGCTACATGGCCCTTCTCGGCAAGGTCGATGGCATTGTCTTCGCCGGCGGCATCGGCGAGAACAGCGACTTCGCCCGCAAGGCCATCTGCGAGCGCCTCGCGCCTCTCGGCCTCAAGCTCGACGCCAAGGCCAACAAGGCCACCCACGGCACGCTGGCCCGCATCTCCGCCGCCGACTCCAAGCTGCCCGCCTGGGTCATCCCCACCAACGAGGAACTCATGATCGACCGCGAGACCTACCGCATCGTCGCCGCCCGCTAGGGCGGCCGGTCCCGCATCCGCAAACAGCGCCATTTGAAAAGAGCCATGTCTGACACCACCGACCTCTGCCCGTGCGGCAGCAAGAAGACCTTCGACGAGTGCTGCGGCCCCTACCTCATGGGGGACAACGACCCGCCCACCGCCGAGGCCCTGATGCGTTCGCGCTACACCGCCTACGCGATGGGCAGCATCGACTACCTCTACAAGACCTCCTGCACCAAGATCCAGAAGGAGTTCGACGCCGACGGCTGCAAGCAGTGGTCGGAGAACTCAACTTGGACAGGCATGGAGGTCGTGCGCACCGAAGGCGGCGGCGAGAACGACAACGAGGGCGTAGTCGAGTTCATCGCGCACTACACCATCAAGGACAAGCCGGTCCAGCACCACGAAACCTCCACCTTCCAGCGCATCGACGGCAAGTGGCGCTTCATGGACGGCGAGATCGCCAAGAAGGAGCCGATCCGCCGCGAGGCGCCGAAGGTCGGCCGCAACGACCCATGCCCCTGCGGAAGCGGCAAGAAATACAAGAAGTGCTGCGGAGCCGGAGAATAGCGTGATGAAGTTCGCCGCCGCCCTCTTTGACCTCGACGGGACGCTCCAGGATTCGGAAATCCACTGGATCCTCGCCACGCAGGCCTTTCTCAACGACAACGGCCTCGACTTCAACCTTGCTGCGACGACGGCGCTCGTCTATGGCCGCTCCTCCACGGAAATCTATCTTGAGATCGCCGCGATGGAGCCTTTCCGCGGCCGCACCATCATCGACCTCGCCTCCTGCATCCGCGACTACTATGAACGGATGACGGATGACGGCGACATCTCCTTCCCGTCGTCGGTGGCGCTGCTCAAGCGCATGGCGCAGGACATGCCGGTGGCGATCGTCTCCGGCTCGCCGCTCAAGGACGTCAAACTCGCCGCGCACGACCTGGGCGTGGACGGCGACGTTTCGCTGATACTGGGCGCGGAGGATGTCGAGCGCGGCAAGCCTGCGCCGGACTGCTTCCTCAAGGCCGCGTCGATGCTGGGCGTCGATCCGGCTAAGTGCGCCGTCTTCGAGGACTCCACCGCCGGCGTGGCCGCCGCAAAGGCCGCCGGGATGTTCTGCGTGGCGCTAGTCCACTCGGATCGCCCGCCGCAGGACGTCTCGCCGGCGGATGTGGTCGTCAACGACCTTTCTGAATTCAACTACCCCTAACCACTTCACCCCTCAACCCCTAACCCCTCAATAAGGAACAACATAATGAACAAGGCAGACATTGGACTAATCGGTCTCGCGGTCATGGGCGAGAACCTCGTAATGAACATGGAATCGAAGGGCTTCACCGTCGCGGTCTTCAACAGGACTGTGGAGAAGGTCGATGCCTTCGTGAACGGCCGCGCCAAGGGCAAGAACATCGTCGGCGCGCACAGCCTCCAGGAACTGGTCGATTCGCTCGCGAAGCCGCGCAAGGTCTTCATGATGGTGAAGGCCGGGGCTGCGGTCGATGGCATGATTGAAAAGCTCATCCCGCTGCTGGAGCCGGGCGACGTCATCATTGACGGCGGCAACAGCCACTTCCCGGACACGATCCGCCGCACCGCCGAGGTCGAGGCAAAGGGCCTGCTCTACGTGGGCACCGGCGTCTCCGGCGGCGAGGAAGGTGCTCTCAAGGGCCCGTCCATGATGCCCGGCGGCTCGCCTGCGGCATGGCCGATTGTCAAGCCCATCTTCCAGGCCATCTGCGCCAAGGTCGATGACGGCTCCCCCTGCTGCGACTGGGTTGGCGAGAACGGTGCCGGCCACTTCGTGAAGATGGTCCACAACGGCATCGAATACGGCGACATG
>JAGCUY010000093.1 GCA_017962605.1 Kiritimatiellia bacterium | reverse complement strand
TAGCCATCAGGCGACCAAGCATCACGGTTGAGAGGCTTGTCATCGGCGTCCCAAGCGTCAGAGATGTAATAGTACATGTTGTAACCATTGCCAACACGAACTTGAATTTGAGCACAGTCGCTATCGCCTTCCTCATAAGCCTCGATGCCGTTGAGCTTGATGAGGTCGTCGAAGGTGATGGTGCCGGAGCCTGCCCCGACAGACTCGAATGGGACGCCGATCATATAGTATGTGCCTGCTGTGACATCGGTCGTGATAACGCCCACAGTATTAGCGCTTTCCACGGCCATTGCGCCGGCCGCCACGGCCGCCGCCGACATTGAAACTAACCACTTAGTAGTTTTTTCTGATGCGCGTGTGCACAGTCGGTTGCAAGCGAGAGAGAAAAATGGTATTATTATTTCATTATGGCTATAGTAACTAAGAAGAAGGCGAATGTTGGGCGTTGCGGCATCTGCGCAGGGTTGAGCCCGCGCACTGGCGCGTTGGCGCTGGTTGCGGTGCTCTGCGTAGGCGCCGCGGCGTGGTGGGGGCTGGCGCGCCGAGGTTCGGGGCAGGGTGAAGAGGATAGTTCAAGTGGCTCACCCAGCATTGCGGAGCCGGTTTCTGTCGAGCGGCGAGTTCCAGCCGAGCCGCTGAAAAGCAATGACGGCGGCGCCATTGCCCCGCAGAAGGCGGATGCGCCCTTGGAAAACTTGCCTAACCTTGACGAGGACGAGGGCGATGTGTCCACGGCAGAGGTGCAAAGCCCTGACGCCGCGCCGCAGGATCCGCCCCCCGCGCTGATCGCGGAGGCGCGCCGTCTCTACCGCGAACCTGGATTCAACGGCGGCCCCGTGGAGAGCCTCCTGTGCATGATGCTGTCAGCATCGGAAAACGGCGGTCTTCCGCCGCTCCCAATGGGCACGGAGGAGGAGTTGCGGCGTGGCCTTGAGTTCGCCCTTACCAACGCCGTTGAGATTTTTGAGGACGACTCGCCGGAGACAGTCGAATTCAAGCGCGGCGTGGAGGATTTCAAGCGCCAGCTGGCGGATGTCGTCGAGAGCGGCGGAAGCATACGGGAGGCGCTTTCGGAGTATCAGGAGTGGATTGCAGAGGGGGAGGCGCGGCGCAGGGAAATCAGCGCCGAATACGCGCGACTGAAGGATGAAATGGGCGAAGAGGAGGCGAACGCCTACCTCGATGCCGAAAACGAGGCGCTTCTGGAAGAGGGGATCGCCCCATTGAAGAAGGGGCGGTGGCGGCGCGTCCGCGACAGGTCGCGGCGCAAGGCGCGCGACGCGGCAATACTCGAGGCCGCAAGGCGACTCCAGAAGGAAAGGGAAACGGCTTCAAAAGAAGGAGAGAATGCAGAATGAATAAGGCAAAGAACATTATGGGTGGCGCGTTCGCGGCTGCCGCGGTGGCGCTTGTGGTCATGTGTCCGGCGACGGGCGCTGGCGCAGAGGGGGGGCGTCCAGGCGGCGATGCGACGCATGGGGCCAAGAGACGGCAGATGTTCAATCCCGAGGCGGGGTATGTGACGCATATCACAAAGGAGGGGCGGAAAGTCCTGCTGCTTGACTTGCGCGGGGCCGACGCGTCCGACCTGCTTCCGGAACTTAGCCGGATCCAGCAGAACTTCGAAGTCGCTTTCGAGGTGAAGCCGGGGCCGGCGGACGGAGACGCCCGCCAGGCGGCCTTCGCGGCGCTTGCCGGAGACGACGGCGTTGGCGCGGTCGTGGCGCTTGCCGACGAAGGCGACGGGTCGCCGACGCTTTCGGTGTTCCCCGAAGACCAGGTGACGGTGCTGAATGTGGCGCGGCTGCGGCGTTCGCTGCCGGAGAATGCGGATGAGGCCAGGGCCACGCTGGCGGTTAGGCTAAAGAAGGAACTGTGGCGCGCAGTGGCCTTCTCCCTTGGCGGCTATGAGAACGAATATCCCTGCGTGATGAAGGGCGTCTTTTCAATGGAAGACCTTGACGCCAACAAGATGGAGATGGCGTGTCCGCTGGTGTGGGGCCGTGTGTCGGCTCACGCGAAGCGGCTGGGGCTGGCGCGTGCGCAAACGGTGCCATACTTCATGGCGTTGCGTAAAGGCTGGGCCCCGGCACCGACGAACGACGCGCAGCGGGTGGAATTTGAGCGTTTCCAAAAGGTCAAGGCCGCCCAGCAGGCCAAGATGGCCGCGACGAATGAGGCCGCGAAGGCCGAAGGGCCCGCGCAGTAGGGTGGCGCGCCAGCGCCGCACCATGGGCGCTGGCGCGCTAGGGGGAACGGGGAACGGGGAACGGGGAACGGGGGGAGTTGAGAAGTTGAAAGGTTGAAAAGTTGAGAAGTTGAAGTGGGGGAACAGGGAACGGAAAGACAGCAAGCAGCCTATGTGAAAATGGTGGAGGTGGCGCACTGGGGCGCGGTGTGGTATCATAGTGCGCATGGGTGCTAATGGAGAGCGAGGGGAAGCATGAAGAAGGGGTTGGCTATTCTGGCCATGGCGGCCGCAATGGTGGCCCTGCCTTTTATTTTCAAGCCTAAATCTGATGGCGGCGACTGGGGGCCAGACGACCCCGTGCTTGTTGTGATTACCCCTCACAACGAGGCGATCCGCGATGAGTTCGCCGCCGGGTTCTCTTCCTGGCATGCCCGCAAGTTCGGCTCGCCTGTCCGCATCGACTGGCGCGTGATCGGCGGCACCACCGAGATTATGCGCTACCTCGTTTCCGAGTATGTCGGCTCGATGCAGGGCTGGCGCGAGCGCCACGATCTCCCGTTCCCTTCCGATGCCGCTTCGGCCATGCTCTCCGGCAAGATGCCCGAGGACGACGGCTCCGATGCCGCCCGCCTTCGCCGCGAGGTGTGGCTGGATTTCCGCACGAACGACTCCCCCTCCGTCGCCTCCAGCCGCATCGACATTTTCTTCGGCGGCGGCACATACGACCATGGCAAGGCCGCCGAGCAGGGGCTGACGGTAGCCCCTTGGCCCGACGGCGACTTGCCGCCTGGCCTTGTGGCGGACGACGAGGGGAATGTCCTGATCCCCAAGGCGCTTTCAGGCGACGTGTGGCGCACGGACCATTTCTACGGCACCGTGCTTAGCACTTTCGGCATTTGCTCGAACCCCGACCGCCTGAAGGACATCGGCGCCGACGCGCCGCCCGCGACTTGGTATGACCTGGCGAAGCCCGCCTTTTTCGGCCAGGTGGGCGTGACCGACCCCACGAAGAGCGGGAGCGTGGCCAAGGCGTTCGAGATGATCGTGCAGCAGGTGATGGCGGATACCGTCCGTGCCGCCGGCTACACCGAGGCCGACATCGACGCGAACGAGGCGGCCATCGCCGCCAACCCAGCTATTGCGGCCGAGGGCGGCGCCCTCGCCGACTACGAGCGGACGGTGGAGGCGGCGTGGGTGGATGGCGTGAACCTGGTGCGCCTTATCGGTGCAAACGCCCGCTACTTCACCGATTCTGCCGGCAAGGTGCCGATCGACGTGGGGATGGGTGCAATCGCCACCGGGATCGCCATCGACTTTTTCGGCCGCTTCCAAGCCGAATACACGCGCACGCCTGACGGCGTCGCCCACCTCGAATATGTAACGCCGAAGGGTGGCTCTTGCGTGAGCGCCGACCCGATGAGCCTTATGCGCGGCGCGCCGAACCGCGAGCTGGCGCTGAGGTTCATTGAGTTCGTGCTTTCGCCAGAGGGCCAGGCGCTTTGGAACGCGCGGCCGGGAACCGAGGGCGGAACGAGGCGGTATGCCATCAGGCGGCTTCCGATCCGCCGCGACTTCTACCCTTCGGACATCGGCGGGTTCAAGGAGGTTTACAGCCGCTACGCGCCGATTATGAGCGACGACTTGGGCAATCCCGCCGTGAACCCTTACGAGCTGGCCAAGGATTTCACCTACCGCCAGCGCTGGTCGGGGCGGCATTTCGGAATCCAGCGCGACTTGGTGCGGGCGATTTGCATTGACTCCGGCGACGAGCTGCGTGCCGCATGGAAGGCCGTGATCGAGAATGGCGGCCCGGAGGCCAACCCCGAGGCGATGGCGCTGATTCTGGCGCTGCCGACGCGGCCGGTGCCGGTGTCCTGGGCGAGCGCGACGCGCGAATACAGGGGCATCCCGAGGCTGGAATACATGCGGCAGTGGACGGCCGAGATGAGGGGGAACTACCGCGCCGCGCTGCGCCTGGCGACGCAGCGCGGGGGCAACTGGCAGGCCGCAAGGGCCTGCCAGCAAGTTGGTGCTGAAAAACGGGGAACGGGGAACAGGGAACGGAGCAATTACGCGGGACGGAGCCCGCGAATCAGGACAGGGCGACGCCGGAGAAATAGGGCATGGAACTGGCGGAGAAGATGAAGGAGACGGCGCTGTCTGTGCTGCCCATCTCGGCGATGGTGGTGGCGCTGGGGCTGGGCGTCGCCCGTCTTCCGGGCGCGCTGCTGGCGCGGTTCTGCCTTGGCTCGGCGCTGGTGGTGGTCGGGCTTACCCTTTTCCTTCTTGGCGTGGAGGTCGGCGTGAGCCGTCTGGGCGAGCGCTGCGGCACGGCCCTGATGGAGCGCCGCAGCCTTTCGCTGATGGCCGGCGCGGCTTTCGTGATCGGCCTCGTGGTGACTGTGGCCGAGCCGGACATCCAGGTTTTCGCCAGCCAGGTGAATGGCGTGTTCCCCGAATTGGGGCGGATGGCGGTGATTGGCGCTATCGCCCTCGGCGTGGGCGCCTTCCTGGCCCTTGGCGTGGCGCGGTCGGTAACGGGTATTTCGCTGAAGTGGGCGCTTGCCGCGCTTTACTTCGTGGCTCTCGGGATGATGGCGCTTGTGCCGGGGCGCTTCGCGGGCGTCGCCTTTGACTCTGGCGGCGCCACGACCGGCCCGTTGACGGTGCCTTTCATCCTTGCGCTCGGGCTGGGCGTTTCCGCAGTGCGGCGCGGCCGCGACGGCGGCTTCGGGCTTACGGGGATCGCCTCCATCGGGCCGCTGATTGCCATGCTGGTGTTGTGTGCGAGGGCAGTGCCCTCGCACCTCCACTGGACAGGCGGGGAGGCGATGTGTGCGAGGTCAGTGCCCTCGCACCTCCACTGGGCGGCGGGCGTGTGGGAGATGGTGTCCGGCGCGGCGCATGACGTGGCCGTTTCGGCGCTGCCGCTCTACGGCCTGGCGCTGGTGCTTCAGTTCTTCCTCATCCACATGACGAGGCGGCAGTTCCTGCGCGTGACGGTGGGCTTCGCGGAGGCGGCGGCCGGGCTGTTCCTGTTCGTCCTCGGCGTGGAGTGCGGCTTCACCGAGGCGGGGCGCCAGCTGGGGCTGTTCCTGGGCTGGCGCATCGCCTTCGGCTGGGGCGGGTGGCTTTCGGCGACGCTGGGCGTGGCCGGGGTGCTTGGCGCGGCAGTGGTGTGCGCCGAGCCCGCCGTGTGGGTGCTTGGCGACCAGGTGGAGCGGGTTTCCGGCGGCATGGTGAGGCGGCGGGCGCTGCTGGTGTTCCTGGCGGCGGCGACGGCCATCGCCGTGGCGCTGGCCGTGG
>JAGCUY010000092.1 GCA_017962605.1 Kiritimatiellia bacterium | reverse complement strand
GGTCGTTGTGTCCGAATTGGACGATGACAAAGTCGCCAGGGTTGAGAGCCTCGACGATCTTCCCCCACCAGCCTTCGCGGATAAAGGAGGTCGTAGAGCGCCCGCTACGGCCATAGTTCACAATGGCGCACCCTTCGCGGAGGAAGGGGCGTAGGGAACTGCCCCAGCTGGCGAACCTCGATTCGTCGCCACCGTGTTCGTCAAGGGTGGATGCTCCGGCGAAAAAGAGCGTGCGTGAGTGCTGCGCGAGCTGCCCGCCCGGGATTGCAGTTGCGGCAGGCTTGGCCGCGAATGATGCGAACGTAGTCATTGCCAGTAGTGAAGGAAGCAGTTTCTTCATGGCTTCAATAATAGCATGTCGCGCAAGGATTGGGGTATGGCGTTGATTCCAAGCAAATGCGCGGTGGCGATTATTCTTCACCACCGCGCATCATTCGAAGAACAAAGAACCGAACGACACTACCGCATGTAGATCATCGTGGCGAGCGGGGTCAGACGGAGTGCGCCGTCCTCAACGCAAAGGGTGCGGTGCATGTCTTCGCCATTAAGATAGACGCTCCATGTATGAAGGTTTGAGCCATTCACATAAGAACCGACATTCAGCAAGTCGCCTCTCAGCAATGCCTTGTCGCCAGTAACATAAAGTTTGCCAGATGCCGCCGGATTCAGCACGTCCACCGTTGCGAGGTCCTTGGTCAGGTCCACGGAGATTTCAGATACGCTCTGCGAGGCTGTGAGCGGGAGCGATGCTCCGGAGGAGAGGTCAAGTGAAAGCCCCGTAGCGCTGCCAGAGAAAGTGTCGCAGGTCACGGTTGCGCCGGTCGTTTCCACGCTCGTGTTGTTTGCGAGCGAGAGCGTTCCGACATGCAGTGCCGGGGAAGCGGAGTAGGTGCAGACGAAGTTGGTGGTATTCCAGCCATCATCTGTCGTTCCAAGAACGGAGAATCCTGTCACCTGGTCAAGGAGGTTTGCGTCAGTTGGCGAGAACCCGCCGAACACGCGCCATGCCGTTGGGGAAAGCCTATATTGGAATTCGGAGGAATTATACGGCGCCCAACGGTAGCTGTCGATGACCCTGCACTCGGGATATTCAAGTGAAACCTGGACTTTGTCCCGGTCCGTGTTGTCTATGGCCTTGTGCATGCGGTAGTCTTCGTAATATGTATCGAAATTCCCATCGAACATCAATTCGGGGCTGGTGTACCAGCTGGTTCCACTCATGTCGTAATAGGCTTTTGCGTAGGGGCGAGTCACATCCTGGCCGTTCAATAAGAAGGCGAATTCGCGGATGCGCATCGTATTGTTTATGGAGGAGTCGTCATCCAAACCTGACCTGTCGAACTTGACGCGGAAGACGGGGTAGCCCGCATGGGCGCGGTCCTTGAGGACGAGTGTCCCGCCTTTAATATCAAGCGAGTCAATCTCCGAGCCGCAGAGCGTCAGCGTTGTGTCGCCCTGTTTGACGAAAGCGATTCCGGGATAAGCACGGGCGAACGTAGAGTCGCGACCGTCGTTCCGGACGCCGATGGTCGCCGAGGCCGTTCCGGCGGCGGAATTCGTGACAATGCCGGAACCCAACGCTGTGATCGAATTCATGACGATGTCGTTGCCGGCAAAGTCAAACGAGGCCCCGTTTTTCACCACCAAATCGACCGGACGAGAAACATTGCTTTTCGCCGGTGCGAAAATCTGGGACGTTGCCACTGTGTTGGCCACGGACAAGCCGCCTTGGCTGACGACAAAGTCGCCCGAAAAGACGAAGCGGAGGTTTGAGGTGCCAGAGTCCCAGTTTTCTATGAGTGCCAGAGGAATAATGCCAGGGCCGGTCTTGAGAAACCCGCCGTCGCCGGAGACAAAGATTTTCGTTGAACTTGAGCCAACACGGAAAAGTGCTTGCAGATCACCGCGGGCTGTGACATACAGACTAACGGGGCAGCCATTGGTTCCTTCAAGGAAAAGGTTAGTTTCTTTTGAATCCCAGTCAAAATAAATGAACGCATTGTTGTAAGTGCTTGAGCGCTGCACGATCTGTCCGCCGTTGAAGATGAATTTCTCCGAGATGTTGGAACGGATGCGGATTCTTTGGGCCGAAAGCTGCGCCCCCTTGTCGAGCCGGATTTCCGCCTTGATGTCGGATCTGGATGTTCCGCTTGGAATATAACTGGTGCCGTTGCTTGCCCAACCAAGGAAAAACTCGTCGCCGGCATAGACTGTTGAGTTGGTGCCGACAACAAGCAAGGCCTCGGTCATTCGCGATCCGCTCGCAGGAACTGAATTGTATCCATAGCAGAAGTTCAGGTCTCCGCTGGCGCTCAACCTCGACCCCGTGCCGAGATAAACCTCCGCCCGGCCGGTGCCAACGCCGATTTTCGTGGCGTTGCTTCCCGTCACGTTCACAATGGCCCCGTCGCCAACGGTGAGAGTGGCCGTGCCGTTGTTGTTGTCGGCAACGGTGAGGCTCGTGCAGGTGAGCGTGACATTTGGCGCGACGGTGAGGTCGCCGTTCACGACAACTGCACCGTATGTCGTGTCTGCAGAGATTGTCTGCGAATCGCCTTGCGCGACCGTGAGGTCGGCTGCTGGTGCCGCGAACGGGATGGCCGCGGCGGTCGCCACTGCTGCGGCTGTGAGACGGATGTTCTTTAGGTTCATGATTGTTTTTCCTTATGGTTTGCCGACGGCACAATGCTCGCCGACATCAACCATTATACCATGATTTCCCGAAATGGCCGTCGATTTTGTCCAAAAAAACATACGCAACTTTTGGACAAGGGCTAGTTGTCTGGTGAGAGAGTGTGAGTGCGTTGGCAAAGGAACTGTGGTATAATGAGGTTGTCGAGGGCCGAAAAGCCGGTGGCAATCGAGAGCCGAAAAAACTCGGCAACCGGCAACCGATTGCCACCGGCTGCCGAAAAACTCAACCCTCACCCCGGCAACCGATTGCCACCGGCCACCGAAAAACCGCCCCCACCCAGCAAAACCAAAGGTCTAACACCATGTCCGATCTCTTCAAAAACTCAACTGGATACAAGCGCCTCGACGCCTACATCCTGATGAACATCGTCCAGCTCGAGACTCTTGTTTTCTGCCGGCGCTTTCTCTCGGCTAAAAACGACCCCTGCGGCCGCCAGTTCGACCAGATGGCGCAGGCAGCCCGCTCCGGTGTCAAGAACCTCACGGAAGGGAGCGAGCGACTGGCAACCTCGGCGCAGACGGCCCTGAAGCTAATCGACGTGGCCAAGGCCAGCCTTTGCGAACTCCGCGACGACTACCTGACCTGGCTTCTTGACAAGAACCTCCCGCCTTGGCGCAAGGATTCCCCGGAGGCGGTCGCCATCTACGCCATCCACCTTGACCACGCCGACTATGGCGAAGATGTGAACCACGACCTCGCCGTACACATCATAGCCCAGCGGAGGCGCTTTGCGCCGTGGTTCGGCGATGGCAATCGAGAGCAGTCGAGTGCTGTCGAGAGCAATCGAAGCGCGAATGCAATCGAGTGCGATCGACTGCAATCGAAAACCAGTGCCGATGTTGTCTTCGCCAACGCGATGCTGATTCTCATCAGCCGCGCCATCATGATGCTCGACCGCATACTCCGTCGGCGCGGCGAGGAATTCGTCAAGGAGGGTGGCTTTTCGGAGCGCATGACAGCCGCCCGCGTTGAGGAAAAGCGGAGTTTCCGCCGTCCTGTGGATGACGATGCCCCAAAGTGCCCTAAGTGCGGCGCCGATATGCGCCTACGCCACGGCAAGACCGGCGACTTCTGGGGTTGCACTGGCTACCCATCGTGCCGCGGGACAAAGCCTGTCGAGGGTTAGCTAAGGGTTAAGGTTGTCGGTGGCCGGTTGCCGGTGGCAATCGAACGCCGAAAAAACTCGGCAACCGGCAACCGATTGCCACCGGCTGCCGAAAAACTCAACCCTCGGCTACCGATTGCCATCGGCAGCCGATAAGAACCACCTCTTCCTCCACTCCGTCATGGACATGCCAGTGCGGCGGCGGAAGAGGGCGCGGAGGGCGGAGGCGGAGCGGAAGCCGCACTGCATAGGCAGGGCGGACAGGTCGGCGTCCTCGCGCCGCAGCATGACCAACAGCCGCTCCCAGCGCATCTCCTCAAGGGCTTCGAGGATTGTCTTGCCTGTCTCCTCGCGGAAGCGCAGCTTAGCAAGGGAGCGCGAGCAGCCCATGGCAGCGACGACATCCTCGACCGTTATCGGCGAGTCGTAGTCGGAGGCAATGAAGGCGAGCGCGCGCTCCACGCGCTTGTCCTTTGGCCTGACGTATGGCAGGCGGGTTGTCGCCCGTCGCGTCACGCCCGCCGCGCCATAAAGGTATTCGCCCCCCGGCGGCTCTCCGCGCATCTGCTCCTCAAGCGCCTCGGCGACAAGCCTCCCGCCCTGCGCCCAGTCGGGGTGGACGCTTGAAATCGGCGTCGTGAAACTCATGCAGAGGATTTCGTCGTCATCCACCCCGACAAGCCTTATGTCGTTCGGGCAGCGCCAGCCTAGCGACTCGGCGGCCATAAGCGTCACGGCGGCGAGCTTGTCCGACACCGCGAAGACGGACACCGGGCGCGGCAATTTACGGAGCTCGTCGCGGACATCCTCCAGCGCGGTGTATGGGTGCGACGAATCCCCCGGCAGACGCACGATGCGGCAATGCCTCCCTGCGGCGCGCACTCTCGCCGCAAAGGCCCTCTCCCTGATGCCCGACCATTTGTGGCTTTTCAGCCCAAAGACGGCGAAGTTCTGCCCTTCGTCAAGCAGCGCCTTCGCGGCGGCCTCGCCAAAGCTCGCGTTGTCGTGGCGGACAGTTGTCACGCCGGGCGGAGGCTTGCTGGTATCGACCCAGACGGATGGCGTTCCGGCGGGAGGAATGACGGGGCGGCCGTTGCCGATGTAGCCGCCGACGAAGCCATCAGGCTTCAGCACGTCGAACACTCTCGCCAGGCGCTTGCGTTCCTCTTCTGCGCTTTCGCGCTCGTTTGGCTCGACCCAGGCGAAGCGCCAGCCGCGGCGCCGCCCTTCGCCGAGCAGCGAGAGAAAGAACCCATAGTAGCTCGAGTTCACGCGAAGCGTATATACGAGGATTGTCTTCATGGCGCTAGCGCGGCAATCTTTGCCCAGTTGATGATCCTGTAAGGATTATGCGCTTTTCCCAATGGCCATGCGTTAGGAAACGACTTCGGCGAGGGGAAGTTTGCGGAAGGACTTTTCGCAGGATATGGTAGTCACGTCATGTGCCCGGTATCCCTCCGCGATGACGCGGTCGATGAAGCCCGGACTTGCATGGGCTAGATTCGGGGTTTCAAGGACGGCTGAAACGATTGGCGAAAACCTGAATCCAGGCGTTACGGAAAGTGTTCGCAAATGGCCAAGGACTTCTCCTTTGGTCATGCCGTAGAACTGCTGGAGAGCATAATACGCCTCGAATGCGGCAATATCGGAAACCTCGCATACGCCACCGCCCTCGATGGTTCCCATAAGCCTCCTAGCTACTTTTTCGGCCAAAGCCTGCGGTTCGCCCGATATGATGCGGACAAGTGCCGACGTGTCAAGGCCGATGTTCATGCGCGTCCGCCTTTCGCCGGTTGCCGTTCGGCTGCGATGCCGGCCGCGATGGCCTCGCGCATTTCCTCAATTCCGGCTGCCCGCCCGGAATTCTTGCGGACATTGGCGCGTCCTATTCCAAACCATGGGGGAAGCGGTTCCTTTGATTTGGCGTCATGCATAGCCGGAATTCCGCCAGGAGTCCCTCTTGGCCTCGCGAGCCAGTCGCCATAGAGCATGAGCGTCGCGCTGCGGACGGTCATGCCCTCCAATGCGCTACGTGATTTCACCGAGCGATATAGGTCATCAGGAATGTCTATGGTTGTTTTCATATAAATAATTATATATTGTTTTATACCTACCGTCAATAGCATGTTACACCACATGGTAACATATTTTTCCAAATGCAAAAAACTTTTCGCAAATCGCCCACTCGCCTTTTCGGCGCGAGGCTGTTCACCAGATGCTTTCCGACTTCAGCGGTTTTGGCTCAGGCGACGCCCTGCGCGAGCTTTTCCACGCCCGCATGGGGATGTCGATGCGCGAGTTCCGAGCCAAGGCCCGACTTTCCCTGCCCTAGCGCCACAAAAGAGTATAATCAGGCTTATCCCCCATTTTTTTGTGGGGCCATTGGGAGCCAATAAGCATCGCGGACAGCCCGCCTTACGTTCAGGGTGGCTGCGCCGGCAAGGCCCCATTGTGCCCGTCAGCTGGCTGCGGCGCGTCATGGCACCTGAAGC
>JAGCUY010000091.1 GCA_017962605.1 Kiritimatiellia bacterium | reverse complement strand
TCGGATGCAGAGGGCATCGTCAATCATGCCCTCCGTGACTGCATCGTCGGCCCAATGCGCAAGAACATCTCCTTCCTTCGCACCCTCGAGCAACTGCCATTTGAGACCGAAGGGCAGAAAAAGGCCTTCGCCGACTGGATCTGCTCCACGACCGCCATCAGTTCCGTCGCTGAAGTCAAGGCCATCCACAGCCAGGCCACCGCGCGCGCCGCGCTCCTCCGCGAACTCGCCTCAGCCGAGCCGCCGCCATCGGCCGACGCCGTCCTGGCCCGCCTCGCCGAGCTGCAGGCAGGAGCGGCGGCCGCCGACCACGTAAGCGTCGCCGCGATGACCGTCGCACTCCTCCGCAACGCCGTGCCGCCCATCACGCCCGCCGCGACGCAGAAGCTGATCGGGCTTCTCGACTCGCCCACCATGCGCGGTCTCTCCGGGCAGCTCGAGGCAATCGCAGGGGCCGACACCCTCAAAAACTCCCCAAAGGCGGGCCGCGATGCCGTCCGCTCCCTGTCCCGCGCCATCACCGCCACGGCCTCCGCCCTCTCCGATTCCATCAACGCTCCGTGGACTGCCCCGCGCCCGAGCCTGATTCCGCTCTCCGCCGTCCAGGCGAACGTCCGCGCGGCAGTCCGGCAGCTCTCGCCCGCGCTCGCCGACGCCCTAGACGCCGCGCACCCCGCCCACCCGACGTTCCCCGCGCCGGCCAACCCCGGCGCGATGCCCCAGACCAAGGCCGCGCGCAAGCAGTTTCTCATCGACCAGATGGAGGTTTACCGCGAGAAGGAGCTCAACTCCGAAAAGGGACGCTCCGTCCACGGACGCGGCCACATCATCCGCGCCTACATCTACGCCAACGCCTTCTGCAACATCCTCAAGGAGCAAGGCATAAACGTGGACCGCAACGCCGTCATCCTCGGCATCACCGGACACGACCTCGGCCGCGGCGGCCTCGGCAGCGACCGCTGGGAGAAAGTCAGCGCCCGGATGACGGGCGAAGCCATCCGGCAGCAGTACGGCGACAACACCGCCGGCGAGGCATACGAGAACGAAGTCGCCGACTCCATCGTCGGCGTCAAGATACCGGCGCAGAACGGCCTCCCCGAACGCACGGTCCCCATTTCGCCCACGCTCGAGGCCCAGCTACTCCAGAGCGCCGACCGCCTCGACATCGGCCGCACCGGCGACTTCGACCAGCGTTACTTCGACTTCCTGCGCGACAAGAACGGCAAAGTCCATCCCGACGCCCAGAAGATCCGCGACCAGCTGGCCGTGGAGGCGAACCTCCTCCAGCGCCTCACCAACCCCCTCTGCGCCCACTACCCATTGCTGCACAAGCTCGAGGCCGACGCACAAAATACGACAGGCAAGCTCTCGGATGAGCTTTGGCAGCAGAAATCGGATCTCCTGGAACAGGTTACGGACGAAATGATAAGACAGGCGAACGACTCCGACAACGTGACCTTCGTCGACAACTTTGAGAACGCCATCCGCGAGCATCCGGAGATGTTTCCGCTCCTGACCCAATACTACCTCAACGCAGAATAACGTCGCCATGGCGCGCAAGATGGGCAACAAAGAAAATGGCGCTTGAGATCAACAACGCGACATTCACTGCGTTCATGGACTTTGCGTGAAAATAAGCGAGAAACCCAGATGAAAATTTGCGTCCTTTGCGTTTTGATGATGGCCCTCGTTGCGGGGGCGGAATCCGAACCTTTCAACCATTCAACTATTCAACCTTTCAACTCCTACACCAACCACGCGGGGAACGTCGTTTCGGGCGACGTCGTCGCGCTCGACGCGCGTACGGCGACGATCTCGAACGCGATGGAGTCCGTAGCGCTGCCGCTGTCGATCTTCCCCGAGCCGGAGCAGCGGCGGATCGCGGCCGACTTCGTCCTTGGCCAAGGCGGCGGGAAGGTTGGCCTGCTGCGCATACCGCCTGATGTGAAGCGTGCGGTTGAAGGGGCGGAGAAGTCGATGGCGCGTTCGCGCAAGCGGGCGGAGAAGGGGCTTTGCACGAAGGAGGAAAGCGACGCCTTCTGCGAGAAATCCGAGGCC
This sequence comes from Kiritimatiellia bacterium, assembly GCA_017962605.1. GTDB lineage: Bacteria > Verrucomicrobiota > Kiritimatiellia > RFP12 > JAAYLN01 > RGIG5952. The sequence continues at coordinate 673 of JAGCUY010000091.1, read as the reverse complement.
GCGCTCAGGAACTACCTTGACAGACAGGTAAAAGAGGGGACGATCACCCCCGCCGAACGAAAAGCGCTCGGACGATGATTGGGCCGAAAAAAACAGTTGCTTTATTCGTGGCGATAGTGTATATTTCACACCTGTCGGTTTTACAGGCAAAACAAAGAGGAAGAAAGTTGAGCCAACCATGGTAAAGTACATAGACATACATGGGCACTGTGTGCAGGAGCACTACGTGCCGTATCCGCCCGGAAAGTCTGGGGAGGTGCGCCATCAGGTATCGAACCCTGCGGAGATGCTTGAGTTCTACGACAGGCACGGAGTGGAGAAGGGCGTAATCCTCCCGCTGTGCAACGCGGAGAACACGATGCAGTCGCAGTCCAACGAGGAGGTGCTCAACATCGCGAAGATGCATCCCGGGCGCTTCATCCCGTTCTGCAACATCGACCCGCGCAACTACCGCAACAACTTCACGTCGCCATTCGCCGACGGCTTCCGCTGGTACCGCGACAAGGGATGCAAGGGCATCGGCGAGCTGTGCTGCAACCTGAGCATACTCGACGGGCGGCTGCAGGCGCTGTTCAAGGCCGTAGAGGAGGTGGGCTTCTCGGTGACGTTCCACATGGCGCCGTTCACGGGCAACAACTACGGCCTCGTTGACCTGCCCGGGCTGCCGGGGCTT
>JAGCUY010000090.1 GCA_017962605.1 Kiritimatiellia bacterium | reverse complement strand
GCCCTGCCGATGCTGGAGGAACTGGCATACGACGAGATGCCGGACCTGATCATCGGGACGTCCATGGGCGGCATGTACGCGCAGCAGCTCCACGGATTCACGCGCATCTGCGTCAATCCGGCGTTTTGGCTGTCGAAGAAGTACGACATCCTCTCCGTCGGGAAGCACAAGTGGATGAACCGACGCAAGGACGGCGAGACGGAGTTCCACGTCACGACCGAGACGATTGCGCACTTCCAGGAGATGGAGGCGCACCAGTTCGACGGCGTGACGGACGACGACCGCACGCTCTGCCACGGCCTCTTCGGCGACGAGGACACGACCGTCCCCGCCTCGCAGACGAGACCGGTCTTCGAGCAGCACTATCCGGGAATGTCCCAGATCTTCCCCGGCGGCCATCAACTGAATTCACTCGTGGTCTCGCAAACGCTGCTGCCCTTCATCAGGGGTCTGGGCATCTTTTAATGGACTTGGCCGTGGAGAACGCGAAAAAGATGGAGCAAGGCGCGGCAGACACTCTTCGGGGAGATCCCGGTTGCATGGTGACGGCCGGCGACCCCGCGACCGAGGGATATGTTTCGGACAAGGCGCTGAAGGGGCTTCTGGTTTCAAACCCACTCGCCGGAATCGAAGTCCTTCTGCGGATGGACTCCTTGCCCGAATCTCTCGTCCAGCCATTCGGGCGGGAGGAGCGGCTCCTTTCCGAAATCATCTGCGACTCCTCCCTGCCAAGGCCGGTCCGGGCGCGGCTGCTGGACGAGTTCGTGTATGACGGGACCTTCTCGTCGTTCCCGGAAAACGCCGTGAGGGGGGATGTGCCCATGGGGCTTCTCGACGCGCCAGCCGTCCGCAAATGGTATTGCGCGCGGGAGAAGCCCGGCTACCGCGACATTCGGTGTTCAAACCGCTTTTTTTTCGGGCAGGAGAGCAAATTTGAGCCAACCACCGAAATTGACAAGCGCATCTTTATGGCGATCATTTCCGATTCGCCTGCGGAGTTCATGATAAACACCAGCCTCGCCGGCTACGGATTGGAGCCGAAGTATTTTCAGGCGATATTGTATAGTCACAGTTTCCGCATTCTCGAATACCTGATGGAAGATTCCGACGGGGAAATCATATCCCCGCGGGAGATGCTGTTCTATGTTTGCGCAAACTGGGACGACAACCATGCGGTGAAATGGCTGCTGCGTTCCGAAAAGAGGCATCGTGGGCTGGCCAGGGAGTGCGTGGACGCGCTGGGTCGGAATCTGCTCTGGTACCGCCGCTACTTCGAGAAATCGCGCCGCCGGGGAATCGGAAAGAAGAACAATGTGATTGAAACGCTTTTCCGAGTGGGGTGCGACCCCGACGCCGACACGGCGTGGGGGCTTTCCTGGCGCGACATGGCCTGTCTTCCGCCCCCCATGTCGGATGAAAGGCGCCTCTACGACATATTCATCGACGGAGTGCGTTTCAGGTTCGAAGGATATGGCTATGACGTCAAGGAGGGGTGTTACATTCCAAAGATTCTCGGCCGGAAATGCGTGAAGGAAGTCAAGATTGTCATGCGCGGATCGGGGCGGACTATGACTTGGACGCTGGGGGAGGGGCGGGGGATTTTCATCCAAGAGACATGGCCCTTCATCATAGAACCCTGGAAGTTCACAATGAAAGAGGTTGAAGAACCTTGGAAGATAACACTTGAAAATGTTTATAATTGGAGAAAGAAGACAAATCAATACGTTTTCAAATTGTGCAAGGACGGCCTTTTCCACATGACGCAGGTCGCGGAATAATGCCAGTTTTCGCACACTTTTCAGAAAACGGCAAAAGTGTGCGAGATTTTCAAGCGCAATTTTTCGCACACTTTTTGATTTTTGGCAAAAGTGTGCTAAAAAATCCTTGACAGGAAGCCTGATTCGTGGCATAATGGTATCGCAAAAAGAAGGGAACATCCATGTTTTTCGGGCGAGACTATTATCTGGATCGGCTTTCGGAACTGCTATCAAAGCCAATGGCATCGGTTGTCACATGCCGCGGCCGCCGGCGCGTTGGCAAATCGACGCTTTTCGAGGAGTTCGCGCGGCGGAACGGCTGCCGCTTCATAAAAATCGAGGGCCTGACCCCCGAACGCCGGATTCGCGATGCGGACCAGCGCGTGGCCTTTGGCCAGCAGCTTGCACGGCAGAGCCGGTTGCCAGAGGTCGTGCCCGCCAACTGGCCGCAGGCATTCCAGCTTGCGGACAGTGTGATTTCGGATGATGGCTGGACGGTTTTAATGCTCGACGAGATTTCGTGGATGGGCGCAAAGTCCCGTACATTTGCCGCCGACCTCAAGGTCGCATGGGACAACCTATTTAGAAAGCACGACCGCCTAATCCTCGTCTTGTGCGGTTCGGTTTCGTCTTGGCTTACGGACAACATCGTGAAAAGCACGGGATTCGTGGGTCGTCGTTCGCTCGACTTCGTCCTGCCGGAGCTTCCGGTCTCCGATGCTGTTAAGTTCTGGGGTGAGGCGGCAGACCGGCGCTCGACCCGCGAAATCTTCGACACTTTGGCCGTGACTGGCGGTGTCCCCCGCTATTTGGAGGAGATGAACCCCGCGCTCACAGTCGATGAAAACATCCGCCGGACATGCTTTCTGCCAGACGGATACCTTTTCGCCGACTTCGAGAACATCTTTGACCGCGTGTTCGGGCGTCAGGCGCAGCGGAAGCGACAGATTCTCGCCGCGCTTGTGGATGGGCCGAAGTCCGTCTCCGAAGTCGCGGACGCGCTTCATAGTGAGCGCAACGGCACGCTTTCCGCCGACCTCGTCGAGTTGGACACGGCGGGCTTCGTGGCATCTGATCGTGGCCTCAACCCCGCTACGGGGGCGCCGGCGCTTCAAACGCGCTACCGGATCAAGGATTGCTACACGCGCTTCTACCTCCGTTATGTCCTTCCTGAAAGGGAGCGGATAGAGAAGGGGCTCTTTGACGCCGCTCCGCTTTCGGTTCTCCCAGGCTGGGAAACGCTGCTGGGCCTGCAGTTCGAGACTCTTGTCGCCAACAACTTCAAGTCCCTGCTGCCAAGGCTTGGCCTTTCAGGCGTGAACATCCTCTCCGTCGGACCCTGGATCCAGCGGGGCGGGCGGGGGGCCGGCTGCCAGATTGACCTTCTTGTGCAGACCGAGTCGTCCGCATACGTCGTTGAAATCAAAAGACGGCGCGAAATCGGGGCGGATGTAATCGACGAAGTGAAGGAAAAGGTCGCGCGGCTTCCGCTTCGGCGTGGACTGTCCGTTCGCACCGCCCTTGTTTATGATGGTGAACTCGCCCCATCCATCGTGCGCCGTGGCTGGTTCGACTTCCTTGTTCCGGCGGAAGATCTGTTCCGCGGGATTTGAATTTAAGCCGGTTTTTCCTTGTTTTTTCCGCCATGCCATGATATACATTGAACTCAAATGAAAGCCCTTCGGGCCATTGAAATTTCAATGCCGGCGCAGCCGTTTTCAGTATTTTCAATGTTGTCGATAATGTGTCCGGCACAATAGGCGCCGTAGGCACTGCCGCTTTTTACTGCGCCTTGCGGCGCGACGAATGGAACGGTTTTTGAGGCGTGGCATCCGCAGGGATGGCTCTCACCGCGGGCGATCCGGCCCGCTGGGCGAAGCCCGCTTCCGCCCGCTTAGCGCAAAGATCGCCCACCATCGTCGCTTGCGCAGCAAGCAGATCTTTTACCCGCACAATTTGGAGAAGAACAAACCAAATTTTTTATTTTTTATAAAATTTCACTTGATTTTTTCAAACAAATATGCAATAATATATACTGTCATTTTTAGGAAAGAAAGGGAAAGCGAGGTGTAAATGACGGATAAAACTCTGAACATAAACGATAAATCAGCAAAACCCAAAACTACGGACAATCCACTCGCCGACTTCATGGCCGAAGTCGAGAAGCTGGGCGGGGTTGATGAGGCCATGCGCCAGCTGAACGAGCTGAACCGCCGTCTGGATTCCATGCCGCCCGAGCACCGGCTGGGCATCCGGCAGGTCGAAACCCCCGTCCTTGGCGAGCCGCTTCCGCCCGAAGAGGTCCGGAAACTTCTTGTCTCCTCGCCGGGGCGGGGGCTTTTCGAGCTTGAGCGTCTGCACGCCGTGCCGGAGCTGTACGGCCGCATCGGGCGGATCGTGACGGACGCCATCGGCGACGAGCGCGTCGCGCCGGAGACGCGCGCCCGGCTCCTCTGGCGCTATAACCACGTGGACTACTACCGGGATGCCGCCCTTTCCGGCGCCAAGGGAACCCTCCCCTTCGGCCTGCTCGACTGCGAGGCCGGACGCAAGGATTACTGCGCGCGGACGCGGCCGGGATACGAGACCATCCGATGCTCGAACCGTGTGTTCTTCAAGCGGATCCAGACAATCTCCAGCTACGACTGGGAAAAGGGGCGGGTAAAGACCCAGGAGGTTTTGAAGAAGGCCATCGACGACGACTCCCCTGCGGAACTTATGCTTGCCCTTGGCGTCGTCGGGAAGGAGGTGGACGTGCGTCTCCTCACATGGCTTCTCGGCCTCGAGAAGACGAAAATCCTGGACTGGCTGATGGAGAACGATGAAGTGGCGAAGGAATGGATTGACCCGCGCCGCGTGCTTTTCTACAAGTGCGCGAACCACTGGGAAAAAACCATTGGCGAAGCAATCGAGCAAACCGAGCGGACCAGCCCCGGAACCGCCGCGTCGTGTACCGACGCCCTCGGCCGGAACCTGCTCTGGTACACGCTCTACAACCGCTTTTTCTCCAACGAAAGAAGCCGCAAGAATCCCTTGTCGCCCGTCGAGGAACTGCTGATCAGCCATGGCGTAGATCCGGACGCCAAGACGGCATGGGGCGTGAGCTGGCGGCAGATGAAGTGCGCGATGGCGGAGGAGCTTCGGGAATTCACGTTTTTCGTCAACGGGGCGCCTGCCTTCGATGACAAGGGATGGCGCATCCACCCCCCACAGCCCGAAGGGGACGCCCACCATTTCAGAATCGTCCACCAGGGCACGGGGCTTGCGATGGCGTGGACCTTCCCGAAAAGAAGGTTCCCCGTGGTCACAAGCGCATCCCTGTGCACATTTCGCGATGCCAAAGACAACAAAGGCTTCGGAGCCGTGATCGAGTTCAACGAGAGGGATGGGGGGAAGGACCTGAATCATAGCGTCTTCTTCAGCCGAGGCCCCGACCGTCTCTTCCATTTCCTGAAGAGCAACGTAATCGTGCGCAAGGCCTGGTAGCCTCGCCACTGACGTTTTGGAGTTGGCGCTCCGGTACACCCTGTCGGGATACAGCGGCCATGTCGTCTCCTCGCTCTTCAACTACATGCTAAAGCGCATCGACTAGGGGCAATTTGGGAATGCCGTCGCCTTGAACCTTTGACTTCGACTTCTGCCCGTGCTATAATTTCCGTCACCGCCGCGCCGGACGAGGAGGCGAGTTTCCAGAAGGATACCGAACATGAATGAACAAGATAAGAAACCAACTTTGAAAGTTTTTTGGAGTGATTGGCTGGAGGCGCTTGCCGAACGCCTGTTCGTGGAATGGGAGAACATGCCGGATAAAGACCCGTTCTCCCGCATCTGCGTTGTCGTGGGCGACCTGGCAACGCGCAACTGGCTGCAGGGGTATTTCCTCCTGCGCCGCAGGCCAGGGGCGCGTCGCATTTTCGCGAACATCGACTTCAAGCCGCTTGCGGAGTTCGTCAATGACTGGTTGGCGTTCGAGACGCACGGCAAGGACGGCGCACATCGCCGTCCGGCGGAACACCCCTACGCGAAAGGCGTGCTCGCCTGGCGCATAGACGCCATTTTGAAGGCGGAGGCGGGGAACCCCGACCTCGCCATCCCGCTGGCCTACGTCGCCCGGGCGAACAGCCAGGTCGTTGACAAGCGGCGCTTCGAGCTGGCGTCGCGTCTCGCCGAGCTTTTCTGCGACTATCTGGAGAATAGATACCAAATGCTTGCCGACTGGGAGGCGGGCAAGGTTAAATCCGAGGAGGAACGCTGGCAGGCCGCGCTATACCGGCTTCTGGTCCAGGAGGCGCCGGCAACCTACACGCGCGACTACGCGAGCGCCCTGGCCGCCGACGCCGACCCGTCCGTGGCGCTCCTCAACGGTTTCCCGCGCTATTCGGCAATCCACGTGTTCGACGTGGCCGCCGCCCCGTGGCCCCACCTGCTGATGCTCAGGAAGATATCCGAAACCATCCCGACAACGTTCTGGACCTTCAACCCGTCGCACGACTATTGGCTTGAAGACCCCAGCCGGAAAATGGCCCGGCGCGAGATGGCCAGGAAGCTGCGCGAAGCGCTGCAGCGGGGCGAGACGCCGCCGGAGACGGCGCCGGAGGACATGTTCGAAACGCCCGACGCGCGGCTGCTGGGCGCGCTGGCAAACGGCACCCGCAGCGTTCTCGCGGCCGAACTTGACCTTGTGGAGGGAGACTGCGAGTGGGTTGGCGACAAGGGGGCCGGAACGTTTTCCACCCTCGCCGGCATTGTCCCGGAGGTGCATGCGTGCCATTCGCCGCGGCGCGAGCTGGAGGCGGCGCGCGACGCCCTCCACCGGTTCTTCGAGGATAAACCTGATGCGCGTCCTTCCGACGCCCTTGTGCTCTGCGCCGACTGGGGCACGTATGCGCCTCTGGTGGAGTCTGTTTTCGGCGCGGGCGGGGAAGGGGAAATCCCGTTTGCGCTGGAGGGCAGCGTTCTGGAGGAGACGCCGATTTCGCATTCGCTCGGCGCGCTGTTCGAGTTCCGCACGAACAGGTTCGAGGTCAACGCCGTGTTCGCGCTCCTGGGCGTTCCGGAGATTCGCGCGCGGTTCGGCATCGACGCCGACGGACTTTCCGTCCTGCGCGACATGGTGCGAAAAAACAACATCCACTGGGGGTACGACGATGCGGACGTGGACGGCGTCCTCGGCTTCGAGGGCGCGCACGAGGCATATCCCTTCACATGGCGTCGCGGGCTGGACCGCTTCATCGCGGACGCGCTGCTGGGGCCGCGCGAGGACGCCGAAGATCTCGTTGACGCGGGGCCGCTCGGAAGGCTGCTGCCCTGTGGCGACGTCGAGGGGGAGCGGGCCAGGCTAGTGGGCGCCCTGGATGCGTTCGTGAAGTCGCTGGCGCAGCTGCGGGCGTTCCTGAAGGAGCCGCATCCGGCAGGGGAGTGGCGCGACCGCCTCCTGCGCACGATTGGCGAGTTCTATCGGGGGGACGACTCCTCGGGCGACGAGTTGGCGGGGCTGCGACGCGCAATCGTCTCCACGACTGCGGACGCGCTGGTCGCCCGCTCGGACGGCATGTCCGCAAAGGCCGACGATCCCGTCCCGGGCGACGTGATGTGCGCGGCAATCCTGGAGGCCGTCCAGTCGAGGGGGAGGCGCGTGTCGCCTCCTGGCGACGCGGTCAGGTTCGCCCCGCTTGGGAATGGCGCGGCGGTGCCTGCGCGGTTCGTGTGGATCTGCGGGCTGAACGACGGGACGTTCCCGAGGACGGAGCGGCGCGCGTCGTTCGACCTCATCGGACGTCATCCGACGCTGTTCGACGTCACGCCGCGCGACAGGGACGCCAGCGCGCTCCTCAAGGCCGCGCTTGGCGCGCGGGAGCGCCTGTCGCTGAGCTACATCGGCCGGGACATCCGCACCAACGAGGAAGTGCCGGCGGCCGTGCCGCTGATCGACCTGGTAGAGTGGTTCAGGGGAACTGGGCGTGAAGTGCGGACTTACCACCATCCTCTCCAGGCGTACAGTCCGCGCTACTTCATGGAAGGTGACGGTTTGCCGCCATGCTATTCCGCCACCAACCACGATGCGGCCGCGGCGATTCTTGAGCGGCAGGAAGCGCAAGCGGCGGACGGGGGCAGCGTGGCGCCCTTCAGCTTCAACGACAAGGGCGAGACGGTCATCGACGCCGAAGAGCTCGCCTACTTCTACTCCCGCCCCAACCATTTCCTTGCCCACATGCGGCTTGGCGTCCGCATCTCCAAGCCCGGATACGACCTCCTTGACGACGACGACAGCCTTGAAGCCGGCTCGCTTCCCAGTGAATTGATGGAAAGGCTGCTGGTACGCGGCTCGGACGAAGTGGATGCCGCGAAGGTGGCGGAGCGGCTGAGGGAGACGGGCATCTCGCTGACCGGCGAGGAGCTGGAACGAGCAATTGTCGCAGCGGCGGAAAGCGGAACGAACTACCGCCAGCGTCCGCTCAAGTACAAGAAGTCGGAAAGCGACGGGTTAACATGTGCCGACAAGACGGCGGCGGAGGCGCTTGCCTTCTGGCAAGATGCGGCAGACGCAGTTCCCTACCATGCCGTCATTGAGATTGACGGGCGTCGCGTGACCGTCGCGGGATGTCGCCACGAAGTCAGTCTGAACGTCTTGCCAGACGGGCGGAAGGGGCATGTGTTTGAATTCTCGACATACAGGAATGTCTATGATTCCACGAAGGTTGCCGCATGGGTCCGCCATGTGGCGGGCCATGCCGCCGGAGGGGAGTTCGTGACGGCGATGATGTGCATGAAGGACGACCCCGTGAGGACTTTCCGCCCCATCCCGCAGGATGAGGCGAGGGAGCTGCTGGTGAAGATCGTCGCCCAGGCCATGAAGCCGATGGCGTTTGATTACGCGGGCGCGGCGGCCTGCGGCGGCGGCGATGTGCTTCCCGACGAATTCGCAGAGGCGCTTGGCGACTATGGTTCGAGGATTGTCTCGTCGAACAAGGGCAGGTAAGGAGAGTGGAATCATGAAGCGCATTTTCAGCGAGGAAATCTTCAATCCAGCATTCCCCCTGGAGGGTCCGCATCTCGTTGCGGCGTCCGCTGGCACGGGCAAGACCTACAACATCCAGAACATCTACGCTCGGCTTATTGCGGAAAAGGGTTTCCGGACGTCCCAGATACAGGTGATGACCTTTACTGAAAAGGCCACGAAGGAACTGCGCGACCGCGTGCGCAGGGTTCTTGCCGACCTCTCGCGTCTGTTCGCCGGCGACGTGGCGGGCTTCAGGCCCGAGGAACTGGAGCGCCTTGAAAAGTTGCGAGCCTGCGCCTGTGCGACAATTGGCGGAGCTGCACCCGACTCCGTTGCGCGGACGCGGGTCGAGCTGGCCCTCATGGAATTCGACCAGGCCTCCATAACCACCATCCACGGGTTCTGCCGCCGCGCGCTCGTCCGTTTCGCATTCGAGACGGACAGCGCCTTCAAAGCGGAGTTCGCCGACACGAAGGAGCAGGACCTCGCCCGCCGCGTCCGCGACTGGTGGCGGTGCAATCGCACGGACATCCCCGAAGCCATGAGGGACGACGTGGACATGTCGATGCTCCAGTCCTACGTGCATGACCTTTCCGGCAAGACCGACTGGGTTGTGGACGAAGGCGCGGAAGACGATGCGAAGACCTTCGCCCTCGCCCGCGCGAAGAAAATCGTCGATGCGTACGAGGCCGACCGCCCGTCGCGCGCCACGCAGACGTACGACGACCTCCTGCGCAGCCTGAGGGGCGCCTTGCTGGACAAGAGGAGAGGTCCGGCCCTTGCCGCATGCCTGAGAAGCGAGTTCAAGGCCGCCCTCGTCGATGAGTTCCAGGATACGGATCCGGTCCAGTACGACATCTTCCGCCTCGTATTCCTCGATCCGGATGTCCAGCCCGCCCCGACGCTCTTCTTCGTGGGCGATCCCAAACAGGCGATCTATTCCTTCCGCGGCGGCGACATCTATACCTACAAGAAGGCCGTCACGGCTCCGGCGGTGGCTGCAAGCACCTTCCGCCTTGACCGGAACTTCCGCTCCACGCCCCGGCTCATCGACGCCGTCAACAAGCTGTTCATGGACGAGAAGAAGGATGACGGCTCCTATGTCCGCACCTTTGGCGACGACGCGATTGACTATCCGGACGAGCTCCAGTCCAGCGAGAAAGAGCCGCTGACGTTGCCGGACGGAACCCCGGACCCGTCGCCGTTCCGCATCGTGCTGGCTGAGAAATCGAAAGACCGCTTTCAAGCCGTTGTCGATACCGTGCTGGAAATACTTGAAGAGCAGCGCGGCAATGGCGTAACGCCAAAGGACATCGCCATTCTCACGACATCGAACGATGCCGGGACTGAATTCCGCGACGCCCTTCGCGGCGTTGGCGTGCCGGCCGTTCTGCAGCGCGCCGGCAATGTGTTCGCGGGGCAGATGGCGGGCGACTTCCGCCAGGTGCTCATGGCGATGGCCCAGATCGGCGGACGCGGGCAGGTGCGCGCCGCGCTGCTGACGGGATTCTTCTCTTTCGATGGGGAGAAGCTGAAAGACGAGTCCCTGCTTGCCGACATGGTGGGCCTATTCGGGAAACTCAACCAGATTTGGATCAAGCGTGGCTTCAATGCCGCCCTTGCCGCCCTTGAGGCAAACGCCAATTGCGACTTCCGCCGAAAGCTGGCGCAACTGCCGGACGGCGAGCGCCTGCTGGCCGACCTGATGCAGGTCATCGACCTTGCCAGCGCCGCAGTGAAGGAGCTCGGCCCGGCCCCGGAGACGCTTGTGGACTGGCTCACCGAGCGCATCAACCACCCTGGCGAGGAGAAAGACGTAGAAGAGTATGCGCGGCAGCTGGAGAGCGAAAGCGATGCCCTCAAGATCATGACCATCCATGTGTCGAAGGGCCTGGAGTTCCCGATAGTGATCGTGCCCATGACGGGTGGCATGGACGTGTCCCCGCCGTATTTCTACCACGACGACAGCATGAACCTGCATGTCTCAGTGGATGAAGGCGCGCGTGAAAAGGCCGCGGCGGAGCATGACGATGAGCGCATGCGCCTGCTGTATGTGGCGCTGACGCGCGCCACTAAGCGGACGGTTCTCGTGACGATGGAGCCCGACTCCGGTTCGCCGCTTGGCCGCCTGCTGGCGAACGCAAGGCGGCGCGGCGCGGGGGAGGAGGCGCAGGGCTCGCCGATAGCCTGGAAAATGTACAAGCTGCCGGAGACGCCGTTGCCGCCGTATTCCGCATTGGCTTCGGGCGTGAAGGCGGAGGACCTTGCGCCTGCCAGGGAGCCACGCCGGCATTCCATGGCCCCCACGAAGGGAAGCTATTCGTCCCTCTCGCCGGGCGAGCATGGGGGCCGAGACGACGGATACGACTTCGATTCATCGTCAGGTGACAAGGCGAACGAGAGCGCGGAGGGGGTCATGGCCCTGCCTGGCGGGGCGAAGACGGGAACGTGCTGGCACGAGATTCTGGAACGCCTGCCGTTCGACGCGGACGATGAGACGATTCACGCGGAAACGCGCCGGGAGCTGTCCATCCACGGCCTGGCCCCGTCCGGCGACGAGGCCTTTGCAAAGGTGGCGGAGCTCGTCGCCGGAATGGTGAAGTCAACGCTGGACTGCCCGCTCCGTTCGCCAGCCGGAGCTGCGTTCACGCTTAGGGAGATCGGCTGGCAAGACCGGTTCAGCGAATGGGAGTTCGACTTCTCTTCGGCGTCGGCCGAAGCCACGACGGCGGAGATCGCCAGGATCTTGCGGGAGGAGTGGGAAGGCGACGCGACCAAGAAGGCCTTTCTTGAGATGGCCGAAGGCTGGAACCGCGCCATCCCCAGGGGCTATCTTGTCGGATTCCTCGACCTCGTCTTCAGGAAGGACGGCTACTACTACGTCGTTGACTGGAAGTCGAACAGCCTCACGCGCCGCGTGGAGGACTTCACGGAGGCCGGCATTACTGAAGAAATGGCTTCGGCCGGGTACTTCTTCCAGTACCTGCTGTATTCCGCAGTCCTGCACCGGTTCCTGAAGGAGACGCTGGGGGCGGGCTATTCCTGGGAGCGGAACTTCGGCGGAATACGCTATTATTTCCTGCGCGGGATTCCGTTCAACGGCGAGAAGTCGGTCTTCGGCGACCGCCCGTCAGAGAGGTTGCTGGACAGGCTTTGCACCGCATTGGGACTGGAGGGATGACAAGATGAAGGATGCTGTTCTGGACATGGTGGAGAGGATGACCGGCGGGAATGCGAAGGTCGCTGAGCTATGCGCCTCCGCAGTCGCCAGCCTGGAGGACGGGGACGTATGCCGTCGGCTTGACGAGGATGAAGTCCAGGCTCTGTTGGACGTCCCGGAAGTTGTTTGCAGGGTCGATGGGCGGACGCCTGCCAAGGATGTGACGACGCCGTTCGTGCTGAGCGGCGACTTGCTCTACACGCGCAGGAACTGGCAGTATGAGCGGAACGTGGCCGAACGTATCGGGCAAATGGCGGCGAATGTCCTTGAGGGCGAAGTCGCGCTCCCCGACGACGAATTCTTCGCGAAGCTGCGCGAGGAGCAGAGGGACGCCGTGGTGGCGATGTGCAAGGCGCAGTTCTCAATCCTGACGGGCGGGCCGGGGACGGGCAAGACGCACACGATCGCCCGCGCCGTGAAGTATCTCCAGGGCGCCAACCCGGACCTGCGCCTGGCATTGGCCGCGCCGACTGGGAAGGCCGCCGCGCGGATGACGGATTCCATGGCGAACGCGGGCGTGTCGGCGGCGCCGGCGACGACCATCCACGCCCTGCTGGGTTCTCGCTACGACTTGGTGAACTTCAGCCATGGGCTCGATAATCCGCTTCCCGTAGATTGGCTGATCGTCGATGAGGCCAGCATGATCGGCCTGCCCCTCATGTCGAAGCTTCTCGACGCGCTGCCGGAGGGCTGCAGGCTCACGCTGGTCGGCGACGTGGACCAGCTGGCGTCGGTTGAGCGCGGCCACGTGTTCGGCGATCTCTGCCGGATGGCGGGCGTGTCCATCAGCAGGCTCAGGGAGAGCACGCGTTTCCCGCCCGATGGCGACATCGCGCAAATCGCGGAGGCGGTCAACGGCAACACCCCAACAGAAGCGATGGCTATTCTCGGCGCGGGTCGGGACGTAGTGTCCTACGTCGATCTTTCAGGCGTGCCTGCCGCCGCGCCTGCGGCGTGGCCGGGATTCAAGGAGATGTGCCGGGAGCGTTTTGCCGCGTTCGCGGCCAGCAAGGATCCAAAGACCGCGCTTGGCAAATTGAACGATTTCCGCATCCTCTGCGCGCTGCGGCACGGGCCGTATGGCGCGGAGCGGCTGAACGAGTTCGTCAAGAAGCTGCTGGGCAGGAAATGCCCCGTGCCGATGATGATCACGCAAAACGACAGGTTGCAGGACGTGTCCAATGGCGACGTCGGCGTGGTGATGCCGGACGACCCCCGGAATCTGCACATGCCCGCGGCAGACGGGATTAGGACCATCCGGCTGGAGCTTCTGCCGGAGACGGAACTCGCGTTCGCGACGACAATCCACAAATCGCAGGGGTCGGAGTTCGGCGACGTGGCGATCGTTATGCCGCCAGACGGCGATTCGCCGCTCCTGACGCGCGAAATCCTCTACACGGGCATCACGCGCACGAAGGGGACCGTCCGCATCTACGCCGGCGAGGCGTCCGTCGTCGCCTGCTGCGAGAAGTCGGTCGAGCGCGTCACCGGCCTTTCCCAACCCGAAAGCTAGGCGCGTCAGGGGATTTCCAGCTGGAAAACCGTTCCAACCCGCATGAGCTTCCTGCCAGGCCGCTTGTCGTCGCGGAAGGGGATTTTGAATGAGGAGAGGGACGCGCGCACGGTTAGTGAAACCATGTCCCTGCTCACAAAGGAGTAGGGGTAGTATTCGCCTATGAACTGGCTTTGGGTCCCATAGGGAATGAGGAACAAGAATTTGCACTCTCCCGTGTCTTTGAGTTCCTGAATGGCGGCGTTCCTGTCCCTGCCGTCATGGAATCCGAGCATCAGCTTGTTCCCGAGCGCATGCGTTTTGCAAATCGATTCGGCTTCGGCAAAGCCCTTTTCCAATAGGTCCTCAAAACGGGCAAAGTCGAATTCCTCCAGGGCGTCTTCGCGGCCGAGGTCAAATATCTCGACCGTTTCCTTGATTGCCGCCACGCGCTCCAATTCCCCGTCGGAATTGTAGTAAAGGGCGCATTTCCCAATGCCCGCGAGCGGTTTCCTTGGCGGGGCGTAGTCGTCCGCCCACCTGTTTTCCTTGGGGCCCTTTTTCGAATCGTCCTTCTCGCCAAGACTGAACCCGCAGAGCGACGGGGGCACGGGCAGCGGCTTCGAGGGGTCTATGATGTCGTTTTTCAATGTCCTTTCGACGCTGGCGATGTTGTAGTCGCCGCTGAATACGACAAGCCGGTTGCGCTGCCTGTCGTACTTGACCCATGAGCCTTCGGGCCATTTGCCCGTGCGCTGCTCGAAGAACGTCTTTATTTCCTCCTGCGTTTTGCCATTGATCGAGGAGAGGACGATTTGCGACCATGGGTTGACATAGAAGTTGTATGTGAAAAGCGAGGGCTTGTACCCATTCCCGTCAAACCTGTACATCGAGGCGGAATTGGATTTGCGGGCGGCCTCGAGTTTCAGGTTGCACCCGTCGCCGTGAAGGCAGATGGCCAGTGTCTTCTGGTTGTCCTTGGTGTTGCGCATCTGGAGAGTCGCCTTCCCGTTCGCTTCCACTAACTTCACAGACGACCCCTCCGGCCATGTGATAAGGTCGAACCCCTCCATTGACTTCATGGCGTTCCGTATGCCCTGCCCGTTCTTCTTCGCCGCGCGGAAACGATTCGCGAACTCCTCCGGCAGGGTATGGGCATAGAGGGGCAGGGGATCGGTGCCGGGTTTGTCCTTGGGCGCACCGGTCGCCTTGTCCGGCGCCATCGCGCGGGATGCGTTCGCGCCAGCCGCCTCGCGCCGTTCGCCACCGGGGGCCGGAGGCTCGCCGGCAACCGATTTTGCATAGCCCTCCGAGAAAAGAAGGCGCGCCTCTTCGCCGTCAATCGTCTCGCCTTTCGCCTCAAGGGTTTCCTTTAGCTTTTTGAGGTATTCGTCCTTCTTCTGGCCGCCCCCGCTGATTACGCCAAGTTTTTCGCCTTTGGCGTTCATCACCACGACCTGGGGGACGCCGCCGCCGAAGCGCAGCGCCTTCACGATATGGCGGTTGTGCGCGGTCTGCTCCTCGCAAAGGGGCTTGCCATGGGGGTTGTCGAGATAGACGAGAACCAGGTTGCGGCGCGCAAACTTTATGAACTCCGACTGGTCGAGGACCTCCGCCCTAAGACGCTTGCACCAACCGCACCAGTCGCTGCCCGTATTGAGGATGAAAAGCGCCTTGCCCGTCTTGCGGGCTTCGTCGAGGGCCTTGTCCCAGTTCACGAACCACTCCTTGGAAGGCCCCTTCGTCCATTTCGAGTCGTTCACCACCGGGCCGGCGGCGGCTTTCGGGTCTTTTGTCCAGGACGAAGGCTTTGACGGCGCGTTGCGTGGCTGGGATTGCGCCATGCAGAAAGATGCTGCAAGCGCAAACGCGGCAATCGCCATTGCATGTCTATTCATAGTTTCCCCCTAAAGTCATTATGGCGCGGCCGTGCAGGAGGAGCGCCAGGTAATGGATGAGTCCACGCTGATCCCCACGGGTTCGAGCGCCTCGCCGGATTCGATTGCGCCGCGCAGCATTTCAAAGCCGCGGGCAACCATTTCGCCCTGGTTGAGGTCGATGCAGGTGATGGCCGGGTCGGATGACGCGCAAAGCCCCGTGTTGTCGAAGGCGGCGACGCTGATGTCGCTGGGAATGGAGAGGCCGAGGCGCGCGAACTCGATGAACCCGCCGACGGCGAGGCGGTCGGTGGAGTAGATGACGGCCGTCGGGTGCGGCCTCCGCGCCATTATCTGGCGCGTTGCCGCCTGCCCCTGCTGGATGGCGATCCAGTTCGTGGTGATTGTCCGGCCCTTGATCTTGTGCTGGCGGGTGGCATCCTCGAATGCCTCGGCGCGGGCCGCGACCGACGGGAAGGTCGTCAGGGAGGAGACATACGCGATGTTTCTGTGGCCCATCCCGAAGAGGTCGTCCACAAGCTTTCGCATGCTGTCCGCGCCGTTGGCGGAGATGCAGGGGAGCCCGCACCGCGACGGCACGTCGTTGAAGGAGATGGCCGGGATGCCGAGTCGGCGGATGGCCTTGCAGAGTTCCGGCGAAGGCATGCCGGAGAATACGATGCCGTCAACAAGGTTCTCGCGGACCATGGCCGGGAGTTCGGGGGAGGTCCGCACGGCGAATTCGTGGAGCATGTGCCATCCGGCCTCGCCCATGGTCTCCATCGACATTGCCAGCAGGCGGGTCTGGTAGGGCTCGTCGGAGATTTTCCCGTCGGGAGTCACGGTGACGATGCCGATGGTGTGGTTGATGAGTCTGCGGAGCGGGCGGGGCCTGTACCCGAGGGATTTGGCCAGGGCGCAGATTTCGGCGGCGCGTGTCTCGCCGACGCCGTGGTCGCCGGACAGCGCCCGCGAGACGGTGCTGGGGGCGACGTGCAGTTTGGCGGCTATGTCTCTAAGTGTAGGTGCCATTGTTGCGACATCAATTATACCGCAACTGTTGCGCAAATGCAAGCAAAAAGTGAAGCAGGATGCGCAAAAAAATTGCATGCGCGGATGCGGTGTGGTATATTTGTTGGCCTTGGTAAAATCACAAAGGAGTTTTAATATGTCGAAAGCCATCATCCCCGCCCTCGCCGCCGCCGCCCTCGTGGCGGGCGCCGCCCATGGCGCCACCCGCCCCGCAGCCGCGCCGCGCGCGTCCTTCTCCCGCTCCGCCATGGACTTCGTCCGCGACGAGATCCATGTCGGGATCAACATTGGGAACACGCTCGACGTCCCATCCGTACCATTC
>JAGCUY010000089.1 GCA_017962605.1 Kiritimatiellia bacterium | reverse complement strand
GCCCATGGAGCGCATGCAGCCGTAACTGTTGTACGCCGCGCCGCCGCCTGCGTACCACACCTCGGATCCGGTGATGTCGAAAGCGAGGCCGTCGCCGCCGTAGGCAATGCCGCTGTTGGCGTCGTCAATGTCGAGGACGGTGTCGTAGGAGTTCCTTTGCACCTTTTTCGTGGGCGATGAGCCGGCGCCGCCGCCGCCGCCCTGGCAAAAACGGCTCTCCGCCTTCGAGCCGTCGTGGCCGAGGTTGTCCTCGTCGCCGTGAATGGCCGAGCCGCCATTTACGACGGTCGTCCAGCCGCTGTTCCCGCCGCCGCCTGAACCACCGTTCCCTCCTCTTCGATCACCGGAGCCTCCCTGTGCGCCGTAGCCGCCGCCGTAGGCCGTGACGGAGAAGACGGACGAGTTGCCGCCGTTCACGCCGATAGCGCCGCCTGCGCCGACCGTGACGGTGTAGTTCCCGGCGCTAACCGAGAATGACTCCTTGTGGACGAGGCCGCCCGCGCCGCCACCGCCGGCGACTTTGATGCCCTGATTGTCCGAGACGGAGCCGAGTTCGCCGCCACCGCCGCCGCCGCCCACGACGAGCAGCTCGATTGTGCCCGAGCCGGTGACGGTCAATGAGCCGGACTGGGTGAACGACAGAACCGTCTTCTCGCCGTTGGAGAAGCGGTGCGAGTTGGCGTCGCCCACAATGTTGAATGCGCTGGCCGTCGTCGCGGTGAGCGCTAGTGCCGCCGCGCCGGCTGCGGCGCGGCATGATTGGCGGAAATACCGCCGGAATGATTCGGTTCGCATGATGGCGTTCCCTTTGTGTTTACCGTTGCGCCCCGCTTCTGAAACGCCCGACACAGGCGCCACCTTGCGGAAGCACCATTAATGATAGCACATCGCGCAAGGCGCGTGTTAACAAATCAAACGGTAAAATTTTTAACAAATCAAACGGCAGCATGTGCGCGCATTGGCGCTGCCGCGCGACCACGAAAGGGAGAACTATCCACAAATCTTCACATATCTGCACAAATCGCTCATACGTCATTTGAATTTGTGTGGATTAGTGCTGATTTGTGGATGAAGACAGGTTCGTTGCCCGTTTTCGTGCAGACCGCGCAGCGGTCGATTTCGTGTCCCCCCGGCCTAGCCGGCTTTCGTGGTCGCGCGTAGCGCCACATTCTCCGTGCCTCCGTGTGACATTCATGGCTGTGTCTTTTCGCGCCGGAGGCACATGTCGTGCGCCTTTAGAGCGGTCATTTGCCAGAGCGCGTCGCGCACACGGGCCATGACCGCCGTTGGCAACAAAAGCAGCTCGTATGCACGTCGCCCCGGATGGCCGCTTGTTCAGCGCATGAGCCGTTCGGCGGGGATGAGGAAATCGAAGAAGCCGTCCTCCTCCAGCTCCGTCGCGAGAATTCCATCGTAAACAAGGACGGCCTTGACCGATTTTCCCTTGGGAAGGGCGAGCCGGTCGATTTTCCGCTGGACTTCGGCTTCCGTATCAACTCCGATTACGCCCCTGCGTTTCGTCTCGACGACATAAACGCACTTTGGGAGTTGCACCAGCATGTCGATCTGCACGCCTCCGCCGCCCCTGCCGCCTCGCCGGAAATACGGCGCCACGGAATCCACGCTTTTGCCCACAATCCCGATTTCGGACGCCAGCGCCGCGAAGTTGTTCAGCACAAGGTTTTCAAACTGGAGCCCCATTATGGCGTCCCAGCCGGGCAGACTGTCAAGCGGCGTGTAGCGGAACGCCCCCGATTCTATGGCGGCCTTCCTCGGCAGCACGTATTTCAAGTAGAACCGGGTGTAGTTGTCCCTCAGCCGATAGCGGACTTCGCGCACCGTCCGCCCGGTGTGCGGGTTGAGGCCCCCGGATGCGGCCACGAACCCCGCCTCCGAAAGTTCCCTCAAATCGGACGAAAGATGCCCGTTCGGATCGCTTCCAAACCTTTCGGCCAACTCGGAGGCGCTTGCCGCGCCGTCGGCCAGCGCCGCGACAATTCGCCTCTTTGAAGCCACCGTCGCGTCGAAAACGTCGTCGAAGATGCGGTTGAAGTCGCCGTAGAGGTAGCCGTCGGGGTCAAAGCACAATCGCCTGACATTTTCATCGGCGGAAAGCCCGGCGTCGATTTCGGAAAGATACTTCGGGACGCCGCCAGTCACGGAAAGAATGTC
This sequence comes from Kiritimatiellia bacterium, assembly GCA_017962605.1. Classification (GTDB taxonomy): domain Bacteria; phylum Verrucomicrobiota; class Kiritimatiellia; order RFP12; family JAAYLN01; genus RGIG5952. The sequence continues at coordinate 27,048 of JAGCUY010000089.1, read as the reverse complement.
GAGAATCTCCCGGGTCGAAGTGCGCTCTGCCTTGCGGCCCCAGAATCCAAGGCACTCGCGGAGGGAGAGGTCGGAAAGCGTCAGGTCAAGCGAGATTCTGCCGACATAGCCCTTCGAGTGCTGGATGTTCTCCTGAATCCATGCCGACACGCTCCCGGCCACCACGAACACGAGCTTCGCCTTGCGCGAGAACCTCGTGTCCCAGGCGGTTTTGAGGATTCCGGGAAAGGCCGGGTCGTATCTGCCCATCCACGAGATCTCGTCGAGGAACACGACAGTTCTTTCACGCGAGTCCACAGCCGCAACTAGTGCGTCGAACGCCTTTGCCCAGCAGTCCGCCCTGGCCTCCGGCAATCCGGTCGCCGCGGCGAGTCGTTCGCAGAAATTGCCAATCTGGATTTGATTTGACATCCCCTTTCCCGGCGGAAGACCGGCGATTTCAACAAACCGGCACCTCGACCGTCGCGCGAACTCCTCGACGAGCGTCGATTTACCTATGCGCCGCCGTCCCGAAACAACGGCGAAAGAAGCCTCCCGCTTGCGCCACAGCGCGTCCAGCTTGGCCAGATAGTCTTCACGTCCTATGAATCTCATTGCCCTAATCCCCCAAAACACGCATTCGATTCTAGCAAATGTTCCTCGCGGAATCAAGGCGACTATTTTCATTTTTGCGAAATAGTCGCCCTAAAATGAATGTGGAAATCCGGGCGACTATTTGCGAAAACGCGCAATAGTCGCCCTAGCCGCGGCTCTCGGCGCGCACCTCGGCCGTCCACTCGCGGACGGTCTTGCCGGTCAGGCGTTTGAAGGCGCGGCTGAAATCGACAATCGAGCCGAAGCCGCAGGTGTCGGCGGCGTATGAGGCCGACTTGCCGGAGCGCAGGAGGTCCTGGGCGCGGGTCAGGCGCGCGTCGTGGATGGCGTGGAGGATGGAGCGTCCTGCGACGCGGCGGAAGAGGAAGTCCGCCTGCGTGCGGCCAAGCCCCATCTCGCGGACGACACTCGGCGGCGCGAAGCCCTCCTCGCACGCATGGAGGCGTATGAACTCCATCGCATGGGCGATGCGGCGGTCGGCGAAGAAGAACGTCGAGGTGCGCCGCTCGACGCGTAGTGCGGGCGTGGCGCGCGAGGCCGGCCGGCGGCGCGGGGACTCCATCCAGCCGGCCAGAAGCTCGGCGGCGGCGCGGCCGTCCCCCTCCAGGTCGCGGCAGACGCTGGAAAGGGTCGGGTCGGTCATCTCGCAGATGAACCCCAAATTGTCAACCCCGATCATGGCGACCTCCTGGGGGACGGCCCAGCCACGCATCGCGCAGACACGGAGCGCGGCCTCGCCAACGCCGTCGTTCGCGGCAAATAAGCCGCATGGTTTCGGGATGGAGTCCAGGAATGGCACCAGATGAGTCACCAGGTCGGCCGCGCCGCCATGGCGTGATGGCGGAAAAGGATGAAATCGCTTTCCCGCCTCGGCGACTTGCCGTTGGAAGCACTCGCCGCGTTCCCTGCTCCAATCAGGGTTTTCGGGCCACGGAAGAAAGGCATAGTCGTCGAAACCGGTGCGGAAGAGTTCGTGCGCGGCCAGCCATGCATAAGACTCGGCCTCGCCGAACACACTCACGGGCGCAGTCCTTCCCGAGGAAGCTGCGCCGATTGGACGGTCAATGAACACCGTGGGGATGGAACCACAGCCCAGCTGGCGCAATGTCGCGGGGTCAATGGCGTTAAAAGTCACGATGATGCCGTCTGGCCGGGCGCTCTCCAGCAACTCCTGGAAAGTGCCGCCGCCTGGGGAGCGAATGAATTGGAGTGCGCCCTCCTTTCGTTTCAGGCACTCGACGACGAATAGGTCGAAGCGCTTTGCCCTTGCCATGTCCTGAACGCCGGCAAGGACTCGGATTTCATTCACCCCGCCTTGCGGCAGGATAATAAAAACGGTTTTTCTGGCGCGAGTAGCCATCGCCTCATTTCCCCTTGACCTCGACCTTCACCGGCAGGGCGAGCGGCGTCGCGTCCGCCCCACGAAACAAGTGCGGATAGCGCAAGTCACAATTGCAAAATAAAAACGCATCAAAACCATGATACAAGAAAGTGCCGCATACGGCAAACTTGCGGCGGCGGCGGGGAAAGGCTATACTTGGCGCATGGATTTGAAGAACTATTTCGCCAAAAAGTCTCTGAGGAAGAGGCTTGCCGCTGCGGCAAGCCACGCCGAGACCATCCGCCGCATGGAGCGCCATCTGGCATCGCCCGAAGAGGACGCAAGGCTGCGCGATGCAGTCGTTGGCGCGCGCAAGGCCGCAAAGTCAGCGCGCACGATGGACGAACTCAACGCCGCCATGAACGCACTCGACGCCGCCATTGGTGAAGGATCATCCTGGCGTCCGCTCCACCCGCACGCCCTTGCGGAGAACTTCGAGGTCCTCGTGGTCGCCATCGCCGTGGCGATGGCCTTCCGCTGCTACTTCCTCCAGCCATTTAAAATCCCCACCGGCTCGATGCAGCCGACCCTATACGGCATCCACACCGTCACGCACTCCAACCCCACCCAGTGGGACAAGATGCCACTGAAGGTTCTCAAATGGTGCGCCACCGGCGAATGGTACACCGAGGTGCGCGTCGGCCAGGGCGGCACGGTCTCGCCTCTGCCGACAACCGTAAAACCAGGATATGTCACCTTCCGCGTGGCCGGCGTCAACTACCACGTGCCGGCGGAAGCCGTGGTGGAGAAGGGGATGCTGAATGTGGCGGCGCTGCGCGATCTCCGCCCAAACGGGACGATCCCATCCGGCGGCGTCCTATGGTCCGGCACCGTCAAGGCCGGCGACCATGTGTTCGTGAACCGCGTAGCTTGGAACTTCCGCTACCCGAGGCGCGGCGACGTGATGGTGTTCTCCACTACCGGCATCGAGGGACTGCCAGACGGGACGCACTACATCAAGCGCATGAGCGGCCTTCCCGGTGAGAAAGTGCAAATCAACCCGCCCAATCTGCTGATCAACGGAGAGGCCGTCATGGAGCCTTATACGATGGCGCGGATAGCGAACATGGAGCGCATCACGCCCGATGCCCCGCCTTATGCCGGCTACACCCTCATCACGACCAACAATTACGTTCGCGCCGAGGCTCCGGTGCCCCTCTGCTCAAAGCGCGACAAGGTGACGCTAGGCCCGAACGAATACTACGCCCTTGGCGACAACACCACTAACAGCCGCGACAGCCGCTACTGGGGGCCTGTGCCGGATCGCAACCTCCTCGGCCCCGCCGCCTTCATTTACTGGCCGTTCACCCGTTTCCGGCTGATTGACTGATGTCCGCCGACAGCGACAAAGGGAGCGGCACTGGCGGCGCGGCGACACGCGCCGCCGCCATCTCGGCGCTGGCGAAGTGGCTGCGGATCGGGGTGTTCCCGTCGCGCTCCCTTCCAGAATCATCGCCATTCGCCTCGGAAATCGTCATGGGCGTCCTCCGCAACCTGACGGCGCTGGACTTTGCCTTTGGCCGCTTCTGCCGCCGGCAGCCCGCGCCACCGGCCCGCGCCGCCCTGCTTGTCGGCGCCTGGCAGCTGCTCTTTGGCGACGACATCCCAGACTACGCTGCCATCAACGAAACCGTCGAGGCCGCCAAACGCGCCCGCGCGGCGCTGCCATCCTTTGTCAACGGCGTCCTGCGCAACGTCCTCCGCAACCGAGAGGCGATACTTGGTGAACTCGCCGCCGCGCCGTTGCATGTGAGAACCTCGCACCCGCAGGAAATCGTGGAGCGCTGGTGCAAGGCATTTGGCGATGAAAGGACCGCTGAAATCTGCGAGGCGGGGCTTGCCGTTCCTATGGCAACGGCCTTCGCATTGCCGCGAGACGGCCTTTCGGCTGAGGAGGCGACCGCCGCCCTTGCTACTCGCTGGCGCGCAGCAGGGATAGACTGCCCACCGGAGGTTGGCAATGGCTCACTAGCGCTTCCCATCCCGCATGGCGTCAGAATCGCCGACCTCCCCGGCTACGCTGAAGGCGAGTTCATCATCCAGGACAAGGCCGCGTTCGCCACGGTGGCGGACTTCCTTGAGCCGCAGAAAGGCGAGACGATCCTTGACTGCTGCGCCGCGCCTGGCGGCAAGACCATGCAGGCGGCCGCAAGGGTAGGCGGGGAAGGGTGCGTCATCGCTCTGGACAACTCCGAGGGGCGGCTGGCGCGGCTTCGCGAGAACCTTGAGCGGACTCGTCTCGGGGACAGGGTCGAAGTGGCGCTTTGCGACGCGGCCTCGCCGGAACTTGTCGAGCGCTTTGGCGGACGGCGCATCGACGCCATCCTGGTGGATGCGCCATGCTCCAATTCGGGAGTCTTTGCGAGGCGACCGGAGGCGCGGTGGCGCTGGTCGGCGGCCGAGGTGGCGCGGCTGGCTAAGGTGCAGCGCGCAATCCTCGACAACGTGGCGCTACTTGGCGCACGGCGAATAGTCTATTCTACATGCAGCATCGATCCAGAGGAGAACGACGCGGTCGCCGCGTCGTTCGCGGAGGAGTCTGCTGGACGGCATGTCCTTTTGCGCAGCCGGACACTACTGCCGTCGTCTGACCACGACGGCGCCTTCGCCGCTTTGCTACGCAGGGTATAGGGCTCTTCAATACACCTTTTTGAAGTTGGTTGTGTTTTCCATGAATCGCGTATTCATGGCTTGAGGCATCCGATTGGACAGACAAGAACGCCGTCGTCGCGCCGGTAGGCAAATTCCCCTACGGCCGTGAGCACCATGAGGAACGTAGGTTCTTTCATTTTTGCCGAATTGATCTTTGAGGCGAGCTTTTTTAGCGAGGCTGAGCCTTTTTCCACCAGCTCTTTGCCGCCAATTTTTATTTCGACGAGTCCGTAGGTGCCATTGCGCCTGTGCAGCACGGCATCGCATTCAAGACCTGAAGCATCTAAGTAGTGCGATACCGCACCGTCGAGGGCATCCATGTAAACCCTCAAATCGCGCATGACCATCGTTTCAAAAAACAGCCCAAATGTCTTGAGATCATTCATCAGATCTTCAGGGCCGAGGCCGAGAGCCGCCGTCGCAATGGAGGAATCGACGAAATAGTGCGTGTCGCCAGTCCTTATGGGAGTCTTACACCGCAGGTTGGGGCACCACGCCGGCATATCTTCAATGACAAATAGTTTTTTCAACGCATGGATGTAGGAAGCGACGGTATCAACCGAACACGGAATTGCCTCATTCGCGTCGAGATCTGCCTTAATTGCCGTGGTTGCTGCTGGTGTTGCCTGAAGTCTGGCGTATGAGCGCAACAGGCGGCGAGTCCTGCCTTCGTCGCGCTCTACGCCGTCCACTCGGGAAATGTCGCGTTTGACTACCGCATCGACGTATGCGAACGCTCTTTTCAAAGCGGTCTTTCCAGTGAGTTGGCATGCCTGAGGCCAACCTCCGCGGCAAAGGGAATACGCGATCTGCTCGAGATCGTGGCATTTTGAGGCGGCGCCAGTAGGATCGGAACCGGCAAACAGCATTTCTAGGCTAACCTCACCGGACGATTCCTCGGATTCCCAAAGCGACATCGGTCTCATTTTCAACCATGAAAAACGGCCAGTTCCAGAATGACGCAGTTCCGAGACGTCCGCAGGAACTGCCGACCCTGTCAGGATGTAGCAGCCAAGGCTGTCCGCATGGTCAACATTGTAGCGGATGGAATCCCAAAGTGATGGCGCAAGCTGCCATTCGTCCACCAGACGCGGAAATTCTCCGTTGAGGAGACGGTCAGGTTTCGTCCTCGCCAAAATGAGATTTTGTTCGATGCTTCCTGTCGCATCCAAATAGATGGCGCTTTTCGCGGCCTGTTCGGCTGTTGTGGTTTTTCCGCACCATTTTGCACCCTCTATCAGGACTGCGCCTGTTCCAGCCAACTCATCACGAAGCAGTTCGTCGCAAATTCTGGGCTTGTATGTTTTCATGCGGGAAATGATATCTGATTCTTTGAAAAAAAGCAAGTCTATTCCTCGAATTGTTGCCTTTTCGTTCCTCGAATTGTTGCCTTTTCGTTCCTCGAATTGTTGCCTTTCTGTTCCTCGAATTGTCGGAATCGGGGACAAAGAGTTCGGAGACGGCAAGTCCGCGCGGATTCGTTTTCGCGAATGCGTATGCGTCCACGATCTTCCCGAGGCCGCTTCCGCGGCGTTCAGCGTAGCGAAGCCGGCCGAAAACATCAGCCACAATAGGATTCCGGCGCGGAGCGCCATGTCGCTGACAAATTTTGGTCGCACCCTTCTCTTTCCCTGAACGTCCAAAGCCCCTGGCGGGTACGGAAATGCAAGCGAGTTTCACGTTCTGGCAGTTTCGTAAGCGCCGTATTTTCACGTTCTGGCGGTTTCGCGACCTCGCCCGCTTTCCCAAATGCCCGCTAAAACAAAATGGCCATTTTCTTTTCCTGCTCCTTCATAATACCCTCACAAGGGATCGCCTATGCGGTAGATCATGCTTTCGGGGAGCGACGGCGGAACGAGGAAATGGACCATGTAGATTGGCGCGTACAGGATTCCGTTCTCTACCTTGACGTTTCCGCCATGAAACACCACGGCGTCATGAATCCCATATGCCGCGTTTCCTATGGCATTGGACAGGGCGGCATGCCTTTCGTAGTCCTTGCCGCTCTTGACTTCGATGGGCAGTATCTCTCCGTTCCGTTCGATGACGAAGTCAAGTTCCCCTTGCTTCTTGGAGTTGAAGTAGTTTGGATCGATTCCATGCGCAACCAGTTCCTGCGCCACTACGTTCTCATATATCGACCCGAAGTTAATCGCCTTCTTCCCATTGAGAATGTCTAGCTGGATGCCGTTCATATATTGCGAGGCGAGAAGCCCCACGTCGTTTGAGAACAACTTAAAAAGCGTTGGCTTGCGGGCGAGTTTCAGCGGCACGGTCGGCTCCGCGACGCAGAAAGAAGGAATGGCGACGCCGGCCTCGGTCAGCCAGAGAAATTCATCCGATATGTTCTCGAATCTCGTCCCGGCCCCAATGCTTGATGCGTAGAAACGCTTGTTCTTCTTGTTGAGTTCGCCGGGTATGCGATCAAACACGGCGCGTATGTGCAGCGCGCGCGACTTGTCGTATTGAGAGATGTCGCGACGGTAGAGCGCGACGATCTGCCGCTGGACACGCACAGCCACGGAAATATCCGATGTGTCCAGATATGCCTGGACAACGGCCGGCATTCCGCCTATGACCAAATACAGCGCGAACAGCTTCATCAGCCTGTCGTGGTAGAACGGGTCGAGCGGCCGTCGCTTCTCCCATGCGTCTTTAGCCGTTTCCAGCAGCACCTCGCTTTCGCCATTTGCGCGGACGAACTCCCCGAAATCGAGCGGATACATCTTCGCCTCGTCCATGTACCCAACAGGCACCGAGCGGATATTCTTCAGTTCCACGCCTAGCAGAGACCCACTGAGGATGTAGCGTAACGAGCCTTCCTCGACGAGAAACTTGATGAAAGTCACCGCCTCCGGGCACTTCTGGATTTCATCGAGAAACACAAGGGTCTTTCCGCGTTTCAATCCCCCTTTTGCAAAAGCTGTCAGTTTGAGAAGGATTTCCTTGACGTTCGACGAGTTTTCGAAAATACCCTTCGCCTCGGCGTCTTCGATGAAGTTGATTTCCACGAACCTCTCGTAGTTGCGCCTTGCGAATTCTCTGACGATGAACGTTTTCCCGACCTGGCGCGCCCCGTCAATCAGCAGGGCGTACTTACCGTCGTCCTTCAGGAATTGCTCAAGTCTAGCCTCGATTTTCCTTACAATCATGTTATTACCCAACTGCAATATATTATAGCACACCTTTTACATTTTTCCAAGGCGAAAACAGGTCACTTTCCACATTTTTCCAAGATCTGAACAGGCCAATTAACGCACTTTTCCATTTTGGTGTATGTCAAGCGTCAATCCACGAACAGCCCCGCAATCGGCAGCTCCCGCCGCCGGACATCTTCAAGGAAGAAACTGGCGTAAAGCCGCGCGCCCTTGACGGCGGGGTGGGTGCGGTCGCCGGGGGCGTTCCATGTCAGAGCCTCCTCTTCACCCGCCTCGTTCGCCGCCTTGCGCGTCATCTCGCGCATGTCAACGAGATCGACACTTTCTTCCTTCGCCACCTTGCGCATCGCCTCCGCCCAGTCGTCAAGGTGCGGAATATCCGTCAAAAGCCCGTCGTCGCCGTAGGTGAGGCGGACGATGGGCGTGGCGAAGACAGGCGTTGCGCCTTTCGCGCGCACGTCTTCGGCCATGCGCCGCAGGTTTTCCTTGTATTGGGGGATTGGCGTCGCAACATCGGGCTTGTCGAGCTTTTGGTCGTTGTGGCCAAACTGGACGATGACGAAGTCGCCCGGCTCAAGGGCCTGGAGTATCTTCTCCCACCATCCTTCGCGGATGAAGGAGGTCGTGGAGCGTCCGCTCCGGCCATAGTTCACGATTGCGCACCCCTCGCGCAGAAAAGGCCGGAGAGAACTCCCCCAGCTGGCAAACTTCGATTCGTCGCCGCCGTGTTCGTCGAGGGTCGATGCCCCGGCAAGGAACAGCGTGCGCGGATGAGGCGCGGGCTGACTGCCCGTGGTTGCCGTTGCGGCAGACGTGGCCGCAAATGATGCAATGATGGTCATTGTCAACAGTTGTGCTTTCATGATCGTTTGGTTGCCGTCTCTTCTTTTTATCCCATTATTCCTCAATCCTTATCCGGCATTGGAGGGATCCGGAGTCGCCATTGGTTTCAGCATCTACGCCGGCTTCGTGGCAAAGGAATTCGACTGTGCGGGCGTTCTTGCGGATTTTTCGGAAGGTCTCGAGTGGCGGACGGGCAAAGTCGAAGACGAGCGCCGCGCCAGCCGTGCGCACAATGCCTGCCCCCTCGGTGAAATCTACCTCTACGTCTTCGCCAAAGGCAAACCTGATGCCGAAGTCGCCGTCGTCCTTCCCAAGTTCGCGCTCGCTGCGGCATTCGACGGAGAGATCAAATGAGTCGGCGCCGGGAGGCCCGAAGCGATAGACGGTATCGACATGAATCGGCGTCCGCCCATTGCCATTGTTTGGCTCGAACATCCGCAGAAGCCCATCCGTGAAGCGGAGTTCCAGACTGCCATCCGGCAAATGGGCAAAGCGGGCGTGGGCGTAGGGGTCGTGGGCGAGATTGTATTCATCGCGGTCGCGCCGGAACCAGTGCCACCGCACTTCGGGATTGGGCGTCCGGCGGTAGCGCGTCTCCATGGTGTCCAGGATGCGCCTCCATTCGCCATTTTCATCGCGCCGCCAGAGTCCGGCTATGGTGCCGCTTCGCCTTATCCGCACTTTCAGCGCCTTGTCCTCAAAAAGCCAGCCGCCAGAAATGTATTGCAGTCGCTCGTCGCCGGTTCCTGGGTCGCGCCGCCGCAGGGCTTCTTCGGCATCGCGTCGCAAGACTACGGTGCGGAAATCTCCTGCGTTTTCCCCCTTCACCACGACGGCAAAGCCCGGTTCCGCGCCACAACGGTCGATGAGTTCCACGTCCGCGCCCGATGGAAATGAGCCGAAACAGACCGCCTGATCGCCGGCCGTGCCCCCGACTTCTGAATGTTCGCGTGTGAACCCCATCGGATGACGCGCCGATTCCCAGCGAATCCAGCCCGTGAAGCGCTGATTGCGGGCCGTTTCGCCTTGGCCGACATCGGGGTGCCGCACGACGAACGGGCTTTCAAACGAGCCTTCCGCGGCGTGGGCGAACCAGCACTCCACGCCGGACACCTTGAGAACCAGCTGAACCTCAGCGGGATTCGCCCCGCCGAAGTCGGACACTTCGTAGCGAACGCCTCCGTCCGTGTCCTTCCGCTGTGCAATGCGCCAGTCATTCGTGCATGGCGAGTTGTCGGCCCGGTAGCGGAGTTCCGCAGTGACGGCGAGGGGCGTGGGTGGCATGGCTCCATCATTGCTTGCAGTCGGCGAGGATGTCGCCGACACGGCCGCCAGCGCCTCCGCGATAGGCGCGCCGCGAACCCGCTCCACGGCGTAGCCGTAGGGCGGCAGGTCGATTGGAATTTCGCCATCGGGGCCTTTCGCCGTTCCGCGAACGCGATGGTTGTTGAAGTTCACCAGCACAACGCTTGCCGTGTTCCCACTGCTGCGGCGGCAGGCGAAGACGCCGGATGGCGCTTCGACGCAAAGATAGTCGGCATCCGCCAGACCGTTCAGTTCCGGGAGCGCCTTGCGAATGGCGAAGATGCGGCGGTATTCGTCAAACGCGCCGTCCTCGCCCTCGCCGTAAACCATGGGGAAACCCTTGATCCACGCGCAAAGCGCCATGAGCGCGTTGCAAGCCGAGCGGCCCCAGACATTCTCGGCCATGTAGGAGTCGTGGCTTTCGGGGTAGCGCATGAAGAGCGTATTCGGGACGAAGGAGAACTGCTGCCTGTGAAGCCAGAGCCGAAGGTCACGCACGACCTCCCCTGGTTCGCGGTCGCAGAAGTCGTGGAAGATGGCGTGGCAGAGGAACTGGTCGTAGATGGCGTCGCAGACCACGCTGCAGTAGCTGGCGTTCCATTCGGCAAGGGTGGCGGCGTTCCTGTTCACGCGCCGCGCCGCCGCCCTGACGCCGCGCATCTGCGCAAGCCCGCCCTGGTTCTGCGAGAACGACGCGCGGGCGTAGGGAATGTCCGGGTTCCAGTTCGGAAAGCGGGAACCAGCTGGAACGTCCATGCGCCAGCCGTCGATGTCAAAAGTGCGCGTTGTCCACTCCACCCAGTCGCCAAAATACCCCACCCAGCTAGGCCAGAAGAAGTCGTAGGCCCAGTAATGGTGCTGGAAGGGGAAGCCGGGTTCGTCCTTGCGGCACACCCATTCGGGATGCTCCTTGGTTCGACGGTTGTCAGTGAGTCCGCCGTGCATCACGGCATCGCGCCAGACTCCCAGCCCAAGTGCGTGGGCGGAGCGAACGTAGTCCTTGTGGTCTTCAATAGTTCCGACGCCTTCCTGGAGTTCATACATCTCGTCGGGAACATAGCAGCGGCCCCCCTCGACGGGGCGCAGCCAAATGGATGTCGCGCCAAGTGCCTTGATGGAGGGAAGCCACTTCGCCGCTTCGCGGAATCCTCCCTTGTCGCCAAAGTAGAATTCGCTTTTCCCCTTCGGGTGCGTCGAATAGAGAATCGTGTCCTTCATGCTGTCGGGACGATCCTTTGGCGGGAGGTGTCCGACAAGACTGTGCCAGTTATGGAAGCGCGCAAGGGCGTCCTCGGCCGTCCCGTTGCCAAAGACAAGCCAGGCGTCGCCGACCTTCTGCGGCTTTCCCTTTTCGGCGTATCCCTCGCCGGTCCAGCGGACATGGAGCGAAATGCCGCCCTCGCGCTCAACGACGACGCATTGGCCTCTATCAGAGTAGTCTTGCATCTGGTCGATGCAGCAGACGATGCTTGCGCCGTTGCCGTTGTCGGCAAAGACGGGCGATTCGTCGCCCATTGGCGCTTCAACAGCTTCGCCGGGCTTCCAGTCTTTGTGGAAGCGCGTTTCCGGCGGGAACTTAGCAGGGAGAATGTAGCGACCTTCCCTCTCTGCGCATGGCATCTTGCCAAGGGGGAGATAGACCGCCACGCCGAACTTGCGCCGTCCATCGCCAAGCCACTCGAACTCGACCCAGCGCCGGATCGCGCCCGCTTCGGGGAAGAACTGGAGGAAGGAATCCATCTGCCACTCGCCGCACAGAAGACGCGAGCGGACGGTGGCGTCATTGACCTTCTCCACGGAAACGCCCGCAATCGGGGGAACAGGCCGCTTGTTCTCGTAGGGCCGCCAGTCGTTCATGAATACCGGCGCGGCAAGTTCCGGGTCCGCCACCAGCATTTGGCGGCCATCGGCGAAAAACTCCGATGGCCAGCACGTCTTCGCGTCGAACCGCACCGCAAGCCCGCCGCTCTCTGCGCGAACGCCGCCGTACCCATCCGTCGCCAGCGCCACCGGCGCAGGGGTCGGGAGTGTAGGATGATTACGCACAATCTCGTAGCATAAGCAGCTGTCGAAGGGTTGGCGGACGGAGGCCGTGAAGCGCAACGTGCCGTTGGCGGCATCGTAAGTGGATGTGACCTCGGCGCGGCGATTGCCAGCCGTGTCAAGGGCAAATACGGTTGGAGCCACCCCTTCTTCAAGGCTCAATTCTATCTCCGCCGTTCCGGCTCGGACGAGGTATGGCAGAACGCCAAAGTCCTTCAAAACCGTCATGTCCGCATCGGCGTAGCGTTCGCCCGAATTCTGCAAGTCTGTCAGGTGGCCTACCAGGACACGCTGCGACTTGGCCACCGGCGCGTTATCAAGCGAACTCGCCCAAATGGTGGCAGGGCAACTGTTCATTGAGACCCGCAGCACTCCGGCGGTGTGGGTCCCACTTTCGGCAAAGATGCCGCAGGTGCGTGGCGTGGCAACGGAGAATGCCCCTTGAAGTGCATCAACTTCCAGCGCTCCACCACCCGCTTTCGCTGGAAAGTTCTCGTCGCCGAAGAGGTCTCTTCGCACGGCGTCCGGCGTCTTCGTCGCGACGCTTGCAAAATCTCCCGCCAGCACCGCACCTTCTGGCGTCTTCCCGCCTAGGACAGCTCCGACCTTGGCATACCATCCTGCCCATGTCCAAGGCCGAATCGTGTTCATGCCGACAGGCATGTCGGGATTGGTGATTTTCCCCTCTGGTAGTGTGACAGCGTATGTGTTCGTAAGAGGCTCAACGTCCCCACGAAGGAAGAGGCAGGAGGCCATTCGTTCCGATGCCGCCATTAATGGGTCCGAAGCCACGTCGAAATATCCCGCAGGTCCAGACCACGGATGAAGAACCGAGCGGTTGTTGTGCGACCAAGCGAAGCGCCACAGTCCTGCCCAGTCCTGCAACGCCGCCTCAGCGCCGGCCAGCATCGCCCCCACGCCACGGTAGCGCAAAGGATGGCAATAGTTGTATTCGGAAACGGTGAATGGCTTTCCCAACATCCGCATGGTCGTCAGTTCGGCGGCTCCGCACATTGGCCCCTTCAAGGGATTGCCGCCGTCAAAACATGTCGGCCTATTCCACATCTCTTCTATGAAGACCGGGTGTCCGACGTAGAAGTGGCCGTCCACATAGTCCAGTGTCTTCCCGCGAACGCCTCCCATGGCTGCCATGGTTCGGGTGGTGTCGTTCACATCTGTGACAAGCGCCCCTGCTCCCAGCTCATCGCGAAGAAAAGCACGCATCCGTTCAACGAAAGATCGTTCCATCTCCGCGACAAAAATGTCGAACTCGCGGCCTTCGCGGGTATGCCGCACCGTTGGTATCTTCGCGTTTTTGTCATTCCTGTACTTAGCCCATGCCTCATTCCAGCCTGGGCGAATTGCGAAGTCGTTGCCAAAGCACTTCTCGATGGTTCCCTCGTTGACAATGGAGATCCACCCAAGGGCTGGTTCATTGGCTAGGCTCCGTCCCGTGTGGCGGTTGACATGGCCGAGGAAATTCCGCGTGAAGGCCATAAGATTCGACTGCACGCCTTCGTTGACGACAACCGAAATCTTGAAGTCGTCGCCGGACATGTTTCCGCTACGGTCCACACCAACGGAGCGCCAGTCAATTCCCGCACTTGTGCGCGACACGAAAAGGTCTGTCGAGATGTATAGCCCTTCTTCGACACATGCCGCGATGAGGTTGTCGAGCTTCGCCATCATTGCCTCGTCAAGGCGAACGGCCGATGGGTCGCCCTGATCAACGCAATGGCTGTCGTGGTGGTGGATGCGAATGGAATTGTAGCCGACGCGCGCGAGTGTTTTCGCAATCTGGCGAGCATCGTCGAGGGTTTCGGGGTAGTTGGCGAGACCACAGAGATTGACGCCATAGAAGCGCTGTGGAACGCCGGGCAACTCCTCAAACTCGAAGTGCTCGCCTCGTGCCACGATGCGCCCGAACTTCCCGGCGGGCTTGCCTGTGGGGCGTAGATTGGAAAAATCCAGTGCGCTGCCCTCAGCTACTTCTTGCGAGGCAGCTAAGGGTAGCCAGTCCTCTCCTGCCGAAATTAAGGTGTCACCGGCTGCGCTTCCAGTGCCGGTAATTGTTCCGCACCCTCGCACTGTGCAGGTAAGAGAGGCATCGTTGCCAGGCGTGCAAAGGGATTCCCCTCCATGGACACGTATTGTGACGCTTCCCTCTCCGCCATAAAGAATGCGCAGCGACACAGGGCGGTCGAACTCCAGCTCGGCGAGTCTGACGCCACCGGCGGCGGCAAAGGCGAGCGACCGAACCCCCTCTCGCCGGAAGTCAGTCGGGATGCCATATCGTATAAAGGGTTCGTCTTTGCCGTCGAACGAGAGGACGCCGTCGGCGAACTCCGTTGCTTGGAGCTGGACGATCACGCCCAGGTATTCTGGGACGAAAGACCGCTCGGGTGAGAATGTCCAAGCACTCTCGACGCCGCCGTCAACTGGTCGCATGCAATGTTCGCCTCGAAAGATCTTCGCGTCTCCAAGCGTTGCGTGGAATCGCCGTTTGCCGTATCCTTCTTGCGCAAGTCCCCCTCGGATTTTCAGTTCGCGCCAAGGCTTCTCCACAAGAAAGGGTGCGATAGTGATGGAGGCCTGCCCTGTTGTTTCCAGTCTCCCCTTGAACGATTGCCGGACATCTGCCGAGGCGCTGCCGGCGGCAAAGGCGAGGATGAAAAGCGAGATAGCCGCTTCGTTTTTGATTTTCAGCAGACCGGCCATGATGTTCATCCTTCAAAAATAACGTTTCTTCCTGGAGCTAGCAAGGTTTCTCTGCCGCGCCAAACGAAAACGCCACCAATGCCATTCGGAAGGGTGACAGTGCCCGCCACGCCGCCTTCTGTGAACGACAGGTCGCATTCTACAGAACCCGCCGGGTGCGGCGTCGCGGACCTTAGGCGCTTCAGCGGCCCCGGACATGGAGCGACCCTGACTTGCGAGAATCCCGGCGCGGCGGGCCGGACGCCGACTAGTCCGGCGTGGAAATGGTATAGTGGATGCGCACCCCAGCCGTGGCAATCGCTTCGTGGAGCGTCGCCGGGGGATTCGGGCGGCGTCCTCAGCCCTTCGCGAGCATAATCGCGCCAAAGGTCGAGCTTTGACAGGAAGAGGTCTGCCCGCCCGAACGCAAAGTATGTCTCGAAGAGATAGTGCGAGAAATAGACGGTGGTGCGCGCCAGTTTTTTGCTTTCCACGAGGGCTTTGAAACACCGCTGGCGTTTGTCTTCTGGCAAGGCGCCGTAAAGGAGGGAAAGGCACTGTGTGTGTTCGCTGAAGGTGTTATGGGTTAATGTGTCCGCCACAAGCTTCTGGTCTTCATCCCAGAAAGCGCTGAAAATGGCACTGGCAATCCGAGTGGCACGAATTTCGCAATCTTCCGCAGATATCTTGCTCCCGGCGATACGCTCGACCAATGCCGCCGCGCGCAGGGCACCGAGGTAAAGGAGATTGTTCAGGGCGTTGGGTCGTTCGGCGTCCTCTCCATCCGGCGGGACGCCGTGCGGCCATTCAGGTACCCAGTCCATGAAGCACCATCCCGGCAATCCTACAAGAAGTCCATCGGCGTTCTCGTAAGCGAGAAAGCCCGCCAGCGTGTGGCGGAGGCCGGGAATGCGTGCTTTGAGCCATTGCCCGTCTCCCCGCCACAATGCAATATCCCCAAGCATCATCGGCCATATTAGGGTGTAGGTCGCGCTTTCCTGGAGACGGCGCGTCGGCCAGTTCATTGGGAGCATCCCATCGTCACGGCGGGCGCAGTCGATAAGCGCGAGGGCGTGTCGGGCGAGGCGGTTGTCGCGCATCGTCGCAAATGCGGCAAGCATCTCGACGCGCATGTCGCCGGGATAGGATTGCCTCTCCCAGTAGGGACAGTCGATGAAGTTTTCGTGCATGCAGGCGCGAAGGCCGCGCAGGCAGATGCGCCGGACATCTGGAAGCGTCGGGTCGTCGCAGTCGAAGCGTTCGCCGTCCTCAGTCGGATAGCCCGTCTCGAAAAGGAGCAAGGAGGTGATTTCAAGAGGCTCGTTGCCCGTTTTGACTTCGATTTCACACCAGCGACCCGAGCGCCACCAAGGGGATTCGAAAACGCCGTGCGCGCGTCCGTCAGGGCGGCAAACCATCAGGCCACGCGAATCCTCAGGGCTTTTCTTTCCGATCCATTCGTTGCGGTTGCCTTTCTTCCCATCCTGCCCGACAAGAGACTCGAAGAAGTCCCAGCGGATTTCCGCGTCCGCGCCGCCAGAGGTTTCAATGTGCGGCCAGGCGCAGAAGTAGTCGCCCAAATCCCAGAGCATCCGCCTGTGCGTCTGTGGAAGGAAAGCCACAGATGAACCGCCCGAAAGAAGGGAGTCCATATCCGACGCATCTACGAATCTGCCCGGTGCGCAGGGGCGGCGCATTTGTTCGGGAAGCACTGCCGGAAAAAGCAACCACCCCTCTTCGCGGCCGCCTGTGCGCCGCTTTTCGGGAAGAGGCTCACGCACGACACGCACGGGGGAGTAGGCTGAGTCGCCCGGGCGTTCATAAAGGAAGGATGTGCCGTGGTTCTCAACGGAGCCGCCTGTCCACCACCAGCGTTTGAGGAATGTCGTGCTTTCAAGCGCTGCGGCCTCCCACTGGCCGAGGCCAGTGGTGAGAGTGCCGTCAAAGACCCCATGCGCCTTGAGTACGAATCCCGGCGCGTATGAAAGCTGCGCGATGGGCGAGCCGTTGCCGATGTGCCACGCCACCGCCTCCATAAGATGGTTGCCGGATGATACGTCCACCTCCCAGGTTTTGTAGAACCAGCGCTCCGGCATTCCCTGGTGTGGACCTCGCCCGACCTCAACTCCATCTATAAAGAAGACGAACCTTTCGTCCGCGCTTATGTCAAGCGTCAGCGACGTCGCCGTCTCGGCGCGGAACGGGCAGCGGAACCGCACGAACTCCGTTGCCGTATCCTGGTGCCAGACCCAGGCGGCGGAATCTATGGGTTGCATCCGGAACGTCCCCGCATTTCCGCGCACGAGTCGTTCCGGAAGCATGATTCTGCGGCAGTTCATTGGCCGCGGCTCCTTCCAGCCTTTACCTCATGTAGATGACCGTCGAGGCCTTGTTCCGAGTCAGGAGGAGCGTGTGCGCATCTGCCGAGAGGCGGATCCTAAGCTGGTCTGCATCGGGCGAGTCTAGCGCAATGGCGGGCGTGGAAGACATTGGCGTGGTCGATGTTAGGATGGCGTAGTCCACGTCATAAGCTAGGGAGTTGACGCCGATCACGGAAATCGAGGCATCCCCGCCCCATTCGAAAGCGACACCATCGTCAAGGCCAAGCGTCCCGCCGACGGCGACTGCCGCACCGTCAATCGCCCACGATTCGGTGACGGACAGAGTTCCGTCGTAATAGGGGTGTGAGTCCGTGACCGTCGTGAATCCGGAAAGCCGGCCGATTTCGACCTTGTTGCCGAACACGTCAAGCGAGGCTGCGTCTGAGGCTTGGTATGTGGCGAACGAAGGTGCGCCGCGAAGGACAGGCACCCCGTCAGGCGACACCGTGAGCAGGGAACCGTCGCCCGGATCTTCGATTTTCTCGTAGTTCGCGACATCCGTCGAGTCGCGTCCCTGCCGGTCTATGCGAACGCCACCACCGATTCCGTCAATCGTCCAAGTCCAATCACCGGAGTAACCGCTCCCATGCAAGTTCACAGCCCCATTCTCACTCAAATTGTAGTAGCAACGCAGTTGAAGACGGTGTGCGCCGGGGGTGACGTCAAATGTCGCTTTCTGCGGAATGGCATGTTCCGCAGACGAGGGGTATTTGTTAACGCCGTCAAAGCGAATGTAGGTATGCGTTCCAACGCCGCCGGCTATCGTCCATCTTTCAGATGAGTTGCCGTGATTCCAGATGTATCCGTCGTAAACGACGCAGACGCGGTTGAATTCGCCAAGGTTGTCATGCATGTACAGTTCGTGCGGCGTTTCGTTGAACGCCTTTGGCGACAGTTCCACGATGTTGGTGAATGCGTATGCCGTATCTCTCGTAAATTCGGCCAGGTTGCTGAAAGCAGCCCCGTCCGGTGCCGTGTAGGTTCTGTAAACATTGCCATCTCTGTACCAAAGAGCCCGACCGCCGATGATGCCCGCGGCTGCATATGCGCCAAGTTTCACGGGAACGGCCGGAGCCGCCGCAAATGCGCTTCCGACGCTTGGATCGACGACGAGCGCCGCCGGCGACGCAAGAGAGTTGGTAATCGTCCCGGCGGATTGGATGTTGCCGACTGCAAGGTTGAAACCATAAAGATCGAGTGTTGCGCCACCCTCAACGCGGAAGTCCTTGTTTGCAGCGTTGGACAGCGCATCCTTCAAGGTGGAGTCAACCCTTGCGCGAGCGTTGGCCGGAAGTTTGAACCCGCCTGCATGGCGGAATAGGACATTCGTCTTATGAGTGCTTTCAGACCCGAAAAACGGGCGGACGCTTGTCCCGTCGAAAACAAACGGTCCCGATCCGGATGTCGTGATCGTGGTCGAGGCGTGAGATACTGAGAAGAGACCTGAGACGAGCCCTCCCGTGCCTCGTATGAAGCGAATCGGAGCGCCGTCAACGCTGACAAGCGAAATCAACTGGCGTCCTCCAGTGGTTATCCTGATGAATGCGCTGCTGCCATTGTTGTTAAACTTGTCGCTCTGCATTGCGCCCCCCGCAAAGCGGATTTCGACTTTCTGGTCTTTGGTGCTGGAGCAGAATTCGGTTGGTTTCAAGAGGGCGGCTTCCCCATTGAGCGTGAAAACGGCGGCGACGGAAGAACCTCCATTGACCCAGGTTCCTTCCGTGGCATTTACGCCGAGGGAGCCGGAAACGTCGAGTGTG
Source organism: Kiritimatiellia bacterium (assembly GCA_017962605.1). Classification (GTDB taxonomy): domain Bacteria; phylum Verrucomicrobiota; class Kiritimatiellia; order RFP12; family JAAYLN01; genus RGIG5952. Next base: position 8,234 of record JAGCUY010000089.1, on the reverse strand, counting down.
GCGTTGTTCAGCACAATCGACACCATCGGGGAGGAGGCGTAGGCGTCGGAGACACCGCTTGTGGACGAGCTGAACGCCGGGTTCTGGCAGAGCGTCATGCCTGACGATACTGATATCGTTGCCCCCTCGTTGGCCGTGACGCTGGAGCGCTGCCCTAGCGACAGCCCCGCCCCGATGTTGAACTTGGTCGCCGTGAGCGTAACTCCTTCCTCAACGACGAGATTGCCGTTCACGATCACCGTATCAAAGGTGGCGTTCTCCGTGATGTTGGTTGATGTGCCGTATGGCACCGTGAGGTCTGCCGCTAGAGCGCCAGTCGCGCCAATAAAGGCCGCTGCGGCGAACGCCGCTGTTATCCTTGATGTGCAGTTCATGTTTTGACTTCCTTAGTTTATGGTGGTTGAATTTGCGGGCGAACTCCGCCTCACGCAATCCATTCTGCCACAAACTCTGGGAAAGTCAAGATTTCTACGTCAATATTACGCAAATTTTCTTGCGTCAATAAAGCGAATCGGGAGGCGGCGCGGGGCGCCGTGGAAGTTTGGCGCGGGGCGCGCCCTGGAAGTTTGGCGCGATGCGCCTTGGAAGTTTGAGCCCTGCGGGCGAAGTTTGGAGGTTTGGCGCGGGGCGCCTGGGAAGTTTGGCGCAATAGCGCCTGGGAAGTTTTGATGCTATTGCTGGCCTCTGAAAAATCCCTGGTCGGAGAATTCGGCCCAGCGCAAATACATGTCCTGATAGTGCGCCTTGATAAAGTCGCGGATGCGTGGGGCTTCACTCATAAGCCACCTCCACTTTTTTTATTGGGCGTAGGAAAATGCCAGGGTCTATGCATAGGTTTTCAAGAATTGGCACTAGGTCGATACTCTCCTCTTCATTCCCGTGGGCATAGCGCGCAAGCACCTCTATGTAGCCATTGTCCCATTCCTTGACTTTTTCATAGCGAATGAGACGAGGCGATGTCATAAAGCGAATTACTTCGCCACTAAATGTAAATGACGAATACCGGCCTTTACTTGAAAGATAGGCTATGCCTGACTTTTCCATAAAGCCTATTCTACCACTTCGCCGCAAAAACATCCAAACTTCTAAACATGGGAGGCGCAATGCGCCTTGGAAGTTTGAGCCCTGCGGGCGAAGTTTGGAGGTTTGGTGCAATAGCACCTGGGAAGTTTGGCGCGGGGCGCCGTGGCGGCGGAAGACGTCACTCGAAGAGCCGGTCGGCAGGAATGACAAAGTCAAAGAACCTGTCCGCCTCGACGCGCGGTGAAAGCCGACCGTCGTAAACAAGCGCGGTGCGAACCGACAGCGATTTGTCGTGTGCCAGACGCGCGACTTTCTCCGACACCTCATCGATGATTCCGTATCCGATTTCCGCACGCCTTTTGATTTCAACGACAATCAGGATCCGCTGCGTCTGCACGAGGAGGTCGATCTGGCAACCGCGCCGACGCTGCGTCGCAGCCTGAACGTAGGGAAACGCCGAGAGGACAAGTGACTTGTCGATTCCGAGATGGGGGAAGAGGTCGCCGATGTGGTTTAGGACGAGGTTTTCAAACTGAAGCCCGAAAAAGGCCTGAAGGCCGGGAAGCTGCTCTGCGGAAGAGAATTCAAAAAGTCCGCGGGCAATCGCATTGCGCCGTGGCTCGATGTAGCGGAGGTAGAACCTGACATAGTTGTCGCTCACGCGGAAGCGCGCCTTCCTTATCGTCTTTCCGGTGAGGGGGTTCATCCCGTCGTCGCGGGCGACATAGCCGGCATGGCAAAGCTCCGCCAGCGTCCGCGAATAGGCCCCGCTGGTCTCCGCATCGTCGCTTCCGGCGATTTCGGCCACCGTCAGGGGGCGCTCCACGAGTTCCCGGAGAATGCGCCCCCTGAGCTTCGCCTTGCGGCCGAAGACCTCGTTGAAGGTCTCGTCAAATTCGCGGAAAAGGATGCCGTTCGGCATGAAACACATCCGACGGATATTCTCGTCCACTGAAAGCGACGGCCTGACCTCCTCAAGGTATTTCGGGACACCCCCGACGATGGAGAGGAGGTCGAGCTTCTCGCGCGTTGACATGCGTTCCGCCGTTGGCCCCCACAGCCTGACGGCGTCCTTGAGCGGCAGTTCCTTCAGTTCAATGTCGAGGGAGTTGCGCCCCACGAACCCGGTGCTGTCGAGGATGTTTTCGGCAATCCACGCGGAAACGCTGCCGCATAGCACGAAAACTAGATTGCCGTGCTTGCGAAGCCTCTTGTCCCATGCCTCCTTCAAGTAGCCCGGAAAATCAGGATTCCAGCCCCCCATCCATGAAATCTCGTCCAGCAGGACCACTGTCCGCTCCTCGCCGGAAAGCAGCGAGTCCAGTTGTGCGAATGCGAGCGCCCAGGTCGCGGCTGCTTCAATGGGTCGCTGTCCGTATTCTGCCACCTTTTCGCAAAACCGACGCCGCTGGACATCGTCCGACATTCTCTTATGCGGGGCAAGCCCTTCAATTGAAATGAAGCGCGCCCGAGAACGCGCAGCGAACTCCTCAATCAATGTCGATTTCCCGATCCGGCGCCGTCCGCGGCAAGTGACAAGCACTCCCGAGTCCCGACCCCACAGCGCATTCAAAAGATCAATTTCCCTTTCACGTCCTATGAACATGACCACCCTCCAGCTGTTTTCAAAGACACATTTATGTTACGCCGCTTTCCAGAAAAAGTCAAGCAAAAAAATTACTTGAAAATGGCAAGTGTCATTTTCAAGTATAATTCAATGCTTAAAACAGCATGAAAATGACCTTGAAAATGGGAAATGTCATTTTCAAGGTAAGAAAGACATTCGACAAGCGACATTCGACAAGCGACATTCGACATGCGACGAACAAACGACTAAACGAACAAATTGTTTGCGCGCCATTCAGTCATTGACATGCCGGTGTGGCGGCGGAAGGCGGCGCGGAGGGCGCCGGCGGTGCGGAATCCGCACATCGATGGAATAGCGGCGATGTCGGCGTCGCGGCGGCGCAACAGCACCAGCGCCCTGTCCATCCGCGCCTTTTCAAGCGTCTCCTGTATCCCCAAGCCCGTCTCCTCGCGGAAGCGCAGTTCGGCGAGACGGCGTGAGCAGTCCATGACCGCCACGACATCGGGCACCGCAATGGGCGAGGCATATTCGGCTGCGATGAAGGCAAGCGCACGCTCGACGCGGGCGTCCTTGGGTCGGTGGTATGGCTCGCGGGTCGAGGCGCGACGGGTTACGCCGGCGGCGCCGTAAACGTATGTGCGCTTTGGCTTTTCACCGCGCATCTGCATTTCCAGCACCTCGGCGGCGAGGCGTCCGCCGTATGCCCAGTCGGGGCGGACGCTTGATAGCGCCACCGGCGCGCCCATGCAGATGACTTCGTCGTCATCTACGCCGACGAGCCTTATGTCGCCGGGGCATTTCCAGCCCAGCGAAGCAGCGGCCATCATCGTCACCTGCGCCAGTTGGTCGGTGACTGCGAAGACTGAGACAGGACGCGGCAGTTTCTTCAGGGTTTCGCGGAGCGGTTCCAGCGCGTCGAATTGGTTGTCCACCCTGGCGGCGAGGCGGATGAGTCGGCAGTGGCCTCCGGCGGCGCGGATGGTTCTTGCAAAGGCGCCGATGCGTGCCGACGACCAGTCGTGGCGGTGAAGTCCGATGGCGGCGAAGTCCGTGCCGGAACCGAGAAGCGCCTTGGCGGCGGCGACGCCAAAGGCGGCGTTGTCATGGCGGAGAAATGGCGCGCCATGGGGCGCCCAGTCGCAGTCTATCCAAACGGAGGGGATGCCATCCGGGATGGCAATCGGAGCGCCCTTGATGAATCCGGAAACGAAGGCGGCTGGCTTCAGGAGCGCGAAGAGCCTCGCCATGCGGGTCGTCTCGTCCGAGTCGGGGTGAGGTTCGACAAAAACGCAGTTCCAGTTCCTGCGCCGCCCCTCAAGCACAAGCGAGCGGAATAATTCGTTGTATCTGGCGCTTGGCGGGTATGTGTAGATGAGAATCGTCTTCATGGCAGGCTACTGGCGGCGCAGGCGCTTCCACACGCGGACGAGTTCCGAAAGACTCCACGCCTGGGCCAGGCAGCCGCGCTGGTCGTGCGGGGCGTCGCCGTCGCAGATTTCAGGCAGCTGGCCGAGCGAGCCGCGGCCCGCAAGGATGGAGGCCGATGCCAGGACGGCTTCGGCGGCGGCCTTGTCTCCGACGACCAGCGCCATAGCCTCGCACCAAAGGGGGAATTGCCAGCCCCATGTGGTGCCGTTATGGTAGGCGGGCTTGCGGCGCGTGTCCTCGTCGCCCTCGTAGTGCCCCCAGTATGGGCGTTCCGGATCGTTGAGCAGGGAGCCGTCGCGCCATACAGGCTGCGGCACCTTGACAGGGGCGTCGTCCAGCGAGCGGATGGAGCCGGGAACCAGCAGAAGCGCCGTGGCGTCCACGATGGCCTTTGCAATTTCCGAGTCTGGCGGCAGTGCGCCGAGCGTAACGGCCAGGAGCTGGTTGGGGCGGAGGGCGTCTTCGGGGATTGAGGCAGCCGCCGGCGCAAAGGTCCCTTCGGGCGTGCGGAGGCAGTCTGCCAGCCATCCGTCGCGCATGGCGAAGAGACGACTGAAAGATGCGGATGCCTTCTCCTCGACTGCGGCGAACTCCCTTGTGCGGAGCTGCGTCCTGACGGCTTTCAGGGCCGCCAGCCAGAGCGCCTGGATTTCCACCGGGTAGCCAGTGCGCGGAGTCCCGGCGGGGTAGTTGGTGTCCATCCAAGTAAAGTGCGGAGGGCTGAACACCAGGCCGCTCTCTGGATCGACCTTCACGCCATTGTGTGTTCCGGCGATGTAGCCGCGAACAATCGAGAGCATGGCGTCGGCGACCTTGCGTTCACCGCATGGCGCCTCGGCGACTTTGCGACGGCCGATGGCGTCCATCAGGTCGTTGGCCGCCACGATGAACCATAGCGGGGCGTCGGAGGTGTCGCGGTTGCCCACGACATTGCCGTGGATGATGTTCGGGAGAGTTCCGCCCTCCTCGAAGCGCGCGAACTCGCGGAGGATTTCAAGCGACTCACCGGTGCTTCCGGCGGCAATCAGGCCACGCAGGAAGATAAGGGTGTCGCGGCCCCAGTCAAGGAACCATGGGAAGCCCGCGAGAACGGTCTTGTTCTCGTCCCTGTCCGCGATGAAGAGGCCGAGGGCGTCGCCGGAGGCAATAGCGTCCATCCATGTGGGGAAGGGGATAGGCGCGTCAATGGCGCATGGCGCGGCTTGCGCAATGTCATTGCCAAAGGAGACGCCGGTTTCGCCTGCTTCAAGAGTTGCCTCGCCGCCGTCAGCAAGGGCAACGGAGAACCAGCCTGGGCTGAAGAGGTCGCCGTCGGGTTCAAGACCTCGCCTCGCCTCGACGGGATGGGCGACGCAGTATGTCCATTGCGGCTCGTCGCGGAACTCCGCGCCGGCAACCGACATCTCGCAGGGGAGGAAACCCGCCGGCGAGAAGGAGAAGCCGTGCGGCTTTGGCCTGACCGCTGCGGGGAATACATTTTCCGGCCCCTGGTAGGCGCGGGTCGGTGAATGGAAGTCGCGTGCCTCGATGTCAGGACGCAGGACGAGCGTGACAGGACCGTGCCAGGCGCTGCTTTCGTCATGACGGCTAAATACAAGTTTGACGCGGTTGGCGGCCTCGGCCAGTTTCAGCGCGATACCGATTGATATCTTCGCGCCGCCTTCGCCTGGAATGGAGAAGTTCCAGCGGGCCTCTCTGGAGGAGGCGACGCCGAATCCGGTCTGGGTCTCCGAGTCAAGGGCGTAGGAGAAGCCGCGGAAGCGGATCCACGCCCTGCATCTCGTGAAGAATATCTGGCGCGATGCGGGAACGGCCAGGTCTGGATTGAGGGCGAGAAGGGCGTCGTATTGGCTGCGAATCTCGCCCCAGCGGCCGCAGACCTGAGCCGCCGCCCCCCTGCGGTTCGCCAGGTTGGCCTGAAGGTCCGGCTCTGCCACTAGGCGGTCGGCGCCGACGTGGAGCGAGAGAGTGGCGTCATCGGCAGATGGGAGCAGGAGGATGCTCGAGCGCGTCTTCTGCGGACCTTCAGGGCCGAAGCCGGTGATGGACAGGTCGAGCGCCAGCGGTTCTTTGACGGCGCCGATGCCGCTGAAATCAATGGTGGCGGCATGGCCGGAGCCGTCAATCGGCGCCGACTGGGCGAAGCGGAAGGGCTGGCCGCCGCGAAGGGCGAGGGCGCGGAATGGCGCAACGCTCTCGATGCGAAGCGAGTGGCGAGGCGGCACCATCACAACCCGCCGCGAATCGGTCGGGAAGCGGAAGCGCACGGCGCTGCGCTTCGTCGCACAGCAAAGGGAATGGCCATCTGCGCATTTCCCGGCACGATGCAGAAGATTGGCGCGGGCAAGCGCCACTGCGCCGCCGGGCGGCAGTTCAATCGCGGCATTGCCATCGTCGGTGGTGCGGAGAACGACAGACTTGCCGGTGATCAGATCCCAGACAACCTCCGCAGAGAAGCGGTCTGCCGGCCATTCGACGACGGAGGCGCCGCCGCAGTTCATGTTCACTGCCACGAGGCAGTCCTTTGCTGGATTGCCGGGCACCGACCGCAGGGCGGCCACGGCGTTTGCACCGCCGCGCGTGACGAGCCGCACCTGCGCGCCAAGCGCGAAGGCTTCGCAGTTGTCGAGTATTTCGTTGAGCTTGGCAATGAAGGCGACCTGGTTCTCGGCGACGCCCCAGTTCAGCGGCGGCGCGCCATGGACGTCGATCTTGTCGCGGCAGAACCATTCCACGCCGGCCGTGATGCCGAACGCCCCCTGTTGCGAGAAGAGGGCGGCGAGGGCTGTCCGCATCTTCGCGTAGCAGTTGCCATGGGAGGCGAGGCGGTCGTTGTCGTGGGTTTCGGCGAAGCTGACCAGCGGGCCAAAGTCCTCGGAGCGCTGAAGCGCCCCGGAGAGATACCATTCCACTCCGCCGCGGTCGTATTGCTGGAAAAGTTCCGAGTAGGCCCAGTCCATGCCACATTCGGCGAGAAGGTGGTCGGTGGTGGAGAGTTTCCCGCCGAGGCCCTCAAGCATGAAGACCGTGTCGGGAAATACGCGCCGAACCTTGCCGATGATGTGCGTCCATGCTGATGCGGGAACCATGTAGCCGGCGTCGCAGCGGAAGCCGTCGGCGCCTTTCGCGCACCAGAAGAGGAAGACATCAGCCATTGCGTCGGCGACCTCTTCCTTCGAGTAGTCGAGTTCGACGAGGTCTTCCCATGTGACCCCCCATGCGCCGGGGGAGAGGAATGCGCCGTCCTCCTTGTGCTTGAACCACTCCGGGTGGCGCGTCTGGAAGGTGGATGCCCAGCCGGTATGGTTGGCGGGGAGGTCGAGGAGAAGGCGCGCGCCACGGGCGTGGATGGCGTCGGCCAGCTCGACGAACTGGTCCATTGGCGTGGCCTTGGTGTCGAACTCGGCAAGCGCCGGATCGACGTCGAAGAAGTCTCGGCTTGCGAAGGGGGAGCCGAAGCGCCCCATTCTGGCGTAAGTGGTGGGGACGGGGTGGATTGGCAGCAGCTGGATGTTGTGGAAGCCGAGGCCGCCAATGATGTGGTCGAGGCGGCGGGCGAGTTCGCGGAAGGTTCCCGAAGGCGGGATTGCCGACCATCCCGCGCCGTCGAGCGACGCCGCCGCGTCATTGCAGGAGGCGACGGCGCGGCCGTCGTCTGGAGAGAACTGGCGGACGAATGCGGTGTAGATGGAGTTGGAGCGGCGGGTGTGGGCAGGGGCCACCTTCACGGCGACATCGCCGCCATGGGGCCAGTGTGGTTCGCTGGCGCCCCTGGGGAGGAAAAGCGCCTTGAGGGCAAAGGTGCCAACGGCGGGGAGGGGAATTGACGCGGTAAAGGCGCCGCGCTCGGTAAGGCGCATGGGGATGTCGCGCCAAGCGCCATCGCCGGCGTCGCCGGTGGCGTCCGGTATGGAGGTCCTTACGAAAGCCTCGCCTGACGGCAGCGGGCCGTCGGCGACGGAAAGCGTCACCTCAAGGAAATCGCCGGCGCAGCGTAGAAGCCTTGCCCCCGGCGGCGGAATCTGTAGTAGTCCTGACATTTTTGGCTATTCATTATAGCATTTGCTATAATCTTATATCACTTCTTAAGCGCAGGGGCATGGCGCAAACTAATACAATGGAAAAGAAATCGCAGACGCGGGGGGAGCTCCCCCCGCTTGATTTATCCGGAACATGGGAGTTTCGCCGGGAGGAG
>JAGCUY010000088.1 GCA_017962605.1 Kiritimatiellia bacterium | reverse complement strand
GCGCGGCCGCGCTGGCGACGGTCCCTCCCCCGGCGCCGACATCTGCACCATGCGTCCAGACCTCCTCTGGCTCGACGCCATCGCCCAGCAGGGACTTTCGGCGCTCTGCCTCTCGCGCATCGCCGCCCTCCTCGGCCGCGACGGCGAGGCCGGATCCTGGCATGCCAAGTGGACGGCGATCCGCGACGAAACGAACGCCCTTTACTGGGACGAGGCGGACGGCCTCTACTACGACATCCGCGAAAGCGACCACTCGAAAGCCAGAGTGCCGACCATCGCCTCATTCTGGCCCTTACTTGCGGAGATGCCAACGCCAGACATGGCGCAACGCCTCCTCGCGAAACTCAACGACCCCTTCGCCTTCGGCTGCTAACCGCTGCTCCAAGGCATAAGGAACCCCGCCATGAAGATTACCAAAGCATTTGTCCTAGCCGCAATCCTCCCTGCCCTCGCCGCTCGTGGCGACGTCTGGCCGTCCTTCGCGGGGCGGCTGCTTCTGGACAAGCCGGTTCCCATGGCGCTGGAGGCCAAGGGCGCCCTCGCCCCTTGGCGCATGATGCATGCATCCGGAATGACGGAGCGCCCTGACGGAACCCGCGACATCGCCTTTGCCGCCAAGGACGCGCCAAGTATCACTGGAACATTCAAGGTCGTTAATCGTAATGAAAAAAACCCTTCCGTCTTCGCCGAGTGGACGTTCACCCCCGAAGCGGATGTCCGCATGGAGATGTTCGGCATCATGGGCGAACTGCGTATGTCGCACTACGCCGAGGGAACACTCGTCGCCGACGGCGAAACGATACGCCTGCCGAAGCAGGGTTGCCCGGACGAAATCCGCCGCGCCAAAATATCGCGGCTGGAGATCGCCGACCGCACCGGCGGACGGCGGATGGCCTTTGCCTTCCAAGAACCCGCAAACCTCTTCGTGCAGTATTGGGGCGACAAGGCGATGTCGCTGCGCTTCATCCTTCCGCCGGACGACCCAGATAGGCTGCTCTACAAAGGCGGCGCGACGAAGTGCCTCGCATTCACACTTTCAGGAGCAGGCAAGTGCATGAAATCCGCACTCTCCCCCGTGACCATAGAGGCAGGGCTTGACTGGATCCCGCTCGCCACCGAGGAGGAGATTCTGGAGGGGAGCGCACTTGACTTCTCCGCCATGCGCCCCACTGGCAAGCCCGCCGGGAAGTTCGGCCGAGTTGTGTCGCGAGGCGGGCACTTCGAGTTCGAGGGGATGCCGGGCGTGCCACAGCGTTTCTATGGTGTCAACCTCTGCAATCTCGCCAACTACCCCGAAACGCAGGAGGACGCCCGCCAGATCGCGCGGAATCTCGCCCGCGTCGGCTACAACTCCATCCGCATTCACCATCACGACTCCTGGTGCGTGGACAAGACCGACCCGGCTCGCGTCCGGCTCGACGAGAACATGATGCGCCGCATGGACTGGCTCGTCGCCGCATGCATCGAGGAGGGCATCTACATTTCAACCGACCTCTTCGTCTCGCGGACAGGCGCAGGAATTACCTGGCGCTCCGTCGGCGTTGACCGCGACGGCGAAATGTCGATGGCCGACTTCAAGCGCACGGTATATGTCCACGAGGGCGTCTATTCAAACTTCCTCGCCTTCGCCGGGAACTGGCTCTCGCGCACGAACACCGTCACTGGAAGGCGCTACGCCGACGAACCGGCCCTCGCCTGGATTTCGCTCGTGAACGAGGCCAACGTCGATGACGTCTCCGGCAACGACTGCCTTTCGCGTCCCGGCTGGCGCGAGGCCTGGGACAAGTGGCTCGCGCAAAAGAAAAAAGAGCAGCCGGAACTTTTCGCCAACATCACGCCCGAGATTCCCAACGGCCTTGGCAAGAACCGCCAGGGGCGGGCCTATCTGCTCTTCCTCGCGGATGTAGAGACGCGATTCGCAAAGCAGACGCGTTCATTCCTCAACTCGCTCGGCTGCCACGCGCTCCTCACGGACATGAACAACAATGGGCTCTGTTCCGCAGCCATGCTCCTCCCCCGCTCGGAGGAATTCGACTATGTCGATACGCACTTCTATGTTGACCATCCGGCATTCCTTGAAACCGACTGGCGCCTGCCCAGCTGGTGCCCGAACACGAACCCACTGAAGGGCGAATCGATGGGCGCGGCGAATGTCTCGGCCATGCGCGTGTTCGACCGCCCCTTCACCATCTCCGAATACAACTTCAGCGGGCCAGGTCGCTTCCGCGGAGTGGGCGGCATCGCGACTGGCGCAGAGGCAGCCCTTCAGGACTGGTCGGGGCTTTGGCGCTTCGCCTGGTCGCACAACGAAGTAACGGCGCTCCACCCCGGCGCGCGCCAGTCCGGCTACTTCGACATCGCCGCCGACCCGATGCAAATGGCCTCCGAGCGGGCGAGCGTCTGCCTCTTCCTGCGCGGCGACGCCACCCCGCTCACGAACGACTACGCCGTAACGCTTCCGTGGACGCGCCTCGCCACGCCGGACGAACCCATCGCCACCAGCGCCAAGCCCGACTGGACATGGGCAGCCTGGTGCGCGAAAATTGGCGCAATAGTGGGTGACATCGGGACTTCGCGCGCCCCATTCACCCACGCCGGCGACTTTGACAAAGCCTATCTGAAACCCTCCGAAGATGCGCGGCGCGATCTCCTTCCGCCCGGCGGAGATGACGCCGGTGCAACCGAAATCGGCGCCGGCGCCGTCAAGATCGACCCTGAACGCGGCTCGTTCCTCATAGAGACCCCGCGTACCTGCGGCATCTTCGCAGAAAGCGGCGCACACTCCGCCGGAACGCTGCGCATCTCGATCCGCGACGCGCAACAGCCCGGCGCAAACGCCGCCACGATCTGGGCCTCATCCCTCGACAGCCTGCCGCTCGCCGAATCGCGGCGCATTCTCGTCACCCACCTCACCGACCTGCAGAACACCGGCGAACGCTACGCCGACGAGGCGATGACGGTTCTCCAGAACTTCGGCCGCCTGCCATACCTCGTCCGTGCCGGCGAAGCGGAAGTTGAGTTAAGGCTCGACAACGACGCGAAACCCGAAACCCGAAACGCTAAACCCGACGGCGAAGCCGTTTCCCGCGGCATCGTCGTTTATGCCCTTGGCACCGACGGGCGGCGCAAATGCGCCATTCCCTGCGAGTGGGTTTCAAGTGAAGGCACCCGCACACCGGGCGGGCGCACCACCGGCATCCTCCGCTTCAAAGTATCCTCGCGCCAACCCTTCGGCGGCTGCATGCACTACGAAATCGTGCGCGAATGACAGGCGCCTTGCGCTCCGAGACTGGCTAGTCTATTTCGCGACGCCAGCGCAGGGCAGTTGCCGGAACGGCAATGCGCCTCGCCTCCGCCTGGCGCGTGATCCAGAGCCCATCGCGGCGCATCACTTCGTAGCGGTGCCCGCCAACGTCATCCAGCGCGAAATGGCTTGCGCTTGCGGCTCCATCCGCCAGAGGCCGCGTCTCGGAGACGAACAGCGCCGGCCTGCTTTCCGCGTTCGCTATGAAGAACTCCGGATCCTTCGAGCATAGAGCCTCGGCATCGGCTTCGTCAGCCTCCGCAGGTATCACCGCCGCAGAGACCCCCATCTCGCGCAACCGCCGCGCGGCGGCCGCATTGAGCGCATAGAGCGATGGCGCGGCAGTGACGGTGATTTTCTCTCCGCAAACCCGCCTCACCAGGCGCAGCATCGAGATTTCGCCGACCTCCCAGTCTACAACGCAGAGCGCGGCAAGTCTCTCAACCGCCCTCTCAACTACCGCGAGGTCGCCGTTCCGCACGACGAGCGGCAGAGCCATGCGCAGCGCCGGGGCAACTGCCCGCCAAGCCGCCAGTGTCTTTTCCAGCCGCGCCTCGTCGCGGCAGTCCTCGCGCATTAGCTGAAGCACGACTTCCCCGCATTCAAGCGCACGAGGGCTTGAGCCAAAGGGTGTCTTGATCGAGAGTCCTTTCGGGATGCGCCCATCGTTGCCAAGCGGCTCCGCCAACCACGCGCTGACTGTCTCCGCAGCCTCGACCGCCTTCTCGCCGGAGATTTGCGCCTGGCGGGCGTCAAGGGCTTCGCAGAGTTCTCGTCTCACCGCGTTGAGGAGCGATGCCGGGGCAAAGAGCGACTGCGGGTCGGACACCTCCACCGGCGCAAAGCGCCACTGCGTTCCACCAGTGCGCGCGAATGCGCCGCGCACCGCCTCGGCGATCCTTTCGGGATTCTGCGCCGCGCTCAGAGTCGCAGGCACCGACACGGCCACCTCCCCGCCACCAAGCGCCGCCTTGGCCGAAATCGAGTCTGGCGCCAGAACGACCTCTGCACCAACGGTCCGCGATGGCGCTAGTTCTGCGGCACGGGGCTTGGGGAATGACAGCCGGCGCTTCGTCGCCTGCGAGGACGCGCATGAGACAGTCGCGCCAACCAGAAGCCGAGGCGCATCCTGCGGAAGCGCTATGTCCACGGCGGCCCCAGCAGGCGCGGTTGTGACGGTCATCCGCGACCCCGCCGGGCGCATCGAGTCAAGGGCGAAGCCGTATGGACGCCCCGGGAGGTCAATCTGGATGCCGTCGTGGAGTTCCAGCGCCCGCGTCGGCGTGATCCTGATGGCGCGGGCCTGCCGTCCTCCTGCTATGGCCTCAATTTTCCCCACCGGGCATCCGCGATGGCCAACGGTCTCAGGATCGATTATCTTGTCGGGGGTGTTGTGGCCGTGGAAGTAGAGCGTGGTCGCCGGACGTGAGAACACGGTCTTCAGGTCGTCTGCGGCCTCGGCGATCTCGTCGTCGCCGACCTCGCCGTCAAGGATTAGGCGGTAGAGGCGCGTGGCGGCCGCAACGTAGAGCGGACTTTTCATGCGCCCCTCGATTTTCAGGCTGGCGACTCCGATGTCGCGCAGACGGCGTACCGCCGTGCCCAGCGAGAGGTCCCGCATTGAAAAGGGGAACGAGGCCGCGCCGCCGCCCGGGCGGGCGAAGCGGCTGCGGCAGCAGTAGGCGCACTGCCCCCTGTTGCCGCTGCGACCCGTGGCGAGGGCTGAGAAGAGGCACTGGCCGCTGTATCCGTAGCAGAGCGCCCCCTGGATGAAGACTTCCGTCTCGATGCCGGCGGAGGCCGTGATCGCGGCGACTTCATCGAAGGTAAGCTCGCGAGCCAGGACGACTCGCGAGAAGCCAAGCTCGCGCGCCGCCTGCGCGCCCTCGATGCCGTGGACGAACATCTGGGTGCTGGCATGGAGGGTGAGCGATGGCGCCACGCGGCGCGCGATGGCGGCGACTGCCAGATCCTGCACGATTGCGGCGTCGGCGCCAGCCTCGGCAACGGCCAAGGCTGCTTCGGTTGCTTCGCCTAATTCAGAGTCGCGCAGCAGCGTGTTGAGCGTCACATGGACGTTGCGCCGTGGCGTCAGCGAGTGGGCGTATGCGCAGATGGAGCGAAGTTCGTCGATGGAGAAGTTGGCGGCCTCGGCGCGTGCGGAGAGCCGGCGCAATCCTAGGTAGATGGCGTCAGCGCCGAATGCGAACGCGGCGCATGCGGCATCGAAAGAGCCGGCCGGCGACAGCAGTTCGCAGCGCCTGTCATTCGCCGTCGCACCGCCTCGCTCCCGCTTGAAATTCATCCTTTCCTCTTTCCGTTCCATGCTTGAAATTCTACCATATTTGCCCCGCAAGGCTTGGTGTGGTATAATTTCAGTAACTTTGAGATAGGCAAGGCCATGGCAGAAGAAACCACAGTCCATCCCGAAGAGCGGCCAGTGCTGCGCTTCGACCCAGTCCTCGACATCGCCATCGAGAACGGCATCATCGACAACGAGCAGGCGCTCTCTATTCAAGAGGAGCACGACAACTCCGGCAAGGCGACGCGCGATATCATCATCGAGCAAGGCTATCTTTCCGAAGACGACCTCCTCGGCATGCTCGCCGGCTACATGGGCACCGACATCATCGACCTCGCCCAGACGGACATCCCCGTCGAGGTGAGGGCCGCCATCCCCGCAGCCGTGGCGCGCGCCCACATGGTAGTGCCGGTCGAAGTCGGCCAGCACGACATCACCCTCGCCGCCTACACGGTCATCGACACCGCCGCAACCGACGAGCTGGGCTTCGTCCTGTCGAAGGACGTCCGCATCGTCCTGGCCCGCAAGACGGACATCGAGCACTGCGTCAACGAGTTCTATGGCGACGACAGCGCGACTGTCGCCGACATGCTCACCAACCTCGAGGACATCGTCACCGCCGACTCCTCCCTCTCGACGGAAGGCACCATTGACGAGAAGGACATCGAGGCCCAGGCCGGCTCCGAACCGGTCATCCGCTTCGTGAACCTCGTCCTCTACCAGGCAGTCAAGGACCGCGCCTCCGACATCCACTTCGAGCCTTTCGAAAAAGAGTTCCGCATCCGCTACCGCGTTGACGGCGCCCTTTACGAAATGCAGCCGCCCCCGCGCCGCCTCGCAGTGCCGATCATTTCCCGCGTAAAGGTTCTCGCGAACCTCAACATCGCAGAGCGCCGCATCCCGCAGGACGGCCGTATCCCGCTGACCGTGGCCGGCCACCAGGTTGACCTCCGTGTCTCCTGCCTCCCGACGCAGTTCGGCGAGTCCGTTGTGCTCCGCGTCCTCGACCGCAATGTCGTCGCGCTCGATATCGACAACATCGGCCTGCCCGACGACATCCTAGAGGACATGTTGATCGACATCGAGAAGCCGAACGGCATCGTGATCGTGACCGGCCCAACCGGCTCCGGTAAGACCACCACCCTCTACTCCTGCCTGAAGAAGATCAACACGCCCGACTCGAAGCTGCTCACCGCAGAAGAGCCTGTCGAATACGACATGGACGGCATCATCCAGGTGCCGATCAACCCAATCGTCGGCAACACCTTCGCGGCCGTGCTCCGCGCCTTCCTCCGCCAAGACCCCGACGT
The DNA here is from genome assembly GCA_017962605.1 of Kiritimatiellia bacterium. GTDB lineage: Bacteria > Verrucomicrobiota > Kiritimatiellia > RFP12 > JAAYLN01 > RGIG5952. Next base: position 906 of record JAGCUY010000088.1, on the reverse strand, counting down.
GATGATGATCGGTGAAATCCGTGACTTCGAGACGGCCGAAATCGCCATCCAGGCCTCGCTCACCGGCCACTTGGTCTTCTCGACGCTCCACACCAACGACGCCGCCGGCGCCGTGACGCGTCTGGTCGATATGGGCGTGGCGCCATACCTCGTTTCCTCAACCCTCGAGGCCGTGTTGGCGCAGCGACTTGTCCGCACCAACTGCAAGGAGTGCAAGACCCCATACGAGCCGGACGACGAGGTCCTTCGCCGTCTCTCGATGACGCGCGAGCAGATTGGCAACCGCTCCTTCTACTATGGCCGCGGCTGCCAGACCTGCAACAACACCGGCTACAAGGGACGAAAGGGCATCTTCGAGTATCTGCGCGTATCGTCGCAGATCCGCGACATGATCAACGAGAAGAAGCCGACGCTTCTTATTCGCGAGCGCGCACGCGAACTTGGCATGCGCACCATGCGCGAGGACGGCGTCCGCAACATCCTCGACGGATACACCACCGTCGACGAGATTCTCCGCTACACCTAATCCTGCTCATTTCCAACCACTTGAGCCTCTTCCTCCCGCGCCGTTCGGTAAGGGAGTGCGTGAAGAGTGTGTGCGTGTGTTGAAGCGCTGTGTAGTGAAGTGTGAATAGTGAAGGACCGGGCATTTTTACCCGGAAAAACTTCTCTCCCGGCCCATATTGAGGAAATGCGTGCGCCCAATCCGCCGTTGGCGGACGCTCGCGGCAGACGCCAGTCTGGCCGCTTCGCTAGGTTGGGCGCCCGCCTTTCCTCAATCTGAACCGGGCGTTTTTCTGGCGGGTAAAAACGTCAAGTTCACATCGCCAAGCCACATGGCCTCGTCTCGTCGTCATCCGCTTGGTGTCGGCTTGCGGCAGTGGCTGGCGGCGCATTCCGGGCGAT
>JAGCUY010000087.1 GCA_017962605.1 Kiritimatiellia bacterium | reverse complement strand
CTAGGGACTAGGGACTAGGGGCTAGGGGCTAGGGGCTAGGGATTAGGGACTAGGGATTAGGGGCTAGGGATTAGGGGCTAGGGATTAGGGGCTAGGGATTAGGGGCTAGGCAGGAGAGTTCGTCCTGTCAGTGAAACCACGCAAGCGGCACCTTGACGATGCGGGAGTGGGCGAGATCCTCGTAGGCGCAATAGGCGAGGAGGACAGTGCCGTCGTCGAGCGGGTAGATGGCGGCGTAGCAGTACCAGCCATCCGGCTCGTCTTCGATAAGCTGCGACGTGCCCCATGTCGCGCCGTCGTCGCGCGAAAGTGCCGCAGCAAGCGGCGTCCTGGCGCCATGCGCCCACTTCGGGCCGCGCGTCTTCATTTCTGGGCGCGAGGCATGGTCGTTCCAGAGCGCGAGGAGATCGCCCGTGGGGAGGCGCTTCACGCTTGCGGGAGAGAGAGGCGAGACGAACGGCGAGGGCTGCGGTTCGCTCCATGTTTCGCCCCGGTCGGACGAATGGCAGTAATACTGGCATCCGGCATCGGTGCGGATCCACAGGAGGATGCGCCCGTCGCGCAGTTCCACAACGCCAGGCTCCTGAGCCGGGTGCTGGACGCCGTCCGGCGTCCGCACCCGCAGCCGCGACTGGCCGCGCCGCCATGTCACGCCGTTGTCGTCGGAGTAATAGGTGACGACCTCGGCCATTTCGTGGAAGGACTTGTCGTCGCGAATGGTGCTTAAGGCGACTGCGAAAAGCAGCCGCCCGTCGCGGAGCTGGATCACGCGGTCATTGTTGAGGACGTAGTAGCCAACCTCGTCGGTGATGCACTCGACCGGCTCGCTCCATGTCGCCCCCTCGTCAAAGGAGCGGCGCATCACGGGGCGGCAGTCCACCAGGCTGTTCTTGCGCAGGTAGAAGAGTGCGATCTCGCCGCTCTGGAGCCGTAGGAGAGTGGCGCAGCAGACATTGAGGGCGCCCTCGTTGGCGACGACGAGCGTGTCCTTCGCCGTCCAGGTGAGGCCGCCGTCGGAGGAGAAGCGTGCGACGATCTCCGCCTCGCCTGAATCTGGAATACCTTTGCGGATGGCGGTGGTGAAGCGCGTGTAGGCATACATTATGCGCCCGTCGCGGAGCGTGACGAATGAGCCCTCGCTGTTGCGCGGGTTACCTGGGCCGGGCGGCAGTTCGAGGACTACCTTGACGCCCTCGGCGGGCTGCGGGTGGGCGGATGCTGTTGTGGCGGGCGACTCGCCCGCAAGAAGGCTTGACGATGCGATGCACATAATAACTTTGGCGCACTGGCGCAGATAATCGTGAACAGTCATTGCGTTCAACGCCTTCAGTCGCTGCCCTTCATTCCAAGACTGCGGCCGCCATCGACGGCCCACGTCTGCCCGGTCACGAATCCCGCCGCATCGGAGCAGAGGAAGAGGACAGTTTCGGCGATGTCCTTCGCCTCGCACTTCCGGCCAAGGAAATTGGTCTTGAGCGCGTAGTCGCTGTCGTCTGCGCCGGCTCCGGGACGCTGGACCACGCCCGGGGCCACGGAGTTGACCGTCACCCCATACTCGCCCATCTCCTTTGCGAGCGCCCTTGTCATGGCGATGATGCCGCCTTTGGAAGCCGCGTAATCTACGCTGCCGCGCAGTCCGTTGAGGGCAACGATGGAGGAGATGTTGATGATGCGCCCGCCGCGCCCCTGGTCGCGCATGATCCGCGCCGCAGCGCGGCTTGCCCAGATGGCGCCGAGGAGATTCACTCCGAGGATGCGGAGAATCACCTCGTCGCTCTGGTCGGCGAGGCACTTCATGTCCTGCCGGGCGCTGCCGCCCGCCACGTGGACCATGATGTCCAGGCCGCCTAATGCCTCGACGGTGCGCTGGATGGCGGCATCGACGCAGGCTGAGTTCGTAACGTCCGCCGGCACGGATAGCGCCCTGCCCCCGGCCTCCTCAATCGCCTGGACGGTCCTGGCGCAAGCCTCCTCGGTTATGTCGCAGACAGCAACCTTGGCGCCCTCTGCGGCGAGCATCCGCGCGGTCGTGCCGCCGATGTAGCCGCCGGCGCCGGTGATAAAGGCAATCTTGTCGTTGAATCGTTTCATGGAGCACCTTCCTAATGTGCGAGTCAATTCTGCCATTCGCCTTGCCGAATGTCAAATCCATTAAATACAGTTGCGGTGACGCAACCACGTGGAGTCGCCGAAATGTGCTATAATGGACGGACAGTTTAACGAATCCATTAACGGAAAGGAGGGCAGGACCATGGCAGCTATAAAACAGCAATCATTCAATGAGGAGGCATGGTCGGCGTCCATTCTCGAACTCATCCGACGCGCCTCGACTATTCTTCCCGACGACGTCCTCAGCGCACTTCGCGACGCCGGCGCCAACGCCGAAGTCCCACGCGCCGCCACCATCCTCGCCTCGCTATGCCGCAATGCGGACATCGCCCGCGCCAATTCAACGCCTCTCTGCCAGGACACCGGCACACTCACCTTCTGGGTCGAGACCCCCTACGACTTCCCCCGCAGCAAGCTGCGCCGCGCCATCCATGCCGCAGTCGCCGAGGCCACGCGCCGAGGCTACCTGCGCCAGAACACCATCCTCCCCGTTGACGGCGCATCGGTCGCCGACAATGTAGCCGACGGCGCACCGACAATCCACTTCGAGGAGAGCGAGGAAGTCGAGTTCGTGCGCTTCTCCCTTCTCCTCAAGGGCGGCGGCTGCGAGAACATGAGCACCCAATACAGCCTCCCCGACGCCACCATCGGCGCCGCGCGCGACCTCCAGGGCGTCCGGACATGCGTCCTGCACGCCGTCTGGCGCGCGCAGGGCATGGGCTGCGCCCCCGGCATCCTCGGAGTATGCATCGGCGGCGACCGCGCAGAGGGCTACGCCCGCGCCAAGCGCCAGCTGCTTCGCCCCCTCGACGACTCCTCCCCCGACCAGGTCCTGGCCGAAATGGAGCGCCGCCTCCTCGCCGAGGCAAACACCCTTGAAATCGGCCCGATGGGGCTTGGCGGAAAGACGACCCTCCTGGGCGTCAAGCTCTGCGGATCGGCGCGGCTCCCCGCCTCCTTCTTCGTCACGGTGGCCTACTCATGCTGGGCCTGCCGCCGCGCAACGATGGTCATCGACGTCGAGACCGGCCTTGAAAAGGAGGTGCGGAGATGAGCGCAAGACCAAGATTCAATAACGCCACCGCGCGCACCAGCACGGTCGTCAAGCTGCGCTACCCATTCCGCGAGGCCGACGTCCGCAAGCTCCCGCTCGGCACCGAGGTCTCGATTTCGGGCACCGTATATACGGGCCGCGACCGCCTCCACAAATACCTCTTCGAAGACGGCGAGTCGCCAGTCGATCTCAACAACGCGGCCCTCTTCCACTGCGGCCCAATCGTCGTGCGCGACGCCGAAGGCCAGTGGAAGGTCGTCGCGGCCGGCCCCACCACGTCCAGCCGCGAGAACCCCTACATGCCGACAATCATCGCCGAGCGCGGCATCCGCGTCATCCTTGGCAAAGGCGGCATGAACGGCGAGACCCAGACCGCCTGCAAGGAGAACGGCTGCATCTACGTCCAGGTCGTGGGCGGCGCAGCAGCACTTCTTGCCAAGTGCGTCAAGCGTGTGGAGGGCGTCTGGTTCCTCAACGAGTTCGGCGCAACCGAGGCCCTCTGGAAGCTGGAGGTCGAGGACCTGACCGGCATCGTGGCCATCAACGCCAACGGGGAGAGTCTCTTCTCCGGCGTGGAGCAGTCGTCGCGGCGTCGCCTCAAGGCGCTAGTCGGCTCGCCATTCGTCCTTGACGTGAAGAAGGCCGGCAAGCCCGGGATGGAATACCACCAGGCGCACGACGGCGCAGGCGAACTGCCTCCGCTGAAGGTCGTCTTCATGGGTTCGGCCGACGTCTCCTGCGCCGTGATCAAGCAGCTGGTCGAGACCCCCGGATACGACATCAAGTGCGTCATAACTCGTCCCGACAAGCCAAGCGGCCGCGACCGCCACGCGCCCACCCCCTGCCCCGCCAAGGCATACGCCGAAAAGCTCGGCCTCCGCGTCATCGCACCCAAGACGCTCCGCGAGAGCGACGACAAGCTGGAGACGGTGCGCCAGCTCCGCGAGATAAACCCGGATGTCATCATCGTTGCGGCCTACGGCCTCATGCTTGGCTACAACATCCTCTCGATGCCGCGCCTGGGCTGCATCAACGTCCACCTCTCCCTCCTTCCCAAATACCGTGGCGCGGCGCCAGTCCACCGCTGCATCGAGAACGGCGACGAAGTCTCCGGCGTGACCATCATGAAGATGGACTCCGGCATGGACAGCGGCGACATCCTCATGCAGGCCGAGGAGCGCATCAGGCCTGACGACACCGCCGGAACCCTCCACGACCGCCTCTCCCAGCTCGGCGCGAACCTTCTCATGAAGTGCCTGCCCAAGCTGCAGTCGGGGCTGCTCACGCCTCGCAAGCAGGATCCGCGCGAAGTCACCTTCGCCAACAAGCTAGGCAAGGGCGACGGCCTCATCGACTGGTCACTGCCCGCCGACACGCTTGCCCTGCGCGTCCGCGCGTTCAACCCCTGGCCATCCTGCTGGACGACCTTCCTCCCGCGTGGCGAAGAAGGCGCGCCCGAGCGGCTGAAGATTCTCTCCGCACGTGCGGAAAGCGCGCCCGAGGGCTGCGGCCTCGCCCCGGGATTCGTGGCCGACATTTCCAAGGACGGCGTGGCAGTCACCGCCGGCGAAGGCACGATGCTCCGCCTGCTGGAAGTTCGCCGCGAGGGATCGAAGTCAGTTTCAGGCCCGCAGTTCGTACAAGGCCTCCATCCGGTCGTAGGCCAGCGTTTCGCGGCAGAGGCATAAGAGAGGACACCACCATGACGAAGAGTCTCGAAGACTATGTTGAGGCGATATACCGCCTGGCAGAGCAGAACGGCTTCGCCCGCGTCGTCGATATTTCGAAGATGCTCGGCGTGAAGATGCCCAGCGTCAACAGCGCCGTCAAGGAACTCTCCAGCCTCAAGCTGGTGAAATACGAGAAATACCGCGAAATCATCCTCACAGAAGAGGGCCTCGCCGTGGCGAAGAAGGTCTTCGAACTGCACACCACCCTCAAGAACTACCTCCTCTCGCTGGGAGTCTCGGAAGAGAACGCCGAACACGACGCCTGCGCCATGGAGCACATCCTCAGCGAAGAGACCATCGCGGCAATGCGCGCCGCAACGAAGTAATGAGGAAGTGGCGCAAACCTCTTAACACCCCAGACTCAAAGCGCCAACCTGCCAACATTCATAAAACGCGACAGGTTGCTTGTGCTTTATTTAAGGAAGAGAAAAATGGGCGGAAAGAGCTTCTTTGACGATCCAATTCTGAACTCCCCCTACGAGTATCCCAGTAGGCATTGGGAAATGGATGCCGACAACCGCCCTACCGGGGTGGTCGTTGAGCGGCGCCGCGAATCCAGCAACAGAACGCCTATTGCCTCCCCAAGGAGCAAAGGCAAAGATGCCGAATTTTTACAGGGGGATTTGTTCAACGAGGTAGTAGATGATATCGCCTATCGGGAGAACGCCCTGATCAACGCCATTCGTGACGAAGTGGCTGCCTGGCGAAACTCTCCCGAGTCAAATTGGAATGTCACTGCAGAGACGACACGCCTGTTGAAGCACTGGCGCCATTTTGACTTCCCGAGTTATAAACCATTCTTCTGCCAGGTCGAGGCCGTCGAAACATTGATTTGGCTCATCGAGGTTGCACCTGCCACAAAGGCCGGAAAGAACTTTCTTGCGAGAATCGCAGATGCGAACGCCGAATCCGATCCTGACCTGTATCGAATAGCCCTCAAACTCGCCACTGGCGCGGGTAAGACGACAGTCATGGCGATGATCGTCGCCTGGCAGACAATCAACGCGAACCGCCATGGCGTTGGCGACAAGTTCACAAATGGTTTTTTGATAACGACTCCCGGCATAACCATTCGCGACCGGCTCAGGGTCCTTCTGCCGAACGACCCGAATTCGTACTACCGGGAACGTCAGCTCGTTCCAATGGATTTGCTGCCGCTCATGAACTCGGCGCGAATCGTAATCACAAATTACCACGCATACGAACTGAAGAACACGCTTGACCTTTCGGCTGGAACGAAGGCAATGCTGGCGGGGCCGACTGGTGCCGGGCCGCAGACTGTCGAGACGCCAGGGCAGATGCTCCAGCGCGTGATGAAGGAACTCGTCGGACTAAAAAACATCCTGATGATTAACGATGAGGCTCACCACTGCTACCGACACAGGCCCAATGACGACGGAGAGCGACCTCTCGACGCTGACGAAAAGGAAGAGGCCATGCGCAACGCCGAGGCGGCTCGCGTGTGGATTCGCGGACTGGAGACCGTCCGCGCCCATATCGGCAAGGACAACATGCGCCCGAAAGTCATAGACCTTTCGGCGACTCCATTCTTCCTGCGAGGCTCCGGTTATCAGGAGGGGACGCTCTTCCCGTGGACAGTGAGCGACTTTTCGCTCATGGATGCGCTTGAATGCGGAATCGTCAAACTGCCGCGAATTCCAATCGACGACAACATCTCCCCCCTCTCGGAGCTTCCCAAATACAGGGAGCTCTGGAAGAACATCTGCGAGCAGGACAAGTCGTTCCGATCCCTTCGCGGGAAGAGCAAGAGCGGATCATACGATCCGCAGAAGATACCGAACCTTCTCCAAACGGCAATAATGGTCCTCTACAAAGGCTACGAGGACACCTTCAACCGGTGGTCGGAAGCCGGCATCAAGACGCCCCCATGCTTTGTCTTTGTCTGCCAGAACACAGTTATATCGAAGCTCGTCTATGATTTCATCTCGGGCTATGTAACGACTGACGCGAACGGCGATGAGCATTCCATCAAAGGAAAGTGCCCGCTGTTCTCAAACTTCGACGACTCTGGCCAGCCCCTTGCGCGACCAAACACGCTGCTCATCGACTCAATGCAGTTGGAGTCGGGCGGGGCGCTCTCGCCAGACTTCCGCATAGCGGCGGCGAAGGAGATCGAGGTTTACAAGCGCGAACTCATTGCGCGGACGGGCGACCGCCAGGCGGCGGACAAACTTGACGACGCGGCGCTGCTGCGCGAAGTGATGAACACTGTCGGCAAGGAGGGCCAGCTAGGCGGGAGCATCCGATGCGTCGTGTCAGTGGCGATGCTTACGGAAGGCTGGGACGCGAACACGGTCACGCATATCCTGGGCGTCAGGGCCTTCGGCACGCAGCTCCTCTGCGAACAGGTCGTTGGCCGCGCCCTACGCCGTCTGAACTACGAAACCGATGCCACTACCGGACTCTATCGCCCCGAATACGCCGACATCTTCGGCATCCCCTTTGATTTTGCTTCTTCGCCAGGCTCCCACCCGCCAATAGAGCCACCGGACATCGTGCACGTCCACGCCGTCCACCCGGATCGGGACAGTCTCTCCATACAGTTCCCGCGCGTCATGGGATACTATCTTGACCCCGGCAACGCCGACATACACCTGACGGCGAAATTTAATGAGGGCAGCGAACTGCGCGTAACGCCAAAAGACATCGGCCCGACGGCCGTGCTGAACGCGGCCTTCGTCGGGCGGCGTGAAAAGCTCGTACTGGGGGAAGGCACAATGCGGGTGTCCGAAGTTGTGGCACAGCTCACGAAGCACTTCATAGGACTCTTCTTCGCGATGGACAAGTTCACCGACATGGACCGGACGCAGCTCTTCATACAGGTGCGACGGCTTTTCACGCAGTGGATAAATGGCGGATACCTGAAGCTCGACCCCACGGTGAACAACGACTGCGTAGTAGCCTACAAGAACCTGGCGGATGCGGCATGCCAGAGGGTGAACCTCGCCATCATGCGCGCGGAAGGAGAGAAGGGCCTTGCCGGCGTCCGCGCCATCATCGACAACTTCATGCCAACCGGCTCCACCTCGCGCGTCAACTTCCGCATCTCCCGCAACTCCAGAACGCTTTTTGAAACAGACGAAACGCGAAGCCATGTCAACTACGCGGTCTGCGACTCGTCTTGGGAGGCCATATTCTGCTCGGTCGTTGAGACTCACCCACGGACTCTCTGCTATGTCAAGAATTTCAACCTTGGCTTCGAGGTTCCATACGTGCTTGGCACTGAAAGCAAGATGTATCTCCCGGATTTCATCGTGCTTGTCGATGACGGGAAAGGGAAGGATGACCCGCTCCATCTCGTCGTCGAGGTCAAGGGCTACCGCTACCTGGATGCCGACATAAAGAAGCAGACGATGCAGGACATGTGGATTCCGGGAGTGAATGCGGAGAAGAGTTTCGGGCGCTGGGCGTTCGTTGAGTTGAACGAGAAGGACTTCCTGATGGATGGTCTAGCCTCCGAAGAGTCCCTGCGTGAGAACTGCCGGAAGGCATACGGGAAGGCCGTGGAAGACATTCTGGGCGCTTCTGGGGAAACAGTAAAAGGGATTTGACAATGGCCAAAAAGACAGCGGCAAAGAAGTTGGCGTGCGCCGAAGTGGCGGACTACTCAATGCAGACCGAGTATTCCCGCACCAAGCTGCCGTCTGGCGAATACTCCGGTATCCAGCCAAAGGATTTGACGGGGATTCCAGAGACCAAGTCCGTCAAATACGATCTTGAGAGGAATGCTCCAGACTTGTCGGCCGAGTTCGCCGCGCGCGACCCCGACCTTGACCCGCAGTATGTCTGGCGGGGGAAAAAGCGCGGCGACCTTAACGAACTCGAAGTCAAGGCGCCAGTAATCTTCCAGCAGGAGAAAATATTTCCTCGCATGCTCATTGAGGAGATGAAGCGCCGCAGCGCCATTCGCCGCAACGCCGCCGACGCGCAGATGATTCTCGGCGAGGGCATCGAGGACTTCGACCCGAACGCGCAGCCCGGCTTCTACAACCACGAGGAGGGATGGAAGAACCGCATGATTCTCGGCGACTCGCTTCAGGTGATGGCTTCGCTCGCCGAGAACGAATCCCTACGCGGCAAAGTGCAGATGATCTACTTCGACCCGCCCTACGGAATCAAGTTCAACTCCAATTGGCAGCCATCCACAAAGACAACCAACGTCAGGGATGGAAAGAAGGAGGACATCACGCGCGAGCCGGAAATGGTCAAGGCCTTCCGCGACACCTGGCATGACGGCGTCCACTCCTACCTCGGCTATCTGCGCGACCGTCTTATCGTCGCACGCGATTTGCTGGCGGAGAGCGGCAGTTGCTTTGTGCAGATTTCAGACGAGAATGTTCACAAAGTACGGGCAATGATGGAAGAGATTTTTGGTGAGAAAAACTATGTTGTAACAATTGTTGTTAAGAAAAAGGGTGGTACGACACCTACTGATCCAGTAAATGACTACATCCTTTGGACGTCAAAGAAAAGGGAGTGCTTGAAACTTAGGCAACTATATGAGCGGCGCAAGACACCAGGGGTAGGTTCTAAATTCACAACTCTTGTTTCGCCTTATGGACAGTATTGTTCCATCAGTTCACTAAGTGAAACAAAAATACAGGAGTTGTTAGATGCAAAATGGCGATATGCTCGTGTCGATTGGCCTGTTGTGAGTCAAGACATTTCCGAAAGGAGTCGTCCTTTTATTTGTAAGAAGACTGCCTACCCTTGTGCAAGGGGGAGGCATTGGACGTATGATCCTGACACTCAAATGCAAAGATTGTTTAGGAACAATCGACTAAACCTTGAGACAGCGAGGGTGTCTGGTGTTGTGTTTTTTGATGATTGGCCGTATGCATCGCGTTCTAACATATGGGATGATACCGGTGCTCAACAAGGCATGGTATATGTCGTTCAAACGCCGACAAAAGTAATTGAGCGTTGCATGCTGATGACGACTGATCCGGGGGATTTGGTGCTTGATCCGACGTGCGGGTCTGGAACGACGGCGTATGTGGCGGAGCAATGGGGGCGGCGTTGGATTACCATTGACACGAGCCGTGTCGCGCTGGCCCTTGCGCGCACACGCCTTATGACTGCAAAGTATCCGTATTACCTTCTCGCGGATTCAGAGGATGGCGTCAAAAAGGAGATGGAGATTACGGGCAAGGCGATTGTGCGCAACACCTACGGCAAGGTTTCACAGGGATTCGTCTATGAGCGCGTCCCGCACATCACGCTCAAGGCCATCGCCAACGACACCGAGATCGACATCATCTGGGAGAAGTACGCGGCGGAGAGCGAGCGGCTGCGCAAAGTGATGGGAGGTGTGAAATGACGGTTGAAGAGGTGAAGCGCATCATCGCACGGGGTGAAACCCTCAGTGTCGAGTTCAAGAGCGACAGGGGGTGTTTTCCCGACAGGGAGCTTGTTGAAACGGCCGTGTCCCTTGCGAACACCGACGGCGGCCTTCTTTTGCTGGGGGTTGAGGATGACGGTCGCATAACCGGATTGCATGAGCGGCACCGTGCCAATGGTTCGCCGGCGGTGGTAATTGCCAATCGCACCGTGCCTCCCGTCCATGTCGGCGTAGAGAGGATCGACATTGACGGATGTGCGGTTTTCATCCTCGACGTGCCGCGCGCGACAAGCCTTGTCGGTACGTCGGACGGCTACTATGCCAGGCGGAGGCTCAAGCCGGACGGGAAGCCGGAGTCGATTCCGATGAATCCGTACGAACTTCAGCAAAGGGCGGCGTCGCTCCGGCACATAGACCCTTCCGCCCAGCTGATGCGGGAAATCCCGTTTTCGGCCATAGATCCGATCCAGCGCGAGCGGATGCGGACGGCGATCCGCAACAACAACCATAGCGACAAGGCGCTTCTTGAACTAGACGACGAGGCATTTGACATGGCGTTGGGTCTGGTCCGGAAACACGGGGAGACGAAATATCTCACTTTGGCCGGAGCGCTATTCCTCACATCGGTGCCTCTGCTTCGGGAACACGTCCCGACGCACGAAATCGCCTTTCAGGTCCTGAAGGGGACGGATGTCGTCGCCAATGACCACATGCGGTTGCCGCTTGTGGAGGCGTTTGACAATCTCATGATCCGCTTCAAGGCCCGCGTCGAGGAGAAGGAGGTCATGCGGGGGCTTTTCAGGATGTCCGCGCCAAACTACGACACGACCGCGTTCCGCGAAGCGCTGGTCAACGCCTTGGTTCACCGTGATTTTGCGCGCATGGGGACCGTGATAGTGAGGTTTGACGATTCGGGATTGACGATTTCCAGCCCCGGAGGTTTCGTTGACGGCGTCACGCTGGACAATCTTCTAACGGTCGAACCTTCGCCGCGCAACGCGCTTTTGGCGGATGTGGCCAAACGCATAGGGCTTGCAGAGCGGACGGGCAGAGGCATCGACCGCATCTTCGAGGGGACGATCCGATATGGCAGGCCCAGACCCGACTACTCACGGTCGACCGGGGCGTCGGTGTCTGTTTTCATGGCGAATTCGGAACCTGATTTTGTATTTCTTGAGATGCTGAACGCGGAGGAGGAAAAGGCGGGGAAAGAATTCCCGTTCGATTCCCTTGTGGTGCTGGCGGCATTGCGCGAGGCGCGGCAACTTACGCTTGCGGAACTGTCGCGGAGTGTCCAAAAGCCGCAGGACTCGACCCGAGCCGTTGTCGAAGAACTTGTCGAGCGTGGTTTTTTGGAGCGACGGCGCATGGGGAAGCGGCCAATCTATTTTCTGAGCGCCGACATGTATCGCAGGGAGGGACGGAATATCGAGTATGTACGGGCGACGGGTTTTACGGACATCGAAAGAGAGCAAATGATTCTGAAGCTCATCACCCAGAAGGGGTTCGCATGTCGCAAGGACGTGATGGAATTGTGTCATGTCAGCAAGGATGTCGCCTATCAGATTCTTTTGAATTTACGGAAAAGAGGGGAGATCAAGCTTGTTGGCTCACAAAAGGCATCACATTATGTGAGGGCTTAAATGTGAATACCAATGCAACACGCGGAAATACGCGTGAGAACGCGTTACAGACAACATGCGATTTGACACATGCAAATATACGAAATGATGGAAATATACGAAATGATGGAAATGTTGCGACGCGCGCAAATACGCGCAAATACGCGTAAATACGCGTGTCATTTCCATAGGGGCGAAAAGGAGAGGTAGCGTAATGGTAAAAATTCCTGAAGAGTGGGAGATTCCCGCAGAAGCGCCAGACGACTGGACGGACGAGCAGAAGGCCGCCCATGCCGCCTTCATGGAGTTGAAGCGCCGGCGCCAGAAGGAAATCGACGAATCGATTGCCCGCGTCGCCGAGACGGAATACCTCTATGACAGGCCCTACGAGGACAGGAGGCGTGTCCGCGTAGCAGGACCCTTCACCGTCGAGTCGGTCGCGCCAACGCGTGCGCTCATCGTCAACCCGGATGGAACGACTACAGATCCGATTGCGAAAATGGCCAAGGACATCGACTACGGCAACGGCGCAAGCTACGTTGCGCGTATGATTGAAATCCTGCGCAAGACGGGCGTTAAGCAGTCGAAGAAGTCCGACCGCATCGTGTTCACGTCAGTGACGGCCTGGGCTGGCGGCAGGCACATTGCCGCCGAGGGTTGGACGGAGGCCGGGGACAACCAGAAGTCAAAACATTTCGCAATCGCCTTTGGCCCTGAGTTCGGTTCTGTTACGCGCCTTGACATGAAGGCGGCGACACGCGAAGCGCTGGAGGGCGGTTTCGACGTCCTCCTTTACTGCGCCTTCAACTTCGAAGCCTATGTGGAAGAAGGGTCGGACAGTGCGTTTGGCAGGCTGAAGGTGCTTCATGCGCGCATGAACAGCGACCTGCACATGGCAACGGACCTCAAGGACACAACTAGCGGCAACCCGTTCATAATCTTCGGCGAGCCCGACATTGAGGTGAGCACGCTTGAATCAGGCGACATGACCGTCACCATTAAGGGCGTCGATGTCTATGACCCGAAAAAAGACGAGGTGCGCAGCGACAACGCGGACGACATTGACTGCTGGATGCTTGACACGGACTATAACGAAGAGGCTTTCTTTGCGCGGCAGGTCTATTTCCCCGGCCGCGAGAATGTGTACGACGCTTTCAAGAAGTTTCTGAACAACGACATTGACCGCGAGGAATGGGAAGGCGTGGCCAAGACGACTTCGCGCCCTTTCCCTCGTCCCAAAACAGGCCGCATCGCCGTCAAAGTAATAAACCACTTCGGCGACGAGGTGATGAAAGTTTTCGAGGTGTGACATGCCTTTAATCGTAGCCCAGTCTTTTATGAAACAGCTCAAGCGCCTGACGGAGCGCGAGCAGGGAATGGTGTCCAACGCCGTCCTTGGGCTACAATACGACCCGACGTCGGCAAGGCACAACCTGCACAAGGTTGATGGCCGGGCCGGATGGTGGTCGTCATATGTCAATGACGACCTTCGCATAATCCTTCGCAAGCAGATAGACGGTAAGAGCATGATGGTCATCTGCTGGGCAGACCACCATGACGCCGCATACCGGTGGGCGCGGAACCATGTCCTCAAGCAGCATCCGACGACTGGCGCGATGCAGCTCGTCGAGATACCTGAAGTGGTCGCCGATAGCCCTACGAGCCCATCTGGCAGCGAGTGTCAGTCCCATGCGGAGGGGAGTTCGTCCTCTTGCGCCAAGCTGGGCATTACGCATGACGATTTGCTTTCGTATGGCATACCGGAACTTTGGGTGCCAAGCGTCCTGAACGCCAAGTCCGAAAAGGAATTGCTTGACATTGGAGAGCATCTGCCGTCGGATGCCATTGACGCCGTGCTGAAGATAACGCTTGGCGAACGACCTGATAGCCCGCAGCTGGCAGAAGAACCAAAGGCGCAGGACGAGCCGGCAAAGCCGTTTGAATCCGAACGCGAAAAACAGTCCTGGTGGGTTGTCACCGATGACGAGGACCTGAGGGCAGCGCTTGAATCGGCGGAGTGGGACACTTGGTGCGTATATCTCCATCCGTCGCAGCGGGCCATAGCCGAGCGGACATACAAAGGCGCGTATCGCGTCAGTGGGAGCGCAGGGACAGGGAAGACGGTGGTGGCGCTTCACCATGCCAGGCATCTCCTCCGCACAGACCCCGGCATTCTCGTCCTTGTAACGACCTTTTCCGACAACCTGGCAATGGATTTGACTAACCGCGCGAAGCCGCTGATGCGTCCTCGAGAGCTCGAGCGGTGCGACACGCGCACATTTAGGGATTTCGGTATCGAGACCTATGACAAGCTTGTGCCAGGCCATCGGCGTGTCCTCACCAATGACGAGCAGAAGAATATTGTCGATCAGGTTGTGTTGGAGAACAAAGGCATTCTGCCCAAGGGGATTTTGCCGGAGTTCGTGGCTAGCGAATTTGAGCGCGTCGTTGATACGCGGGGTCTCACGACATGGGAGTCATACCGTGACGCGCTTCGCCGCGGTGTCCTGCGGCGGCTTTCGGAAGAGCGCAGGGCGGCGCTGTGGAAGGTCTTTGAGGCTGTTCGCCGCGAGTTTCGCACGCGGGGCGTCATCTCGACAAATGAAATGTTCTGGGAACTGGCCGAGCAATACAGGGCAGATCCAGGCAAGCCGCGCCTATATGCGCATGTCGTTGTCGACGAGTCGCAGGATCTCTGCGAGGCGGAGCTGGCTTTTCTCAGCGCGTATGCGCAGGGGAAGGTCAGGCTCTTCTTCGCCGGCGACATTGGCCAACGTATCATTCGCTACTCTTTTCCATGGAAACCGTTCGGCATTGACCTCCGTGGCAGAAGCAGAGTCCTCAAGGTCAACTATCGCACGACGCGACAGATTCGTTCGACAGCTGACAGGCTAATGGAGGACAAATCGGAAGATGCGGACGAAATTGTTCAGGAGCGTAAGGGAACGGTTTCGCTACTGTCGGGACCAAGCCCTGAGTTCAGGCAATTCGACAGCGTGGCGGATGAAATAGACGGCGTGGCTGCCTGGCTCGACAGGCTACACGACGAGCAAAACGTCTCGTCGCAAGCCGTCGCCATTTTCTTCCGCAGCGACAAGGAGCGGGAAAGGGCCGTGGCTGCGGTATCCAAGAGCAAGTATGCCGGTTCTCCAAAGCCGCCAAAACTCTGTGCGATGCTCGATGCGAAAGGGCTTGAATACCAGGCTGTCGTTGTCATGGCATGCGACGCGGATGTGATTCCGTCGCCCGACCGATTGGCCGAAGCGGACATCATCGCAGGTCTAAAGGAAATCTACGACACGGAGCGCAATCTTCTTTATGTCGCATTGACAAGGGCCCGCGACTATTTGCTGGTTACATCCGCCGGTGTTCCATCGGAGTTCTTGCTGGACATGAACATGTTTGGATAATTGCTGCGGATTAAAGAACGTCTTTCGTCCAAACGACATAGCTAAACCCGTCCAAGCGGCATAGCGGAACCATTCCGCTGCAATGTGCTATACTATTTCACCCCTCTTCCCAACTTCTCAACCTCCCAACTTCTCAACTTTTCAACCTCCCAACTTCTCAACTTTTCAACCTCCCAACTTTTCAACTTTTCAACTTCCCAACTTTTCAACTTCCAAGGCGCTTGCGCCAAACTTCCCCAACATCATGTACACCCACATAACGCGCCCGGCGGACGGCGCAGACATAATCCGCCACGACGACGGGACACTTGAAGTCCCAGCCAACCCCATCATCCCCTTCATTGAGGGCGACGGCACGGGCCCCGACATCACCCGCGCCGCGATGACCGTATGGAACGCCGCCGTCGCCAAGGCATACGGCGGCTCCCGCCGCATCGCCTGGATGGAGGTCTATGCCGGCGAGAAGGCCAACGCCGTATATGGTCCCAACACATGGCTGCCTGCCGAGACGCTCGACGCCATCCGCGCCCAGACCGTCGCCATCAAGGGGCCGCTCACCACTCCCGTCGGCGGCGGCATCCGCTCCCTCAACGTCGCCCTTCGCCAGGAGCTCGACCTCTATGTATGCCTCCGCCCCGTGCGCTGGTTCAAGGGGGTCCCCTCCCCCGTCAAGCACCCAGAGCTCACCGACATGGTCGTCTTCCGCGAGAACACCGAGGACATCTACGCCGGCATCGAGTGGAAGGCCGGAACGCCCGAGGCGAAGAAGGTCATCGACTTCCTCCAGCAGGAGATGGGCGTAAAGAAGATACGCTTCCCCGAAACTTCCTCCATCGGCATCAAGCCCGTGTCCAGCGAGGGAACGGAGCGCCTTGTCCGCGCCGCCCTGCGCTACGCCGTGGACAACGACCGCAAGTCGGTGACCCTCGTCCACAAGGGCAACATCATGAAGTTCACCGAGGGCGGCTTACGCGACTGGGGCTACGCGCTCGCGAAGCGCGAGTTCCCGGAACAGACCGTCACGTGGGAAGAATGCGGCGGCGCGGT
>JAGCUY010000086.1 GCA_017962605.1 Kiritimatiellia bacterium | reverse complement strand
CTTCGTTTCTCCGAGGATGTCGCAGCTCTTCGTCAGGAGGAGGATTTTGTCGCGGTTTCCAGGCGCGGCCTTGAGCCATTTCGCAATCGATTCCTCGGCGCGTCCGTAGCTGCGTGCCGTGTCGATGGCGTTAAAGCCCGCATCCACGGCGGTGGAGAGGAGATTGTTCGCGTTGCCGCCACCAAGCATAACTGGAATGGCGGTTCCTAGAAACATGCGGTGCGCCGGCTTTCCGACGCCCTTTTTTGAACTTGCGTTCTTATCATATTAGAGATTTGCTCGCATACAAATGCACTTGATTTTCCCCGGCGCGGAGGGGAATGATGCGACTGTGCCAGAGAAAGTGGGCAGGAAGTCCATCAGGCATGTCAATTAGACCGGAAATGGACTCGCCGTCGCGCTCAAGGTCAATTGAGATCAAGCCCCTGGGCGTTGGCATAGTCGCCGCAATGTGCGTCAGCGAACCGAACTGCGGCGCGATTTCAGCGGCGGCAAAGCCGTCGGCGACGGGTCTGATGCCTGCTACGCCGGTGAGGAGGTGGTAGAGCGGATGCGCCCCCCAGGCGTGGCAGTCGCTCCGCCCGCGCCATCCAGGTGCCTCAAGCGGCGTTTTGAGTCCGTCGCGAACGAAGCCGCGCCAGAGGTCGAGTCTCTTCAGGAAAAGGTCGGCCCGCCCGAATCGGAGGAACGTTTCAAAGAGGTAGTGCGTGAAATAGACCGTGCAACGTGCGAGGTCCGGCGCTTCCATGAGTCCCCGAAACGCCCGTTTCGCCCTGCGCGCCGGAAGAACCCCGGCGAGAAGCGCAAGGCACTGCGCGTGTTCCGAGAAGCGGTTCTTCGCGGCTGTGTCGGCGACGAGGCCGCGCCGGTTGTCCCAGAAGCGAGCGAGGATCGCCGCACCGACGGCACGCGCCCGGCGCCGCCAGCGCGCGGCCATTGCCGCATCGCCTGCCGCCGCCTCGGCCTTCGCGGCGGACTGCAGCGCGTGGACGTAGAGCAGGTTGTTCACGGCGGAAAGCCCCGTGCGTCCGTCGGGTGCGTTGCCGAACTCGCCCCACTCCGGCGCCCAATCGACGAAACTCCACCCCGGAAGGTTTTCGAGCAATCCGTCGGCGTTCTCGTAAAGGGCGATGCCGTCAAGCGTGTGCCGGAGGCCGGGGAGCCGCGCACGGAGAAAGTCGTCGGCGCCGTGCCAGAGGGCGTAGTCGCCCGCCATCATCGCCCATGAGAGCGAGTAGGTCGCCGACTCCTGCCTGTTTCGCGACGGCACGGCCATCGGGACGAGTCCGTTTTCGCGCCGCGCGAAGTCGAACGCCCCCATCCCGAACCGCACCGGGCGCGGGTCGCCGGAAACCGCGTTGAGAATGAGCATCTGCACCCGCGTGTCGCCGGGATACATCTGCTGCTCGAAATAGGGGCAGTCCATGAAGGTTTCGTGCAGACAGCTCTGCATTCCCCGCACGCACATCCGCGTGATCGGCGCGATGCTCGGGTCGTCGCACTCGAAACGGGCGACGCTTTCGAGCGGATAGCGGCTCTCCGCGATGGCGAGACGTCGCAGGACAAGCGGCTCCGCGCCGGTGCGCACCGCCAATTCAATCCACCGTCCGGCCTTCCACCACGGCGTGGTGAACGCGGCTCGTGCCCGCCCGTCGGGGAGGAACGTGTCGCGCATCGCGCGCAGGACGACCTTGCCGTCGAACTCGCCGCGATTGCCCTTGTTGGCGTAGATGTGTCCCTCCGGCTTCTCGGCGTAGAGCGTCTCCGCCCACGACCAGCGGATGCGCGCGCCCTTGCCGCCGGACGTTTCGAGAAGCGGGAAGGCGCAGAAGTAGTCCTCCAAATCCCAGAGGACTCGCAGCGTGGTCCGGGGCGGAATGCGCACCGCCCGCCCCTTGTCGAGGAGTGCGCAGAAGCGCGCCGCCCAGCCGGCATCGGCCCGCGCGGCCCGGTAGACCGTCCGCCGCGCGTCGGCCCCCGTCAACACGGCGCAGATGCGACCCGGCTCCTTCTCCTCGTGAATCTGGTCGGGGCGCTCCGTCGGGAAGAGCGCCCACCCGCCGGATGAGAAGCCGTATTCGCTGTCCCGAACAGCCTCCTTCACGATGACGGCGGGACGCCACGCACCCGCCGCCGCCGCGTCGAGGAAGCCCGTTCCGCGCACGATGTTCTCCGCGCCGGTCATGGTGTCGGGGTCCGTCACGCCGCCGAAGGTCGTCCCGGCGACGTCGGCCACCTCCCAGTCGGCGCGGCCGGTCGTGAGGTCGGCATCGTAGGGGCCGTCCGCCTTGAGGACGAACCCTAGGCGACCCAACGAAAGGATGCCCAGCGGACCCTTGTCGCCGAGGTCGAAGACAACGGCCTCCATCGTGTGTTCGGCGCCGTTCAGGTTGGAGATCTCGTAGGTTTCGTAGTACCAGTGATTCGGTGTGCCCTGATGGGGGCCACGGGCGATTTCGCTGCCGTCGAGGAGGAGGACGAAGCGGGCGTCGGCTGAGACGTCGATGAGAAGTGGCGCCACGCGACCCGTGAAGCGCCGCCGGAAGCGCGCGAACGACGGGGGGCGCCGCCCCATGCGGGCTGCGCTTGGGCCGATCCACGCGGCCTCGTCGATTGGCTGCACCGGACGAATGTTCTCGTTCCCGCGCGTGAAGCGCTCGGGGCGGAACCGCTGGACGACACGGGCCATCATTTGCCGACGATTTCCTCAAAGAGAGGGGTGACTTCCTCTGCCCAGATGTCGTAGGCGGCGGGGAGGGGGTGGAGGTCGTCGTTGCCCATGAGTCCTGGGCGGAAGGTGCCGTCGGGGTTGAGAAAGCGGGCGTTGAAGTCGTGCCAGACGACCCGCTCGCCGTCGGCAAGATTCTTCAGGCGCGCGTTCACCTTGTCCTTGTGGACGCGCCACGGGTGGTCAGCCGTCGCGCCGCTTGGGAAGATGGGCAGAAGAATCGTCCTCGCCTGCGGCTGCTTGCGGGCGATGAGGTCGAGAATCGCCTTGACGCCGGCGGCGGTGTCTTTCGGATCATCCCAGTTGTTCGTGCCGACAAGGAGCATGAAGCACTTCGCGCGGAAGCCGTCGAGTTCGCCGTTCTGCAGCCGCCACAGCACGTTGCGGGTGGAGTCGCCGCCAAAGCCGAGGTTGAGGACGGAATACCGCTTTTTCAACTCCGCCAGCGGCCTGCCGCCGTAGGCTGAACCGGGGCCGCGCGCACCCTCCCAGTTGTGCGTGATGGAGTCGCCGACGAAGACGAGGTCGATCTCTCCGCCCGACGCGTCGATCTCCGCCAGCTTTTCCGAATGGCGCTTCTCCCACCAGCCTGGATACGGGTCCCAGGAACGCGCCATCCCGATGCAGCTTTTCGGCGTCGCCGCCTTTGGGACTGGCGCGGCTGCCTTGCCTTTTATCAGCCGGAAGTTGCGCACCCAGTAGGAGAGTTTGTGCCCGGAGATGAGTCCGCCAACGCGGAAACCGGTCATTTCGCCCGCATCCGGCGGCAAGAGCACCCTCCGGGTCTCCCAGTGCATCGCCGGGGGACGGAACCGCAGACTCTTGTGCGGACGCCCCTTGTAAAGAGCCATCACCTCGACGCAGAACATGTCGCTCTCGACCTTGTCCTGCCTGTTCTTGACCTCGAACTCCAGGTAGCGCGCGCCCTCGAACGACACGTCCGGCGCGCATTCGTACACGGGGAAGAACCATGCTCCCGTGTCGCCGCTCCACTCCACGTCGAAGCGGACGGCCTTCTCCTCTTCGTCGAACGTGCACGCGTACTTCGACCCGGAGTCGTTCCGCTTCCACGCCGACGGGCTGTTCAGACTTGGCAACTCGATGACTTCCCCTTCGGCGAGGAAGCGCCATGCGTTGAAAACCGGGATGCGGATTCGTGTTGCCTTTCTCCCATCAAAGACGCCTGAAAAGTCCAGGGCTAAGGAAAGGTCTCCATCTGGGGGCGGCGCGTAAAGCGCATCGACAACGGCGCAGCTCCACGGCTCCACGGCGATTTCGCCCTCGGCACCTTCGATTCGGCCGCACGAAACCGCAAGACGCCCGCGCTTCGGCTCGGGCGAAAGATTCCAGACTTCGACGGAAATGCGTCCCTTTTCCTTTCCGAGTTCCGCCACGTTGGCACCGCCGGAGACGGTGAAGTCTTCGCGGTTCACAAGCGGGCGGATGATGATCGACAGATCTTCGTCCGGCGCCTCGGAATACTGCGAGAGTCGTCCAGGATCGGCAGGCGGAACATCCGCCTCAATCCCGGCAAGCCCGGAGAGATACTGCGGGTAACGAGTCGCTGTCAGCGCCAGAGTGCCGTCCTCGGCGTGGACGTGCGACGGAGTGCCCATGACATCCGTGAGCCTGTATTCGCCATTCGCGGCCGCGATGGAGAAATGCCGCTGGCAATCAGAATCAATGCGGACTTTTGGCCCCGACGCTTTTTCTAGATTCGACACGCTCCAGAAGGCGAGCGTCCGCGAGCCATTAGGCTTCGCGTACAGAAAGCCGCGCAGTCCTTCGCCAAGCCGCTTCTCGCCGAGGAGCGTGGCGTCGCCGAGTTCCGACGTGGCGGCGGAGATCGCCGCGTGAATCGGCTTTACCGTTCCATCGCGGCGCATCGTGCCCCAGTCGCGGCACCCGCCCTGTTCGTTCCAGACGCCAAACAGAAAGAACCAGTTGCGGAAGACGCCGCCCTGCTGGTGGAGGATGGCGCTCTTCGGGAAGAACTCCGCCATTACGAGTTCCTGCTCCTCGTCATGCTGCATCAACCCCTTGCGCGAACTGGGCGCGAGGCCGTTGCCTTCGAGCGTCGTCCCGCTCTCCGTGAGCCATATCTGCCAGTCGGGGACGCCGGCCTCTTCGAGGAATTTCCTCGCGTCGGCGTGGAACTCGTCGTAGTTCGCGACGGGGACGTAGGTGTGGAGGTTCAGCGCCTGCACGTATTTCGCGATATCGCTTTCGAACATGTTCTGCGCGTAGCCGAAATGCTCGACCTGTGCGAGCGCTCCGGGGAGGATGACGGTCGTGGGGCTTCCGGTCCGCGCGCCAAGCGCGAACGCCTTCAGCGAGGCCGCGTATTCCCAGGATGTCCCGGAGCCTAGGTCCTGCTCGTTCCAGAACTCCCAGGAATCGTAGTAGGGATCGAACGTCCGCGCGGCGTCCTCCATGAAGCGGTGGAGTTCCACGAGGTCGGAGGCGAAGGAGACGCCCGGTTTCCGAAGCCATTGCGGCACATCGTGGAAGATGCCCGTGGAGACGACGCCGTTCTCCTTCATGGCCCTTGCGCTGGCGAGATAGCGCGAGAAGTCGCGTTTCCCCTTCTGGGGTTCGATGAACGGCCCCCACTCCAAGCGCTCCCGCGTGTGGACGACGCCGCACTTGCCGAGCAGTTCGGCCGTGACGTGCCAGCAGTCGCCGCCATGCCACGGGCAGTCGTAGGATCCGCGCCGCGAGCAGCCGGACAGCGCCGAGTCCGCCGCGAAGAACGAATCCGCTTCCCGGCAGCGGTTCGTCGTCACGACGCAAAAGGTGAATGGTTCACCACCGCATTCGCCCCGGTAGTATCCCGGCGGCAGCGGGGCGAGCGTGATGGTGTTGTCCGGCGCGACCTCCCCGCGTGCCACCTCCCGCCCGCGCCAGTCGCGGACAATAAAGTCAGCCACAGAGAACGCAGAGGTCACAATGTCTTCATCGCCATCTTTGAGCTCATTGTGTTCTATGTGGCTAAAATCCACCTTGAACACCGGCGCCTCCGTTTTCCGGAAGACCCATCCGGGGGCGTCGGTGGCAATGGTGGCGGCTTCAACGCAAAGAGCGCAAAGGATGATGTAAAGAGACGCAAAGGGGTTCATGGCCATGACTCAGTCCACAATTCTCCAATCCTCATTGCCATCAATCGGCAATGTCAATAACGGGCGGCTGGAGTCCGCGCCCCCGAAGAAATCGACGGAGAGGGCGTCCGGGCAGAGTTTCACCAAGGCGAAGCCCGCGCCTTCGAAATGTTGGTAGGCGGCGAGACCGTTTCGGAACGAGGCGAAGAACGCCGCCGCGTCGGCGCGCCCTTCGCGCTCGTAGAAGCGTCCGTATCCGTCTGAGGTCGAGATGGTTTCGCGGAGCGCTGGTTCCAGGCCGTCCCAGAGCGAGGAGACGTGAACCTGAACGATGCGTCCGCCGCCGCCATGCCAGTCGATGAAGCCGTTCGTGTGGACATGGCCGCACAGGACGATGGCATGACGTTCTGCAAGAAGCCGCAAAGCCTCCAGGCGCTCGGCGTCCCTCTCCGGCTCGCCGAGGAAAATCGAGCGGTAGCTTAAGCCGTAATAGCAGGGGATGACGGGATGGTGGACGGCGATGAAAAGGCAGCGACAGTCCGCTGTTTCCAAGAGGAGACGCGGCAGCGCAGCGAAGGTTTCGTCCGGCGTGTTGGAATCGAGGAGAATCAGGGCGTCGTCGCCAAGGGGAATGGCTCGGTTGGCCGGAGGAACGTTGTGCGCCCACGCCTCGGGGCCTCCTTCGCCGCGCGTGTCGTGGTTGCCGGGGACAACCGCGAGCGACACGCCGGGAAGGGCACTTTCCAGGCGATCCATGGCCCCGGCAATCAGAGCCTCATGCGCCGCGACGCCGTCGGACTCCTCGCCGCCGACGAGGTCGCCGATCTGGAGCGCAAGCGTGGCACCGGAGTCGCGGGCGACGCGCCCAGCGGCAGCAAGAAGGCGCGGAATGCCATTCGGATGCCACAATGCGGCGCGTTCCGAATCGGCGCGCTCCGTATAGTGCAGGTCACCAATGACAACGATTTTCTCCGCGTTATGCATGTCTTATTTGAAGCGGCCAATGAACGCGCCGACGTCCTCGGGTTTGTGGGCGTCGGAACCGTAGGTGCGCGAAAGGTCGTAGTCGAGGCTCCAGCGCCAGACGCTATCGCAGGGCAGCGCCTCCGCGAAGTCGCGCCGGAAGCCGCTTGCGTTCCATTCGAGGGCCGTTCCGCGTTTCACCATTTCCACGAAGATTTCCCGGAAATCTTCTTCGTGGCGTTCGGGATGGTATTCGCATCCCATGCGCTGCAACTGGATGCGGAAGAAGTCAATGTGGTTGATGCGCGAAAACAACCCGGACTTTACGGTGGCGAGGGTTTCGCGCAGGGCGAGGGTAGTGCATTCCTCCCCGTCAAGACCATCCCTCTCCTCCGCCCAGTGCGGTCCGTGGAGGTGGATGGAGCCGGTGGCGCATTCGATTTCGGGATGGCGGGCGAGAAGGCCGGCGACAAAGTCCGCGTTGCGAGGATGCCAGTCGGCTTCAATCCCAATGCGGATGTCGAGCTTCCCCAACCAGCGACGTTTTGTTTCCATGCAGTCCTCGATGCAGCGCTCCAATTCCGGTTCCGAAAGAAAATGCAGACGCGGCTCGTGATACCAGAGCGGAGCGTGTTCCGTGAAAACCAGCCCCGGCAGACCGCGTGTGAAAGCCGCTTTGGCGAATTCTTCGGGACCGCGTGCGTCGCGATGAACTTGGTATGGATGGACGTGTGCGTCGATGGGCAAGCCCGACTCCATGGCGCAACCTTTTTCCGCAAACATAGAGCGTCTATCGCATGAAGAGAACTGTCGCCATGTCCGCGATGCCCGCATACGACGCGAGGAGGGGTTCGCCGATCTCGTTGCCGCCGACGTCGTAGAAGTGAAGCCGGACCGTGCCGGTCGTGCGCTTCACCGCCGTCGGGTTGAATGAATACGTTCCGTCCGCCGGGGCGTTCGCCGAAAAGATCGCATTGAACGCGCCGGTACCGGAATCGTGGTCGATGGCGAGCGACGCGACGCCCTCCGCCCATGTGTCGGAATAGACGAGCGCAGGACGCTCGCCCGACTGCACCACGCGGTCGAGTTTCGAGTCCGTCGTGTCGTAGTAGCCGTCGGCGGTAGGCGCGGAGACGACGGCGAGCGAAACATCCTTCACGAGTTCGCCTGCGACCGCACCGCCGGAGTAGCCGCGCAGAATGAGCCGAACAGCGCGCGAGCCATCGTCCGGGACGGCGAGCGAGAAGATGCCCGCCGCCGACGCGGCGGAGACGAGCGTCTGCGTGGCGCACTGCTCCTGCCCGACGTGCGTCACGAGCAGGAGGTCGCACGTGTCAGCTGCGGCGGCTACCCACGACGGCGCGTAGCCGATGGCGGCGGGAGCCGGGAAGCGCGAACCATGCGCTTCCGTGAAATCGACGGCCAGCGTGGCCGCCCCGGTCGTCGCGGCCGATGCGGCGGACGCGACCGCCAGCAGCGCGGCGAAAAGCAATTTCTCGGTCTTCATGTCCGTGTCCTTTCCCTGATGACGCATCCGGCTATTCCGCCGTCAGGCAGACGCGGAAACCGAAGGATTTCTTTATGCTGCCAGTCCCATTAGGCGACATCTGCTCACGCCCGACGCTTGTCACATGCCCGTTCCCGTTGTCGGATATGGAACCTCCGCGCACAACGCCCGCCGACATATAGGTTGGCGTAGAGTATTGCACCGGGCCGCGTGGGTTGATGTAGGTTCCCGCATAATTGGCGAAGTCGTCTTGGCATGCAGTTGTGCAACTTGCATACGGATTGCCGTCCCCGCATATTTCGGCGACGTTGCCGTACATGTCGTAGAATCCCCATGGATTCGGGGCGAACGACCCGACCTTCGCCGTTCCGCCGGTGTCGCCAGATGCCCCATCTTGATTCACCGCCTTGTTGACACGCGCGTATTGGGCGATTGTCGAGGAACTAATTGCGTCATCGTAGTAGAGGCCCGTTGTCCCGGCACGGCAGGCATATTCCCACTGCGCCTCTGTCGGAAGATCAAACGCAAGCCCCGTGCAATTGCGAAGCCGCGCCATGAATCTTCCCTCTCCCGTCAATGTGTTCCCATACCATTCGCTTGATCGCCTTATGTCATTGTCGTAGCCGACTTTTTCTACCGGGCGCGTCGCACGATATGTCTCGTTGCTGTAGTGGCTTGGCCATGATCCCCGGATGCGATAGTATTGTTCCTGCGTGACCTCGAATACGCCGAGCCAGAAGGGCTTGGTGAGCGTGACCGAGTGGGCGGGCAGACACCATGAACTAACCGTGGCATAATCGCTCGAAGCTGCGCCCATGGTGAACGTGCCGGCGGGGCAGAGGCGGAACCACATCTCCGACGTGCGGCAAGTGTCGTCGGAGAGGTCAGGGCCGGTGAGCGAATAGCGCACCGGGTAGCTCGTGGCGCTCGCGCCATCGGAGAGATCGACAATCATGTACACGGGATCTGTCGGCGCGAGTGGCGCGGCCGAAACGGAGACGGTGAGGTTGGACGCGACAAGGCAGGGTAGGTCGGCGCCCATGTCCCAGACGACGGTGTGGGAGCCGTTGCCCTTCACAAGCGGCTCGGAGACGAGAGATTTCGCGGCCACGGCGTCGCCGGCCATTCCCGGATAGCTTGCGGAGACGTCGATGCGGTAGAACGTCTCTGAAGACTCCGCGCCCGACAATTGGAACGTGACGTCCACGAGGTTGTTCCACGGCCAGCGCTGGCGCGCTGTCACGTCCGCGATTTCAAGCGCGGACGCTGCGGATGCCGCAGCGGCGCACGCGGCCGTGAGGATGCCGCGGCGAAGACCAGATTCGCATGCGGCTCTGAATGTCTTTTCGAGTTGCATAGTGTTTTCCTTCGTTTTGCTGGCATCGCGTCGCGGACGATCCGGCGGAAGCCGTAATGCCCCGGCCACGGGGCGAAACCGTCCGCCAACGCAAAACCAACGGCAACTATTATACACCGCAACCCGCCCAGTCAGTTATAGTATCCGGCAAAAAACTTTTTGGCCTCAACGGCAGTTGCGCCTTCGCCAGGCGAGCATGGACATCCCCATTCGGCGGCGGAAAACATAGTGTAGGGCAATCGGGGTGCGCCAGCCGCAGAAGTCGGCGATCACGCCGATGGGGACTCCGGGGTCGCGCAGGTATTCAAGGACGCTCTCCAGGCGGACACGTTCGATTTCGTCCTGGACGGAGTGCCCGACTGCCTCCCTGAAACGGAGGTCGAAGAGGCGGCGCGAACACTTGAAGCACTTCGCAAGGGCGGAAGGCGTGAGCCCCTCGCATGCCTTCTGCCGGATGACCGCGACGGCCTCCAGCGCGAACGGCTCGTGGCGACCTCTCCCCTGTGTTGATTTCCGCCGCTCGACAAGGATCGGGCCGAAAACGGCGCCCCCTTCCTTTTCAATTATAAAGGGGTCGGTATTCGAAAGACCACGGTGGTTCTTTGTGGCCATTGCATTTCCCAGCGCCTTTGCAGCCATGAAACCGGCAAGCTCAAAATCGATTTTGACGCTTGAAACGTCCTTGTTGCATTCCTCCCCTTGCAAATCCGCGTAGGCGTCGGCACCTACCAGCCATGCGGTGTGCGGGACGGAGCGCGAGGCTGTGGCAAAGGCGCGCCGCACCTCCTGGGCGGTGGAGTCATTAACCGCGAATACAGCGCAGTTGGACGGAAGCGCCGCCACCCATGCAACAAGCCGCTGGAAGCGTTCCCGATCTTTCTCGCCGATGATGGCTGGAAAGTCAAGACAGGACTTGCCTATGGCGCGGCAGCACTTGCGGAAAAAGGAAAGCCGCTCACGCGACCATGGCGCCGGACATCTGTATTCGACGACAGCGTAGGATGGCGGCAATCCCGTCGAGAGCTCGCGGAAGGCCATGCGCGCAACGGCGGCATTGTCGCATTTGACGGTTAAGGCGCCGCGCCATGGTAGTTTCTGCTGCGGGTCGAGATAGACAACGGGAATGCCGCCGAATGTCTTCGGAGGAATGGCGTGGTCATGCGCGGAGCACTCTACGATGCAGCCGGCGGGCCTATCGCGGGCGAGGAGGGCCTTGAGCGGCCTGACGAGGGACTGGTCGTGGCCGAGCGTGGTTACCTCCAAGCCAAGGGGTCTCGCGTAGCGCCGTATGCCGTCCAGTTCGTGGAAATACTTCCGCTGCTCCGGATGGAAGTCAATGAAAAGAACCACCTCGTTTTTCTTGCTCCCTGCTTCTCTCATGAATCAACAATTGAGAAGTTATCAAAAATGAGTGAATCCGTCAATCCCGCTGCGACTTAAAGTTTGTCGGCTCTAGAATGTGGCGCGGAGGCCGAGTTCGAAGGTGCGGGGCTCGCCGACGAGGCACTCGTAGTAGTGGCGCGAGGACTCGAAGTATTTTTCGTCAAAGAGGTTGCGCACGCCCAGCGTGAGCGCCCAGTCGCCGTTGCCGCCAAAGACGGAGAAGGGAACTGTGGCGCCGATGTCGAATACGCACGAATGGTCGAAGTAGAGGTTTTCGTCCACGTGTGCGCCGCGCATCGTGGCATAGCTCTTGGAGCGGAAGCGGAAGCCGCCGCCCAGGGTGACATCCTTCAGTGCGCCTGAGTCGATGCGGTAGGAGGTGTTCAGCGAAAGTGTGTTGCGGGGATAGCGCTCGAAGGTGCGGGCTTTTGTTCCCTTTTTCGCGTTCTCGTCCTCGTAGCGGTTGTAGGCGAACATGGCCATCACCGTCCAGTTGTCGGTGATGTCGCCGGTGAGGGAGACCTCCGCGCCGCGCGTGTTGTTGCGGCCATTGTAGTCGAGGATCAGGCCGGAATTGTCGAATTCGGGGACGTGCTCTTGGTCGATGCGGTATGCCGAGACGGAGAGCCAGAGCTTTTCTGCGGGGCGTATGCGGATGCCGCCCTCGTATTGCGTGGCGCGCCAGGGGTCGTCGGGCGTGGAGCCGTCCTCGCAGCGGAGGCCGAGCATGGGCGTCTGGGTCTGCGAGAGGTTGGCAAAGAGGACGAGCCAGTCAAGCGCCTGGAGGGAGAGTCCTAAGCGCGGCGAAAAGGCGTCGGCGGAGGTGTGCGGGTAGCGGACGATTTCGCCACGGCTGCCGGTGGAGTATGACTCCTGCTCAAAGCGGTCGTAGCGAATCCCGGCGAGGAGTGTGAGGATGTCCCAGGTGACTGCGTCCTGCGCGGTGACGCCGTAGCGCGAGGTGGGCGTTCCGAAGCCGCCGGATGAGCTGCGGTAGTTGTAGTCGGGCTGGAGGAGGAAGGAGTTGCGGAGGGTGTCTGAGATTTCCGTCTCGTAGGTAGAGCGGACGTATGCGCTGTAGTTGTGGAGTATGGATGAGCTTTGTGAGAAGCCGGAGGTCATGTATTTCTTGCCGGATGGCCAGATGCCGGTGCGGCGGTAGATGGCGAATTCGTCGCTGGCGAGACCGGGCGTGTATGGCTCGCGCGTCACCTGCGACCAGTCTGCGGCCATTGCGGCGGCGCCGAAGCGGAGTGTCCACTCGTCCGTCACCTTCCAGTCTGCCCATGGATAGACCATGAAGGACTTGTAGTCGGAGCGGTCGGAGGGGCGGCAGGAAGACTCATGCCAGCCGTAGCCGCCGCCAGGCTTGCCGCGCCAGACGGGTATGCCGATGTAGCTGGGCTGTTCGGTATATTGGAAGAGCGATTTCACGCCAAGGGTCAGGTCGTCGCTGGCGGCGTAGATGACGCTGGGGGCGATGGCGTACGATTCGCGGCCGTCTGCCCCCTTCTGCGAGCCGTTGTGGATGTAGGCGGGTTCGTAGTAGTCGGCGGTGCCGACGACGCGGACTGCGCCCTGGCCGCCGGCGAATGTCTCGTTGGCATCGGCCATGGCGCGGTGACGCTGGGTTTTTTTGCCGAAAGAGGAGTTCTCCTGGATGGAGGTCTTGTCGCCGTCGAGGTTGGCGCTCTTGAGGAACATTCCCACGGAGCCGCCGGCGCCGGATGCGTTCTGGGATGCGCCAGCGCCGCCGCCGAGAGAGGCGATTGGCCCCTTGGCGATTTCAATGCGGTCCATGAGGAGTGGGTCCATGAAGAGGCCGGGGCCTCGGCCAATCGGCAGGATGCCGTCGAAGGTCGGCTCTGATCCGCCCATGCCGCGGATTGAGAATGTGCCGGGCTGGCGGATGAGAAGGGACTTGCCGCCGGTCTCTATGCCGGGGACATAGCGCATGAGGTCGTGGAGGTCGGTGGGATTGTGCTCGCGGATGAAGTCCTCGGTGAGGGTATCGACCACCAGCGGGAGCTTTTCGGGTGCGATGTCGGTGAAGGTGCCGCTAGACACGGACTCCGGCCTGTATTTGGAGAGGGCGCTGCCCTCGACTACGACGGTTCCGAGGTCGGCTATGGGCGCGGCCTCCTGGGCGATTAGCGTTGTGGCCGCCGACGCGGCGGCGAGAATGAAGATGGATCTGGAATTCATTGCATAACTATTAACGGAAAAGAATGCAGAAAGGTTCAAAGAAGGGGGAACGGGGAACAGGGAATGGGGAACGGGGAATGGGGATATGAATGTGAAAATGTGGAAACAGCCAATACCAATGTTGCCAATGGCCAATTCCGAATCCAGGCTGTCGGCTGTCGAATGTCGGCTGTCTTCCCGCGTGTCGCTTGTCGTGTGTCGCTTGTCCTCCGGCTCCCGGTTTCCGGCTCCCTAATCCCGCATTGGCAACACTTTCACATTGGCACATTTCATTGTCAGTGTTTCGGCGCGGTAGCGCCACTAGGAACGGAAGAACTATTTCCCCGTAAGGCGGAAGGTGATGGTGACCCTTGCCTCTGACGCGACTGCGGTGCGGCCGCGCTTGGCCGGGGAGAAGCGCGCCTTGTTGGCTGCGCGGATGGCGGCGGCGTCAAGTTCCTGATAGCCGCTTGATTCGGCGACTGAGGCGGAATCGACATGTCCTTGCTCGTTGATGGAAAGCACCACGACGACATCGCCTTCTTCTCCGCGCTGCCGCGATGCCTTGGGATATTCGGGGCGAATGGCCTTGAGTGGGCGCGGCGGTGCGTCAATGCGGGCTTGGTTTGGCGGCTGCGCCGGTGGCGGGGGTGGCGGCTGCGCCGCCTGGAAGTTTGACGCTGGCGCGTCTGGGATGTTTGGCGGCTCTGCCGCCTGGAGGTTTGACGCTGGCGCGTCTTGGATGTTTGGCGGCTGCGCCGCCTGGAAGTTTGACGCTGGCGCGTCTGGGAGGTTTGGCGGCTCTGCAGCCTGGAGGTTTGACGCTGGTGCGTCTTGGATGTTTAGCGCTTCGCGTTCTGGAGGTTTGGAAGTTTCTGGCGGGGGTGGTGGCGGTTGCGCCGCTGGGATGTCTGGCGCTTCGCGCTCTGGAGGTTTGGTGGTTTGAGGAGGAGATGGGGGAGGTTCGGGAGGGGGCATGGCGGGAGGGGCAGGGGAGTCGAGTTCGGCGAATGAGAACTCGATGGCGGAAACCTCGATTGATGGCGGCGTGAACCGGGCCGCCCAGTTGGCGAGCGTGATGAGCGCCAGGGCGAAAAGCAGATGCAGCGCCAGCGATGCTGCCAGCGCAAATAGTTTGCCCTTCATTTCGTCAAGTGCCCGTAGCGGCTTCCTCCTGCCAACTATTATAAACGATGGCGGGCTTTGATTGGTTCATCAGGCGTGGCTATAGGTCGTCATGTACGGGCAAGGCTGTCCTCAAGGAAGCGGAAGCCAACGGCGTTTTCTGTGCGGGCTGGATGAGTGCGCCCGATAATTGCCGCGCCGTGACGTTTCCAGCCGGGAAGTTCCGAGTCAGGCACCTGGCGGAAGTCGCAATCTTCAAAGGTGAAGTCGCGAAATGGGACGTCGGGGAGACCGCAGATGTGCGGGGGTTCGAGTCCTGTCGCACGGACGCGTCGGAGCGTCACGCGCCGCACCGCCTCGACGTGGGTGCGCGGGTCAGGGTCAATCTTGGCATCGAGCGGGTGCGCGTAGATGCCGTCCATCTCAATGTCTTCGAAGAGGAGGTCTTCGATGAGTGTAGCCTCACGTCCGTAGTCGGGGTTGTTGGGCATTCCCGGCATGACGATGTCGATGCCGTTGGTTGTGTCGCGCATCGCAATACGCCGGAAGGAGCAATTGCGGATTGTCCCGTCGTTGCACCACCCGATGCGGATGCCGCTGGCCCAGGAGCGGACGCGGCAGTCGTGGATATTCACTCGCTCGCAGGTCTTGTTCTCGCGCAGCGAACGGCTGTTGGCGCGGACAACGAGTGAATCGTCGCCGCACTCGATGTCGCAATCGGAAATCTCCACGTCGCGGGAGCAGTTCACGTGAAGGCCGTCGTTGTTGGGGTAGCGCACGTCGCAGCGGACCGTCATGCCGCGCACGGAGACATTGTCGCAGTCGTGGATCCAGACGCCCCATCCGGCGGGGCCGTTTTCAAGTCTGAAGCCTTCAAGGCGGACGTTGCGGCAACCGGCAAGGAAGACGACACGCGGCAGCGACTTTTCCATCGGGAGGATGCGCTCGAACTCCCATCCCGTCCAATCGGGATCTGCCTTGCGCCGGACATGGGCTGAGCCGTTGCCGTCGATGGAGCCTTCGCCTGTGATGGCGATGTCCTCGCACTCGTCGGCGAAGATGAAACTGGCGCTGCGCCTGCGCGGGAGGTTGGCGGGGTTGACGTGGCGCGGCGAGGGCCAGTCTGGGAAGTCGGCGATGTCGGGCGAGGCGAGGAGGCGCGCTCCCTTGGCGATGTGCAGTTCAACGCCGGAGCGGAGCTGGATGGCGCCGGAGAGGAAGGTGCCGGGCGAGAGGACAACGCGGGCGGGCCGCCCACGCCCCGACACTTCGCCTGCCGCATCGATGGCCGCCTGTATCGCGGCCGTGTCCTTGGTAGCGCCGTCTGCGCGTGCGCCGAAGTCTTGTGGGAAGAAGTCCATGGCTTTCACCAAATGCTCTCCACGTATTTGCGGACGAACTCGTTCTTCAGGCCGAAGCCCTGGTTCCACAGGTGCCAATCCGCGCCGATTTTCTCGAATGTCTCCACCGCGTCGCGCGTCCAGTACAGTGCGGAACATGGCGATTTCCCGTTGGCGAAGCCAATGACGCCGAATTCGCCGAAGTGCATCGGCATCCCGAATTCGGCGCAATGCTCGAAGGCCGGGAGAAGTACCGCCTCAAGCGCCCAGCGGTCGAACCAAGTCACGGTAGTCCCGCCGAAATGCACAGCCCTCTTCCAGTCCATCTGCGGGCACCATCCCGGGTAGAAGACGCACGTGTCGCCAGCGTTCTTCGTCTGGAACTTCTGGTGCGTGAAGGAATGCGGGGTGTAGAAGTGGCAGGTGATCGTCTGCGGCGGCGGTATGTCGAGCGGCTCGAGGTTGAAGAGGCCGTTTGGATTCCCGGAGTAAACGGACGAGTAGTAAACCGCGCTTCCCGGATGGTTCTTGCGGATGACGCGCGCGGCGCGTTCGCAGAGTTCCTTCCAGCGTCCCTCCGCCCCGGCGATGAGACCGGGCTCGTTGTAGAGGTCGTATCCCTCGATGAGGCCGGCATGGCGTGTTCCGATTTGCGAAAGCTTGTCCCATAGCGCTAGAAACTTCCCCTCTGCCTCGTCACCCGGCGCTCCGGCGGTCCTGGTGACCTGGTATTCCGCGCCGTGCGGGTCGATGAGGAATGTTACACCGCGCCCTTCGCAGGCTGCTAGCAGGTTTTCGAGGTCGGCGCATGATTCGTCGATAGGCTTGGACTTGCCGACGCAGAGACGGAACGAGCGGACGCCCGACGCGATAAGGGAATCCAGCGCCTCGCGCGACTCGGCAAGCCGATAGTTCACGCCACGGCGTGGCGGCTGGCGCGAGACGAACGACTCCGGCAACGCGGCCTCTGACATGTCACCCGCGCGGTAGCGGTAAAGCCCCCACTTCGTCGGATACTTGAACTTCTTTGAGCCGGGCGAGGGGAGGTCCGCGTAGTCCGCAAGAGGCGGAACTGGCGCAATGGACTGCGGATTCGCGATCCAGGCGTTCTCGCGGATGCGGTGCGAATATTTCCAGATGACTTTGTCGCCCTTGATTGTCTCCTTGCACGCCACGGGCAGGGCCGCCGCAACGCGCGCGAAGAACTCGCACACCTCCGCCTGCTCCATCGGATGTAGGTTGTCGCGTAGCCTCATCACCGCCACATAGCTCTTATTTTCGAGCTTGAGTGTGAAGACGCCCTTTTCGAACTTTGCCGAAACGGGTCTCGCGCCCGGGAAGAGCGCTATCATGTCGCCGGAAAGCCCGACCTTCCCGTCGCATTCGAGCAGAAGCCAGGGACGCCCGACATCGGCCGGGTCGATTTCCCGCTCGCCCTTGCTTGGCACTGCGCGCGGCTTCGGCTGCGCCTGGGTGTGGTCTTCAAGCACCGTTTCAAGCACCTCCACCTTCGGGGTGGCGCGGCCGGTGAGTTCGACGGTGCGGCGGAGTCCGTCGGGGCTGTACCAGACCAGCGTGTCGGGAATCTTGGTGAAGCCGCCGAGCGTGAGCGTATCCGTGCCGTCCACATCGACAAGCGGCGAGAGGATGGAGAACTCGACGACCTTGCCATCCGGCATGAACCACCGCGTCCCGATCCATGTCCGTTCGGTCTTCACGTCGTACATCGGCGCGGAGAAGCGCGTTTCGAAGAAGTGCGTCGCGCCTCCCGACTGGCTATAATTCGCGATTGAGACGCGCGCGTCCTGTGCCAGGTTGAAGCGGAAGCCGTCCTCCCACTGGAGATTCCAGGGGTCTGGCTCATAGACGCCCGTCCCTTCAGGATGGCGCATGTAGCCCCACTGCGTGAAGCTCTTGACCCAGGTGAAGGGATTGGCGCGGGGAGGTTCGGCATTCCCGACGCCGTCAATCGCCTCCAGCTTTTCGCATGCGGCCGTTGCACCGTCCAGATCCATGGCGTTGAGCGCAGCATACCCGGCCGCAATGGTCTCCTCGACCGAGGCCTCCGAAGTACAGGCGCGGCGTGCCCGTTCCGCTGCGTCGTAGAGGCGGCTCCGCGCGTCGAAGAGATCCTCCAGCTTGCTGAAATCTGCCTGGGTGACATCCGGCGAATCGACAAGCGAAAGCCAGGCTGCGGGATTGAAGCCCCGTTCCTGCGGCGGAATGAGAACGCGTCTGTATTGCTCGCGCTTTTGAGCAACCGTGTCCACGGACTTTGGAAAGGCAATGTTTTTTTTCACGGTGGACTGCTCTTCGGCATGAAGGCTGGTTGCTAACACTGTCATCAAGCCAATGATGGCAAATCTCATGGTTTTCTCCTACCTTCGCGCTAGGGTTCTACGCCCTGACGGCGGAGTTCGGCCTGAATGGCGGGAACGGGGACGTCGCGTGGCCGGAGTCCGTGCGCGGCGGCGAGGGCGGCGCACTCCTCCACGACGGGCGTTTCAAGAACTTCGCGTATGGTCTTGTTCATTTTGGAGAATCCCTAAACCTTCCTGACGAATGCGCCGTATTGCGGCAGCTTGTCGTCATGGGTGACAAGAATGCAGTCCTCCGCCATCGCCTGGGCAATGAGCATCCTGTCGAAGGGATCATCATGGTAGTACGGCAATGTCTCGATGATTTCAGCGTGTTCGGTTGTCACATCCATGTTGCGCAATCCCATCTGCAGCGACTCTTTCGTGAAGTCGCCAGCATGGATGCCGAGGAAGCGGCGTGGGATGGAGTTCTTGACCGCCACTTCCCAAACGGATGCCGCGCTGAAGAAGCATTCGCCGGCATTGTCGTCTATGAGCGCCTTGGCGGTGTTCGTGAGGCGCGGGTCATCCATAATCGCCCAAATGACGATATGCGTGTCGAGGAGCAGTTTCATGCTTCCTCCGCCGCAAAGAGCTCTAGGACTTCATCGTTGGCCTCGTCGATGTCATCGATGATCTGGTAGCGTCCTTTGCCGATGCCGTAGCGGATGGCCGGTTTCGGAGGTGGTTCCGGGAGCGCATCGGAAGTGAAGATGTAAACGGCCTGTTTCCCGTGGCGCGTGACAGGCACTGGCCCGCAGCGGCCGTTCACAAGGTCATCGACGATTTTGCTGAAATGCGTCTTAGCCTCATAGAGTCCAATCGGCTTGGAGATGGGAAGTTGCTGTTTCATCGCGCTGTATTCCTTTTCTGATCAACTAGACTAGTCTAATTGGTCAGAAATGTCAAGCCGGAAGTGCATTGCGGATGTGGCAAGGAACTGTCGCGCCAGCCAAAGGCGCTACCGCGCTATTTCGTAGTAGATGCAACCTTTTCCGTCGGGGCCGCGCGTGGAGACGCGGAAGCGCAGGGCGCCATCTTCAATGCGGGATGGCACCTCGCCAGTGCGGTTGCCGGCGGTGTCAAGGGAATAGACGGTGGGTGTGGCGCCTGCGGCGAGCAGCAGTTCAACCTCGGCTTCGCCGCATTCGGCGAGGCAGCCCTTGCCCCACTTCGTGATGATCTGCCTCGCCTCGTCGGCGTAGCGCGTCCCTTCGCCCTGCACGTCGGTGAGGTGCACGAGAAGCATGCGCGAGGAGGAGGGGAGGGGAGCGCCGTCGAGGGAGGTGACCCAGAGGGTGGCGGGCACACTATGCCCGCCACCCTCCGTTGAAAGGTTGAAAGGTTGAGAAGTTGAAAGTTTTGAAGGTCTACGGCCGACATCCGGGATTTGACTTTCGACTTTCGACTTTCGACTTTCGACGATTTCAAAACTCATAGATCCCGCCTCGATTCGGCCGCTTTCGGCGAAGCCGCCGCAGAGGAGGGGCGAGACTATGGTCATGGAGCCGCGCTCTTTGTCGAGGGTGAGGGCGCTGGGCAAGCCGCCAAGGTAGAGGCAGACGCTGGCGCGGTCGCTAGCCGCGATGAGCGGGTCGGTCACACAGTCGAAGTAGCCGGGATTGGAAAGTGGCTCGTCCAGAAGGTTCCTGTTGCTGTGCGAGTAGGCGAAGCGCCAGAGGCCGTCCCATTCCTGCTCGGCGGCGAGGGCGCCTGTGAGGATGCCGCCCATGCCGCGGTAGCGGCCGGGACCGGAGAAGTTCCACTCGGTGATGGCGTAGGGTTTGGAGGCGCCCTTGGACCAGCCCCGGTGGAAGATGGCAGGCTTTTCGGTGCGGACGGGGTTGTTGTTGTCGCAGCGGGAGGGAAGTTTCCACGATTGGTCGAGGAACTGCGGGTGATCGACGTAGAAGTGGCTATCGACGTAGTCGTAGAGCGGGGTCAGCCCTTCACCCTCGCCATGCCAGCGGCCGTTGTTGTCGTTTGTGAGGAGCGCCCTGCAGCCGAGCGAGCGCACGAAGGCGCCGCCGCGCTCGTAGATGCGCCGGTTCACCCAGTCGTCGAACTCGTCGAAGCCCGGCTCCCCGGGGTTGGGCAAAGGACGGGGGGAATCCTCCCCCCGCGCCCCCCCGGCGCAGAACTCGCGCCACGCTGCCTGGACATTGGGATCCTCGCCCTTTTTGGCCTCGCCCCATTTCATGCCAAGCTTGCCCTCGTTCACCAGGGAAATCAGCGGCATCCCCGGTTCGTCCTTGTAGGCGCGGCCGGTGTAGGGGTTCACATGCTCGAGGAAGGCGCGGGCGTGTTCGCACCAGTCCTGGAAAGCCGGCTCATACACGCCGACGTAGGTTTTATAGAGGCCCTTGTTCATTTCGCCGTCGCGGTCGATTCCGATGTCGCGCCACTTCACGGGGCGCGAGACGTAGAGGTCGGTCGTCACGTAGATGCCGCGCTCAAAGCAACGGGCGAGGAGATAGTCCAGGCGGTCGATGTCGTCGTTGACGACATCGACCGCAGTTGTGGGTTGAAAAGTTGAAAGGTTGAGGGTTGATCGTTGGAGGCGGGCGGCGTAGGCCGCCGCCCAGGCGCCGTCGTGGTGGTGGACACGGATGGAGTTGTAGCCGCAGCGGACGAAACGCTCTACGATACGGTCGGCGAGGTCATGGTCGGGATAGTTGGCGGAAAAGCAGAGGTTGACGCCGTAGAAGCGCTGCTCCACGCCGGGGAGGCTTTCGAATTCGAAGTGGCCGCCTACGGCCTTCAGCCAGCCATGCTTGCCGGCGGGGGCGTCCTGGAGGCCCATGCCGGAGAAGTCAAGGGCGGAACCTGCGGCGACATCCTTCTTGTAGTCGAGCCTAACCCAGTCCTCGCCTTCGGCGATGGTGACGGGCTTGCCGACGGAGAGTTCAAGCGGGGCGCCGGAAGGGTCGGAGACAATGACATGCCATGAGACGACGTCGCCCTTGGCGAAATTGCGGATGCGCCTGGTGTCGCCGAAGCGGACGGTCCAGGCGCCGCCCCAGGGGCGGGAATCCTGCGCGTGGTAGGGGTGCGGCCTGTCGAAGACGAGGCGCAGCGAGCGCCCGCCGGCGATGGGGATGTCGTAGGTCTGCGCCCTGCTGTCGCCAAGGCCGGATGCCGGCTCGGCGGGGATTTGGGCGGCGAGGGCGAGGCACTGCAGGGTGATAGGCGCGACGCATTCGAGCGAGATGTCGCCGGCGATGGTGCCGTCGGGGCGCGCCGTCCAGGCGATATTGCCTTTGATGGCGGGGTTGCCGTCCTCGCCGCGAATCGCGATGGGACGGCCTGCCTCGGGGGCGGCGAAGTTGGCGGCGGCTTCGTCAGCCGCCGCCCAGTCGGCCTTGACCGGGGCGGCAGACCAGCCGGGAAGGAAGGCAACGATTGAGAGGCTGCCACCGGGGAAGTGGAGCGTGCCGCCAGTGGTGCTGCGGAGTG
Organism: Kiritimatiellia bacterium; assembly: GCA_017962605.1. GTDB lineage: Bacteria > Verrucomicrobiota > Kiritimatiellia > RFP12 > JAAYLN01 > RGIG5952. The sequence continues at coordinate 8,891 of JAGCUY010000086.1, read as the reverse complement.
AGAGGCCCGCCGCAGAAGCGGCGGGTGCTAGACCAGCGGGCTCGGCGGGCGCAAGCCCAGCGAGGGCGGAACTGGAGAAAAGAACGAAGGCGACGATGGTCGGGAGTTTTGCTGTCATGGCGTTGGCGCTTTCTGTTAGTGCGTGTTTGCTGATCGTTCTACATCGTTTCCCCGGCGTTGTGGCGCATCGGGCATTGCCACTCGCCTTCGCCGAAGGCCGGGACGGTCGATGCGCCGGTCACGTTATGCAGGGAGAGTTCGGGAGAGGAACCGTCCCAGGAGCGGACAATGGGAGGGTCGCCGTCCCCGGAGACCGACACGGCTACGTTTTCAAGCGCCATCGACCGCACGTTGGCGACGGAAAAAACTTCGGGAACTGGCGCGGCGAAGGAGAGCGAGCAGTCGCGCATGGTGAAATCGAGGGGCCATTCCCCCTTCTTTTCGCCAATGCCGCCGTTCAGCGCCACCGGAAGAGTGAGGCCGGTGGCCTCGATGCGCTCCAGCGCGAGACCCGCAAGCGGCCTGCCGCGCTGCCAGCGCTCGCCGCCGTGGTTGTAGCGCACGAGCCGCGCGGCGTTCTCAACCTTGCAGTCGCGCAGGACGATGTCGCCCGGAACGTGCTCCACCGGGAGGCCCGTGTCGGAGTAGTAGAGGAAAAACGTGGCCATGGTGTGGCGGCCGGGAACGACGGCGGGGTCCCACAGCCCGTCGCGCTTCGCCTGGGGCGTGAGCGACCCGCGGAAGACATATTCGCACGGTCCGTGGGCGTGGCAGTTCTCCACGAGGATCCCGCGGCCGCCGAGCCGGAATGCGCTGCACGCGCTCGAAAGGTCGCATCCGCGCACGACAACGTCCTCGTTGCCGTAGCCCGCCACGCAGTCGTCGCCGGTGTGCAGGAAGCAGTCCTCGATGCGGGCGCGGCAGCACGAGCGCAAGTGGATGCCGTCATGGCCCGCGAGGACGCGGAGGCTCTCGAAGACAAGGTCACCGCACCGCGTGTTGCGGAATGCCCAGTTGCCGGCGTGCTGCACGGTGAAGCCCCGGAACACGAGATTCGAGCATTCGCTCGCGTGAATCGCGTGGACTCCCCGGTAGCCTTCCTCGCCGTCGGGGTCGAAACCGTTGCAGCCGTCGATGACGGCGCCCGGTTCTCCGATGATTGCCGCCCCGCTGGCGCGGTGGAGGCGGATCACGGCGCGGCTGCGCCGCCAAAGCGCTTCCTCGTCCTCGGGGCTTGCCGTGGAATCGACAGGTTCGAGCGTATCGTCGGCGAGAATGTCGAAGTCGGAGGAGACGCGGCTCGCGGCGAGAATCGCGCCGCCTTCCAGGTGGAGCGTCACGCCGCCGCGAAGGCGGATGCCGCGAATCGAGTAGAGGCCAGGCGCGACGCGGACCGTGCCGCCCCCGGCGCGGAAGGCGTCGTCGATCGCGCCCTGGATGAGTTCCGTCGCGTTCGTGAAGGTGCGCATCGCGCCGGTGTCCCAGTCGCAGGCCGGCTGCGGCGGCGCGACGTGGAAAACCGGCGGTTCCGCCGACGCGGGAACACCTGACGCGAAAACTGCGGCGAGCGCGGCCAGACAAAGGGTTAACTGGTTGGCTGATTGACTGACTCGCATCTAAAACTCATCTTTGTTTCCTATGTGCTACCGGAAGACCATCACGAACGGCGCCTGGTGCGAGAAGGCGGAGAGGCGGACTCCGTTTGCCTCTGCGCCATCGTAGGCGAAGAGGAGCGAGTTGCTGGCAAGCGCCGAGGTGAAGGAGAGCGGCTTAGCGCCGTCGGCGGAGGTGAGCGTCGCGACCGGTTCGCCATTGGCGGTGACGGTGAGCGTCCCTGCGCCGGTGACCTGCGCGGTGAAGGTGTAGGCGGCGTCGCTGCCGCCCTTGTCCCAGGTCATCGCCACGGGGACGGCGCTGCCGCCGAAGACAAACGCGTTGCCGGAGAGCGAGGCGTCGCTCGGCATGTCGTCAATGACAAGGTGACGGTTGCCGATGGCTGCGCCCCACGGGACGCCCCAGTCGTATTCGTAGGCGCCGATGTCGATGGTGGAGTTGAGGACGCGGCGGACACCCGCCGGATCGCGGCCCGCAAGCAACGCCGTCGAAGCGAAGGCGTTGTTGCCCACGTCGATCACCGCCGCGCCGGCGACGGGCCTGCCGTCGGCATCCACGATGGAGTCGTCGCCGGTGGTGTTGCCGCCCTCGCGTGGCGTGACCTTGGCCTTGTCGGCCTTGTTCTCCGCACCCGTGAGGAAGTAGCAGTTGGTCGTCACGCCGGACTTGTAGTTTCCGAGGATGATGGAGTTGAAAATCGGCAGGTAATCTGCTTGACCCTCGTTGCAGACGAGGCCGCTGTTGCTAGTTGCCCCAGCCTGTCCGCCTAGGATGGTGCAGTTCACCACCTTGCAGTCGTAAAGGGTGGAGTGGCCGGACGATCCGTTGCCCTTGAAAACGCATCCTTCTGCAAGGGCCCGGCAGAGTCCATAGCCCAGGTTGTAGGTGAAGTTGCCCAGGAAGAGGCAATTGCGATAGGTGCCGTATTGCGCACCGCCGCCGGAGCGGGCGCAATTATTGGACATGACGCAGTTCTCCACGAGGCCGCGCCACTGCATGTTTGAGCCGTCCGTGGCGTTGTATGCGCCGCAGACGCCGCCGCCCATGGCGTCGATCGTCCCGGTAGTCAGATACAGCGTCCGGCCGCCCGTGACGGTGAAACCGCGCAGGGTCGCCCCGGCGCAGAGGAATACGCCGCGAACCGCGCCGTCGCCGCAGCCGTCGCTACGGCCGCTGCTTGTGGAGGCCGCGCCCTTGATGACCGTGGCCTCCGCGCCGTCTCGGGATTCGAGCGTCACGCCGCCCTTCACGACAACGCGCGCCGGAAGCGTCGGGGCAGCCGTGTAGCAGGACTCCGTCTGGCTCGGTGTCATCGTGCCGGAATCGTAGGTGCCGGGGAGGGCGATGATGGTGTCGCCGTAGTCCGCCGCCGCCATCGCGGCGGCGAGGGTTTGGAACGCGGCGGCCTCGGAAGAGCCGTCGTTCGCGTTGTTGCCGTTTACGGCATCGACATAGAGCGTCGAACCGTGGATGGCGTAGCAGCCCGCCTGGTAGCGGCCGTCACGGAAGACGAACGGTTTGCCTTCGATGTCCATGCAGGATTTCAGGTTGGCCGTCGAGGCCAGCCAGACGCCCGCAGAGTCGGACATGAGGCGGTAGTCGCCGGCGGCTGCGTCCATTAGCTTCAGTGGCTCCTCCTTCACCGCCGTCGTGAAGGTGTTCGGATTGGCGGCCATCCGGCAGTAGAGCGTGTTCACCAGCTGGTCGTCCGTCGTGTCTCCGTTGATGTCGGAGTCTGACTGCCTGCCTGACACGCTGTTGTAGAGGTAGCCTTTGACACCGCTTCCGTTGTTGTAGAGGCTCTGCGGGGCGCTGCCGACGCTTCCGTAGATAGTGCAGTTGTAGCCCTTGGCCGTATTGCCGAAGAGCTGCGATGCGCCGCCGCAGCCGGTGAACGACGACGACACAATGGAGCAGTAGCGCACAATGCACTGCCCGCCGCCGTTGAAGGTCCTGCAGTTGTAGAAGCGGCAGCGGTAGGCGCTGCCGCCGGCGATGGTGGCTCCCCGGTTGCCGGAGCAGTTCGTGATGACGCAATCGAGCAGGACGCCCGTGTCGAAACTATCGAAGGACGAACTGGCCAGGTCAATGTTGCTTAGCGCGGCGCCCATCGACTTGACCGTTCCGTTCGGCCCGGTTCTGCCATCGCGTATTGTGAAGCCCTGGAAGGCCGCATGATAGGCGTTCGTTGAGGCAACGGCGATGCATCGGACGGAGTTGTCGCCCGTGCCGTTGTCCGTGGAGTCGGAAGCACCGGTGATGAAGGTGTTTTCCGGTCCATCGACCGCAACAACGCGAAGCCGTCCCTCCAGAGTCTTGGGCACGACGACGCGCGTGATGATGCCGTCGCCGTGGTTCTCGCCACCCTCGTTGTAGTCGCCGGGGAGGGCGCGGACGACGAAGTTAGCCGTAGTCTTGTGCACCGCCTTGTTGAGCGTCTTATAGGGGTTCGCCTCGGAACCATCGCCGGTTTCGTCGCTTCCGTTCACCGGGTCGGCGTAGTAGATGTTATCGGTCGTCACGGCGCTCACGCCCTGCGCAATGCCGACCTTCCACGTGTGGAACCACGCGGTGTCGTCCATGAGCGGCCAAACAGGCGTATCGCTGATCGTGAAGCGGACGAGCGCACGGCCTTCCTTCGGGACGAAGCCAATATGCTGCGGGACGGGCCAGCCGACGGTGCCGATCCACGTTCCGCCGAACCCAAGCGAGATCGTTTCGCCGTCGAGCGTCCAGGTGCCGTAGGCGGTGTCAACTAAGGCGACGCCGCTTGCGGCCTCCGTGAGCGCTTCCTGCACCGCACCGGCGTTGATGGGCCCTGCGGGGTCGATTGTCACTCCGTTGTAGTCGGTGTAGCGGAACTCCTCGGGGATTTTCGACAATGGGGTGGCGCTGCCGGCGCCGAGCGCGTCGGAATCGACCGTCAGGCGATAGTCACCGTCGTAGGGCGAGAAGACATTCATCTTTGAAGTGGTCGCAACCTGGTTCGTCAGGGCGTCAACCCATCCGTTGCTGACGAGCAAATCTAAGGTGGTGCCTTTGAACTGGACCCCGTAGCTGGTGTTGCCATCCTGGTTCCGCTGGAAGAGGTTGTTGTAGATGCCGCCGTTGAAGCAGCTGTCGCCATCGACCACAATGCCGGCAAGCTGGTTGTTCACGAAGGTGCAGTTGACGGCGCGGTAGCCGTAGGAGAAGGCGGGCCTGGCATTGCTCGAATCGGAGCCAGAGGGATTGCCGCCGGAGACCGAGCGGGCCATGTAGTTGCCGTCGAAGACGCAGAAGTAGGCCGAGCCACCGCGCATTGCGGAGCCGAACTTCAGGTCGGCGCAGTTCTTGAAAAGGCAGCGCACGGCGCGGGTGTTGTCGTTGTTGGCGGCTGAGGCGTAGATGCCGCCGCCGCGCCGCGCGCGGCACTCCACGAAGGCGCAATCGACGAAATCGACCTTGATGGCGTTCTCCGGGACGAGGGCACCACCGCCGCCGTCGGCGCTGTTGGTGTTGTTCGTCACCGTCGAGCCTCTGTAGAACGTGATGCCCTCGACGCGCGAGCCGGAGGCGCCTGACGCGAAGCGAAGGCCGCGGATGGCACCGTCGCCTATGCCGACGGGATCGGATGAGCCGCCGCCCGTGGCGTAGGCTCCGACGATACGCGTCGTGTCGCGCGAGGCGCGGCCGTCCTTCGAGCGGATGGTGAGCGGCTTCGTGACGTTGGCGCGGGAGAGTCCTGCACTGCCCACGGATGTGACACCCTCAACGTGGTCGCCGGGAAGAAGGATGACCGTATCGCCACTCGCCGCCCGCTCGACGGCGTTGGTGAGGGTGCGGAATGGCGCCACATCGGTGCCGGCGGCGGAATCGCTGCCTGTCGGCGAGACAAACCAATCGGCGGCGCTAGCCGCAGATGCGGCAAGAGCCACTGCTACGAGTGACGAGAGACGAGTGACGAGTGTATCCTTCATTTTTTAGTCCTTTAGTTATTTGGTTAGATGAAAAGAAATCACAGGCGGCAAAGAGTTTATCATTATTCCACGTAGAATACAAGAGGCGAGCGACGCTCTATTTCATATAGGCAGGTCGCAGCCGTAGGATTGGCCGATATGTCCGCGGTAAACCGAATGCGGCCATCGTGCAGCGAGAAAGGCACGGCGGCCCGGCGGGAGCCGTCGCGGGAAAGGGAATAGACGCGGAAACTGCCCTCGCCAACTCTCAATGAGACATCCGCGCGGCCATCCCGCATGAGATGCGGGAGGGAGCCCCACCCCAGAAGAGTGGTGCGCGTTTCGTCGGCAAAGCGTATGCCGGAATTCACGACGTCCGTGAGGTGGACTACAAGGATCCGCCTTGAGGCGGCGAATCCCTTTCCGTCGAGCGTGCTGGCCCATATCGCGGCGGGACCGCCGGAAATCGTCGCGGTTAGCGCGCCGCCGTCTATGGTGCCGTCCTCGGCGAATCCGCCCGAGGTGTTTTCCGTGTTGACGGCGAAGTAGCCGGAATTCATCCTCACCACGACCTGTCCTCCGGCGGCGGGCGGGAGGTCGCCGTTGACGTTCGTGAGTCCGAGATGCCGCATTACGACCGCCTTGTTGTTGGTCGAGGGCCCTGGCCAGAGGCCCGCCGAAATCTCGCCGTTTTCGAAGGCGTTTGTCGAAAGCACCGAGCCGATCTTCGCGTACCATGCGGCCCACTGGGTGCCTTCCTGGGAGTTCATGGACTTGACCAGCGCCTCCTGGGGCTTGTTCAGGAGAAGCGGGTTGATCTGGTTCAGGTATTCGCGCGTGTTCTCCGCGAGGTCGCCACGCCGGTAGAGGCATACGGCGGCGCGTTCGGATTCAAGCGAAATCGGGTCGCCCGTGGACTCGAAGAAGCCAACGGTCTTTTTGTAGGCATTCGTCGCGGCGCCGACCGACTCCGCCCAGGAAAAGCGCCAGATGCCGTCGTAGGCCTGCGCCGCCGCGAAGGCGCCCATGAGCAGTCCGCTTGCCGCGCGGTATTCGCCCGGCGCGGCGAACTGCCATTCCGTGGCGGTCACGGGGCGGTCGGCCAGCCGCATCCACGCGCGCTCAAGCACACCGCGGCCGCCGAAGCGGAGCGTGTTCTTGTTTTTCAGGGTCACCGGCAGTTTCCAGCGCTCGCCGAGGAATGTCGGATGATCCACATACGCATGCCAGTCAACATAGTCGTATTCCCCTCGGGCGACCTCGAAACAGGCCCTAGAGTCGCTTGCCCCGTTGAGCGCGGTGAGCGGCGCAGCGCAGCCTAGCTCGTCGCGTATAAACGTCCTCATCTCGCGGGCGAAGGCGCGCTCGGTCTCCGCCACGAAGGCGGCGAAGGCATATCCTGTCGCCCCGCTGCCAGTCACGCTTGACGGAGGCGTATCGGACACGTCCGCCCAGACGCCGCTGGACTGCTTTTTGCGCGCTATCCACTCCGACCACTTCTCGCCCCACTCGGGATGCTCGGCGACAAGTCGGCTCGGGGTCGCGAACAGGGATTTCTGGCTCTCGTTGACGACGCTGAGTCCGATCAGCGCCGGCTCCTCGGCGAGCGAACGGCCCGTGTACGGGTTCCTGTGCAGCAGGAAGTTGCGGGCGAAGTCCTTGAAGTTCCGCTTCACCGCATCGTTGACCATCACGAGATACTTGAAGTCGTCCGACGAGACGGTTCCGGGCCGTTCCGGGAAGCCGACTGCGGACCACTGCACCGCAGTGCGGCTCGCATAGAGGTCTGTGGTGATGTAGAGCCCGCGCGAGATGCATGCGCCGACGAGATAGTCGAACCGGCCCATGGCGTATGTGTTGAGGTTCGTCCCGCCAGGATCGGAGGAAAGAGCGAGAACCTTGTCCTGATGGTGCAGCCGCACGGCGTTGTAGCCGCGGCGGACAATCTGGTCTGCGAGCCTGTCTGCCTCAGCCTGGCGTATGTTGCTTGTCGCCGTGTCGGATATCTGCGCTCCGATGAAGCGCTGCGGCACGCCGGGCATGTCCTCGAACTCGAAGTGGCCACCCCTCACAACGACCTTGCCGTGCCTGCCGGCGGGGGCGTCCACCCCGCACACGGCCGACATGTCCAGGGCGCTTCCCGGAAGAATGTCCATGAAAGGCTCAAGCGGAATCCACCGTTCGCCCATGTGTATTTGATAGCCGGGAATGTCCGTCACCTCCGCCGCACCCGGGAAGAAAAGCCGCAGGGAGATGCTCCTCGCGGACTGCGCCGGGAACACCCCGCCGGTTTCGGGTTCGATGGAGATTCTCACGATGAAGGCCCCCGACGCCTTTCCGCGGTCGTCTTGGACGCGCACCTTGACGTCGCCCTGGAATTCAATGCGCATCGTTTCGGATCCGCCGGCGTCAACAAGCGACATGGTGCGCGGATTCGTCACCGTCGCAAGAGCCGCGTCCGCCGGCGTAGTCTCCGGCCAGACCACAGTCTTCGCACCCCCGTCGAACACGACCTCGCCCCCTGTGTAGGCATCGGGAGGGAGCTGGAAAACGACGCATATCTGGCGAACGTCGGCAACGTCCGCGGGCGGAGTGAAATTCCACGCGACGTCTGCGGCCACAGCGCCGTTGGTGGAAACGGTTTTCACCGAAAGAACACCGTCGAAAAGCACTGGGTCGCCGATGGTGAAGACCATCGCCCCCGCTTCGTCTGTAAGATAGCCGCCATTGGAATCGACGCGCGTCCACGGCGAGTCGTTGAGGATTGCCTGCGGATACACGGAAAAACCATCTGGCTGCCCGGCAAGCCCGAGCCGTCCCGCGACATCCGCCCAAACCCTCTGCCTTCCGTTGTATGCGCCCTCTCCGACAACGGTGCCACTGAACGAACTGCTCCTTGCCGCCGAGAAGGAAGCTCCTGACTCGATTTCCAGCATGCCGTCGCCCTTGATCTCCGCGACGGACACGTCACCCGACTGGATCCGCAGTATGGCTCCGGAAGCGATGGTCACGGTGCAGTCGGCTGGCAGAGGGGGCGATTCGGCGCCGACGCGCACCATTCTCACCACGGTTGCGACCTGCGCAGCCGAAAGCGCGGACGGGAAGACGCGGATGTCGTCAATCTGGCAGTTTCGCTTGAACGAATTCGCAACGCCAGTGGAGGAACTCAGCCCCCCGGCGCCGAAAACCACATCCTGGGGATTGAGCCTCACGACAACGTTCGTGGAGCCGGTCGGCATCGCGTCGCGGTAGAACGACAGCTTCTGCGCCACGGCATCGTATGCGACCGTCAGCTGCATCCAGTTGGCGGCGGATACGTTCGTGGAGGCGATTACCGAG
>JAGCUY010000085.1 GCA_017962605.1 Kiritimatiellia bacterium | reverse complement strand
GCCATACCGCCGCTCCTAGCGCGGTTAAGCCGCAGAGCAGCAGCGCAATGATCACGGCCTTGCCGCCCGGTTTCTTCGCGGCGTTCTCAACCGTTGCGCCAAGGCGGCGCGCCAGTTCCTTGCGCGCTATGTGTAGCCGCCACTTGACGGTGCTGACTGGCAGCGAGAGGAACTGCGCGACCTTGGCGATTGGCTGTTCCATCAGGAAGTGCATCACCACTACGTCCCGCATTTCCTTTGGCAATGATTCCACCGCGTCTCGCACGAATGTGGCGTCGATGTTGCGGTAAATCTCATCCTGGGCGCTCTCGTCCGCAATGTCCGGCACAATCCCGGGGTAAACGACTGTCTGGTGCGATTTCCTGCGGCAGTCCATCGCGTGGAGGTTGTTGAGGATGCTGACTATCCACGTGAAGAAGGAGGACTGCGCCAGGAATCCGTCGATGTCCTCGACCACTTCGGCGAAGGTGCGGTTCACCAGTTCCTCGGCGTCGCCTTCGTCATGGCAGAAGCGCCGGGCAAGGGACATCAGCCCCGCCTTGTATTCCGCCTCAAGCCGCCTTGCGCCGCTTTCAGGATTTCTCTTCAGTTCTTCAACGATGTCCATCGGTCAACTATTATAGAGGAAGCAACCCCTCCATAATATTTAGTTGCCGATGCCCGCCAAAAAGATAGTTGCCTTTTTTAAGCGCTATGCCATTCCTGAAGCGAAAGGGGTGGCGGGAGGTTGGAGGCGGAGACTGCCGCAAGGCCGCGGACGGCTTCGGCGAACCCGGCGAGGGTAGTGGTGACCGGTATGCCAGCAAGGGTCGCGGCGGCGCGGATGCGCAGCCCGTCATGCGCGGCGCCTTCCTCCGCCTCGCGGGTGTTCACCACCCAGCCGATCTTCCCCAACTTCATCAGGTCAAGCGCGTTCGGCGACCCAAGGCGGATGCGGTAGAGCGCGTTCGCCCTTATCCCCGCCTTCCATAGTGCCGTCGATGTCCCGCGCGTCGCCCAGATTTCATAGCCGAGGGCATCCAGCTCCTTGGCCAGCTTTACAGTCTCCTCTTTGTCCTCGTCGCGGACGGAGAGGACGACTCCCCCCTGCCCCGCCTTCGGCAGCGGACTCCCCGCCGCAATCTGGCTCTTGTAGTAGGCCGTCGCGGCATCGCGCCCGAAGGCCATAACCTCGCCGGTGGACTTCATCTCAGGCGTGAGCGTGATGTCCGCACCGGGGAATTTGATGAAGGGGAATACGGCCTCCTTCGCGCAGAAGAACGGCTGCCGGTTGCAATCGATTGCAGTCGATTGCAGTCGATTGCCGAGAATCGCTGCCAGACTCTCCCCTGCCATGCAGCGGGAGGCGACTCCGGCCAGCGACCAGCCAACGGCCTTGGAGACGAATGGCACCGTGCGCGATGCGCGCGGGTTCACCTCGATCATCCATATCTCGCCATCCTTCACGGCGAGCTGGATGTTCATCAGCCCGCAGACATGGAGCCGCTCCGCAAAGGTGCGGGCGATGCGCCCGACTTCGTCGATGGTCTCATGCGACAGCGTGACGGGCGGCGTAACGGCGGCGGCATCGCCCGAGTGGCAGCCCGCCGCCTCGATGTGCTCGAGTATCGCGCCGATGACCGTTGTCTTGCCATCGGAGACGCAATCGACGTCGAGTTCCGTCGCGTGGGTGAGGAACTTGTCGATGAGGATCGGCCGCCCTTCGGAAATCCTGACCGCCTCCTCCACATATTCGCGCAGGCGGTCTTCGTGATAGACGATTGCCATGCCGCGTCCGCCAAGGACGAACGACGGCCTCACCAGCACCGGATAGCCGATTTCGTCGGCGATGCGCAGCGCGTCGGCAACCGTGTGGGCTATGCCGCTTGGCGGCTGCTTCACGCCGACTTCGGCGACGAGCGAGCGGAAAAAGTCGCGGTCTTCGGCCAAGGCGATATCATGCGGCGAGGTGCCGAGGACATTGACTCCAGCCGCTGCCAGGCGCTCGGCGAGGTTGAGCGGGGTCTGGCCGCCGAACTGGACGATGGCCCCGTCGCACTTCTCGCGCTCGTATATCTCCATCACGTCCTCGAAGGTCAGCGGCTCGAAGTAGAGGCGGTCGGAGGTGTCGTAATCGGTCGAGACCGTCTCCGGGTTGGAGTTCACCATCACGACTTCGTGGCCCTGGGCCCGCAGTGCGAATGCCGCATGGCAGCAGCACCAGTCGAACTCAATCCCCTGCCCTATGCGGTTCGGCCCGCCGCCCAAAACCATGATCTTGTGTTTGGCGGGATGGGAAGTTGCCGTTTGGTTATCGCCGACAGCAATCGACGGCCATCGATTGCAATCGATGGCATTCGATTGCTCCCGATTGCATTCGATTGCTCCCGATTGCCGCCGACAGCAATCGACGGCACTCGAATAATAGCTGTAATAATACGGTGTCTTGGCCTCGAACTCGCCGGCACAGGTGTCAACTTCCCCGTAAGTCGGGCGGATGCCAAGCGCCAGGCGCTTCGCGCGGATCTCGTCCTCGGAGCAGCCCACGGCCGCGCCAATATCCTTGTCGCTGAAGCCAAACACCTTCGCCTGGAGAAGCAATTCCCCGTTCCCCGTTCCCTGTTCCCTGTTCCCCGTTCGCCATTCCCCGTTCCCTGTTCCCCGTTCCCCGTTCCCTATTCCCTGTTCCCTGTTCCCTGTTCCCCGTTCCCCCAGATATTTCCTGAACTCCTCGATTTCTTCCAGCTGTTCCCTGAACCAGGGGTCGAAGGCGCTTGCGTCGTGTCCGGCGAGCGGCGCCTCAAGCGACCTCACGGCCTTCAGGTATGCCTGCTTGAAGGTGCGGCCAATTGCCATCGCCTCGCCGACGGACTTCATCTGCGTGCCGAGGCTCCTGTCGGCTCCGGGAAACTTCTCGAATGTGAAGCGTGGAACCTTGACGACCACGTAGTCCAGCGCAGGCTCGAAGCAGGCGGGCGTCACCCTCGTGATGTCGTTGGACAGTTCGTCCAGGGTGTAGCCCACGGCCAGGAGCGCCGCTATCTTGGCGATGGGGAAGCCAGTCGCCTTGGAGGCTAGCGCGGAAGAGCGCGAGACGCGGGGGTTCATCTCGATGATGACGCGCCGCCCGTTCGCCGGATTCACCGCCCACTGCACGTTTGAGCCGCCAGTCGCGATGCCAATGGCCTCCAGGACCCTGATAGAGTCGTCGCGCATCGCCTGGTATTCGCGGTCGGTGAGCGTCTGGATCGGGGCCACGGTGATGGAGTCGCCGGTATGGACGCCCATGGGGTCGAGGTTCTCTATGGAGCAGACGATCACGGCGTTGCCGACACGGTCGCGCATGACCTCCATCTCGAACTCCTTCCAGCCGATCAGCGACTCCTCAACCAGCACTTCGCGGTTGAGCGATGCCTCCAGGCCGCGCGAGACGATGTCGCGGAACTCCGCCGCGTCATGGGCGATGCCGCCGCCCGTGCCGCCGAGGGTGAAGCCGGGACGGATGATCAGCGGCCAGGTGCCAATCGTTGCCGCGACGGCCTCCGCCTCTTCGAGCGAGTGGGCGCTTCCCGACTTCGGCATGTCTAGGCCGAGCGAGGCCATCGCCGCCTTGAAGAGATTGCGGTCTTCGGCGCGCTCGATGGCCGCCGCATCGGCGCCGATCATCTCCACGCCGCACTCCTGGAGGACGCCGGCCTTGGCCAGCCCAGTGGCGAGGTTGAGCGCCGTCTGCCCGCCAAGCGTTGGCAGGATGGCGTCGGGCCGCTCCTTGCGGATGATGGCGGCCACGGACTCCACTGTGAGCGGTTCGATGTAGGTTCGCTCGGCCATCTCGGGGTCGGTCATCACCGTGGCTGGGTTGGAGTTCACGAGGACGATCTCATAGCCCTCCTTGCGCAGAGCCTTCACCGCCTGGCAGCCGGAGTAGTCGAACTCGCACCCCTGGCCGATCACGATCGGCCCGGAGCCAACAATCAGAATCTTCTTCAAATCCGCGCGCTTCATATTGAAGAAGAAATCTAGCACGAAATATGCCAAGGCGGCCGCAACCGCGCCATTGCCGCGAGGACAATACATTTTCTGTTGCTGAGGGCAAAATCCAGGAACAGAAATTGTAAAATAGGGAACAGGGAACGGGGAACAGGGAACAGGGCTTTTCAACTTCTCAACTTTTCAACTTCTCAACTTTTCAACTTCTCAACTTTTCAACTTGTCAACTTGTCTATCGCTTGTCGCATGTAGCCAGTCAATGGTAGAATATTTAACCCTGTTTTTTCGCCACGAGAATAGTTCCCAACCGAAATGAACAAGAAGAGGAAAGTCCGCACAGCCGTGATTGGGTGCGGTGTCATCAGCGAACTCCACCTGAGGTGCTTCGCCCACAACGAGCAGGCGGAGGTCGTCGCAGTCTGCGATCTCATCCCCGAACGCGCCGAGAAGGCCGCCCGCGAACGCGCCCCCGGCGCCCGCTGGACGACCAAAGCCGAGGACATCTTCGCCGACCAAGCAATCGACGCAGTCTCCATCTGCACCGACCACGCCTCCCACGCCGCCCTCGCCTGCGCCGCCCTCGACGCCGGCAAGCACGTCCTCTGCGAGAAATGCCTTGCCGTGAACGCCTCCGACCTCCGCAAGATGCTCGCCGCCGCCAAAGCGCATCCCGAACTGGTCGCGGCCGGCGTCTTCCAGCATCGCTTCGAGCCCCTGCCCCGCATCCTCCGCTCCCTCATCGCCGAGGGCGCCTTCGGCCGCCTCCTCACCGCCACCGGCTCCCTGCACACCTACCGCAGCGACGACTACTTCAAGAACGACGCCTGGCGCGGCACGAAGAAGGGCGAGGGCGGCTCGATCCTCATCAACCAGTCCATCCACTACTTCGACCTCCTCCTCTGGATTGCCGGAGGCGCCGACAAGGCCCGCGCCTTCTACGCCAACCTCGGCCACCAGGGCGTAATCGAAACCGAAGACACCATCTCCGTAGCCCTCAGGATGCGCGACGGCGCAGTTGGCTCCTTCGTGGCCACCAACGCCGGAATCGACCAGTGGGAGAACGTCCTCTCCTTCCAGGGCACAAAGGGCCGAGTCGAAATCCGCAACGACAAGCTCGCCTCGCTCAAGATGGGCGACCCCGCTGACGAGCGCCGTGTCTCGGCCAGAATCGAAAAGGCGCTGGCCGCCGCAGAGAAGCAGTTCGCCAAGGGGCGCGACTACTACGGCACCGGACACCAGGCGCAGATCGACGACTACGTGAAGGCAATCCTCACCAAGGGCCGCCCATACGTGACCTTCGCCGACGCCGCCGAAAGCGCCTCGATGGTGTTCGCCGCCTACGCCTCCGCCGCACGCGGCTAGTCCACGATAACAGGAAGGCGGCCCCGCCGTGAGAATCGCATATCCGGCGGAACTGCCCATCAGCGCCTGGCGCGGCACCATCATGGCAGCCGTGCGCAAGCACCAGGTGACCGTTGTCAGCGGCGACACCGGCTCCGGCAAGACCACCCAGCTTCCCAAGATGCTGCTGGAGCTTGGCTATGGCCAGCGCGGCCTAATCGCCTGCACGCAGCCACGCCGCCTCGCCGCTGTGGAGATGTCGCGCCGTGTAGCCGCCGAACTCGGCGAGGATGTCGGCGGAACTGTCGGCTTCCAGCACCGCTTCTCGCGCCGCCTCTCCGACAAGACCCTCGTCAAGTTCATGACCGATGGCGTCCTGCTCTCCGAGCTGCGGCGCGACCGCTTCCTCCACGCCTACGACGCAATCGTCATCGACGAGGCCCACGAGCGCTCGCTGAACATCGACATCCTCCTTGGCTTCCTCAAGCGCATCCTCGAACGCCGCCGCGACCTCAAGGTCATCATCTCATCCGCGACCCTGGACGTCGAACTGTTCTCCGACTTCTTCAACGGCGCGCCAATTATCGAAGTTCCAGGCAAGCGCTACCCCGTTGAAATCCGCCACCTCCCGCCCGAAGACGCCGGCGACGCAGACCTCTCCGACGAGATTCTCCGCGCCATCGAAACGCTCCCGCCCGAGGGCGACATCCTGGCCTTCCTCCCCGGCGAGCGCGACATCCGCGAGGCGGCCGAGACCCTCACCGCGCGCAACGCCATAACGGCCGACGACGAAATTCTGCCGCTGATGGCCTCCCTGCCCGCCGGAGAGCAGCAGCGCGTGTTCAAGCCATCGCCAAGGCGCAAGATAATCCTCGCCACCAACGTCGCCGAAACCTCTATCACCATCCCTGGCATCAGGTTCGTGATCGACTCCGGCCTGGCGCGCGTTCCGCGCTTCATCCACCGCTCTGGCATCCAGCGCCTGCAAATAGAAGCCGTCTCGCAGGCCTCCGCCAACCAGCGGGCGGGCCGGTGCGGCCGCACCGGCCCCGGCATCTGCATCCGCCTTTATTCCGAGGAGGACTACTCCCGCCGCCAGCAATTCGCCACACCTGAAATCCTGCGGACCTCCCTCGCTGGGGCGGTCCTCCAGCTGCTTGACCTCGGTGTCCGAGACATGGCTTCATTCCCCTTCCCCACAAGCCCGGAGCCGTCAATGCTCCGCGTGGCGATGGACGAACTCCGCGAACTAGGCGCAATCGATGAAGACCGGCGCGGGGTTTTCCTCACATCAACCGGCCACAGCCTGACCCGGATGCCAGTCGAGCCACGCATCGGCCGCATGATCCTCGCCGCCGCCAAGGAACGCGCCGCCGAGCAAGTGCTGCCCGTGGCCGCCTTCCTCTCATGCGAGGACCCGCGCCGCCATTCCATCGAGCAGCGCGAAGAGGCCAAGCAGGCATACGCCAAATTCAAGGCGCCGGCCTCCGACTTCGCCTCCATCCTCAAGCTCTGGCTCTGGTGGCGCGAGCAGACCGACGGCCTCTCCCAGAACAAGCGCCGCAAGCTCTGCAAGGCGAACTTCCTATCCTACAACCGCATGTCCGAGTGGCAGGAGGTCTGGCGCCAGCTCACGGACATTGCCACGCAGCTTGGCATCGACGCGAAGGAGTCGCGCGGCGGCGACGCCGGACTCCACCGCGCCCTTCTCTCCGGCCTTCTTTCCCGCATCGGCAAGTTCCACGACGGCGACAACATCTACCGTGGAGCACGCGGCGCCTCCTTCGCCATCTCACCTGGCTCCGTCCTCCGCCGCGCGACCCCGCCCTGGATCATGGCGGCGGAGATTGTCGATACCCAGCGCCCATTCGCCTCAACAGTCGCCACCATCGAGCAGGACTGGATCGAGGGCATCGCCGGGACGCTCTGCCGCCACGCCTACCGCGCCCCGGAATGGGACGCCGAAAGCGGATTCGTCCGCGCCGTGGAGGACGTAACCCTCTTCGGCATACCAATTGTCCTTGGCCGCCGCTGCGACTACAGCCGCATCGACCTGGTCGCCTCCCGCGACATCTTCATCCGGCGCGGCCTCATCGACGGCGAATACCCCACGCCTCCGAAGGAGGTCGCCGAAAACTCGGCCGCAATCTCCCGCATCCGATCCGCCGCCGCAAAGCTGCACCGCCCCGAATTGTTCGACGAGGACGCCCTGGCCGAGCATCTCGACGCCGCCATGCCGCGCCAGGTCTGCTCCGCGCCGGCGCTGAAGCGCTGGCTCGCCGCCGCCACTCCGGTCGAACTCAAGCGCTTCAGGATCGACGAGGCGAAGTGGCTTCCAAGCGACCTCCCGGACGATGCCGACTTCCCTGACTCCATCGTCATCGAGGGCGTGCGGTTTCCCCTTGAATACCGCGACGAGGGCTGAGACGAAGACGGCCTCACCTGCATCGCCCGCCGCCAGCGCGCGCACCTCCTGCGCTCCTGGCGCAGCGACTGGCTCGTTCCCGGCCTCCTCCGCGACAAGCTCGCATGGATGGTCTCTTGCCTGCCCGCCGCGCAGCGCCGCATCCTCGCGCCTACTGCCGACACCGTTTCGCGCCTGATGACCTATCTGCGCCCGGGCGAACGGCCTCTCGCGGAGGCCGTGTCGGCGGCGCTTGCGGAGAACTGGGGGCTGCCCGTGAGGCCCTCGGCCTGGGGCAATGTCAAGGTTCCCGCCGCATACTCGACGCGATTCGTAATTGTCGATGGCCCCCAGCGCCGCATCGTCGCTGAAGGCCGCGACTTGGAGGAGGTCCTGGCCGATGTCGGAATTCCCCCGCCAAGGCAGGAAGCCGCCGCTGGGGTGTCGGCCAGGAATACCGCAACCAAGCGCCACGCGACATGGAACTTCGGCGACCTTGACGCCGAGGTGGTCTCTGTCGCATCAGGTTGGAAGGTCTGCCGCCACACTGCGCTCAAGGACTGCGGCGACGGGGTCGAGGTCGTCCTTATGGACACCGCCGACGAGGCGGAGCGCGTCCATGCCGACGGCGTGGCGCGGCTGCTGGCCCTCTCGCTTGGCCCCCGCGCCGCCGCGCAGATAAGGCTTCCCAAGTTCCCCTTCCAGACAGCTCTCTTCCTGAAGAACCTCGGCTATGACGAGAAGGAAATCGCGGGCGACGTCCTTCTCTCCGGCG
>JAGCUY010000084.1 GCA_017962605.1 Kiritimatiellia bacterium | reverse complement strand
GTTGAGAGTTGAAAAGTTGAAAGGTGATGGTGGGGCGAGCTCTCCGGGCGAGCCGCAACTAACCACTAACCACTTCGCACTAGCCACTTCCAAAATCCGCGTGCGTATTCTCGACTTCGGCCTTGCCGCGGAGATACGCTCGTCGATGTCGCGCATCTCGACGGAGACTGGCGACACTTCAGGCACACGGCCCTACATGGCGCCTGAGCAGTGGCTGGGCCGCAAGCAGGACGGCCGCACCGACCAGTATGCGCTTGCCTGCGTCGCCTATGAAATGCTATCCGGCGCGCCGCCCTTCTCCGGTGTTTTTGAGACCGGCGATCCGATTATCATGCGGACGGCGATTGAGCGCGACGCACCAGAAGAGATTGAGGACATTCCTGCACATGTGAACGCGGCGTTGCAAAAGGCGCTTGCGAAGAACCCGAAGGAGAGGTTTGCAAGTTGTGCAGAGTTTGTGGAAAGTTGTCTTGCGCAAAGTCCGCAAAGTCCGCAAAGGGCTTTTAACGCAGAGGCGCAGAGGGCGCAGAGACAGGATGGTAGGGCGAGTCCTCCGGGCGAGCCGCAGTCTTCGGCCATTTCCGAGGCCGATGTCCTGCGACGCAAGTTGGCGCTGACAAAAGCAATTAAGGCGATTCCCGCTGAAGACCGCACGGACAAGGAATTCGCTAAGTTTGTCGTCAAGGGCGAGGACGAACTTGCGATAGCCGAAGAGGCCTGCAAGTTTGGCCGCTTCGCCGCCGCCGCAGAAAGCCTCAATGCCGCCGAATCTGCGCTGGGCGATTTGAAGAAAGCCAGGCGGGTACGTGAGGAGACAGAACGCAAGGCTCGCGAAGAGGCTGCGCGCAAGGCCAGAGAAGAAGCGGAGCGCAAAGCAAAGGAAGAAGCGGAACGTAAAGCGCGCGAGGAAGCGGAGCGCAAGGCAAAGGAAGAAACGGAGCGAAGGGAAGCGGCACGAAAGACAAAGGAAGAAGAGCAGCGCCATGCCAATGACCCTAGGCCAGGTGAATTAAAGAGTGTGACAATCGCTCCGGGCGTTTCAATGAACTTCCGCTGGTGTCCTGCGACGACAAGCGTTGCCTGGAAGAAGATTTCCGGAGGACATGACTTCTTTTTGATGGGCAGTCCAGATGACGAAGAGGGACGAGATATAGATATAGATGAACGGCTGCATGAAGTCATATTGACAAATGGTTTTTGGCTTGGTGAGACGCCGGTCACGCAGGGATTGTGGGAGGAGGTCATGGGAAACAATCCATCAAACTTCCTCGACGGGAAGTTTCTTGGATTTGGCGGGAAGACCTCTGCGCAGCGCCCCGTGGAGAATGTCTCCTGGAACGACTGCCAGGAGTTCCTTAAGAAAATAAACGCACAATCCTCGCAATCTGGTCTCTGCTGGGCGCTGCCGACTGAGGCGCAATGGGAATACGCCTGCCGGGCTGGTAGTCAGACGGCCTATTTCTGGGGGAATGCCTTGAATGGCGACAAGGCGAACTGCGACGGCAATTACCCCTGCGGGACAACGCGTAAGGGAACTTACAAGCAAAAAACGACACCGGTGCGCAGCTATGAGGCGAACGCCTGGGGCCTTTACGATATGCACGGCAATGTTTGTGAGTGGTGTCAGGACTGGTATGGCAAATATCCGTCCGGCACCGTGACTGATCCGACCGGGCTGTCGTCCGGCTCGCTCCGCGTGTTCCGCGGGGGCTCGTGGTACTACGACGCCCGCGGCTGCCGTTCGGCCTCCCGGCTTGGGCTCGATCCCGGCTACCGCCTCGACAATCTGGGCGTCCGCGTTGCTTTGGTTCCAGTTCAATAAATGGCATCCGGCCGTATGGTTTTCCGCAAAAAGTTTCAACTTTTTGCGGTTGCAGTCGCAAAAAGTTTGATGTATAATTGTGTCAAAGGTTTTTCCCCATGTATGTGCAAAGAGATTTGGAAAGAGCGCTTGCAGAGGCGCTGCAAGGCCGGAAGGTTGTAATCCTGTATGGTTCGCGCCAGACGGGGAAAACGACTCTCGTGGAACACCTCCTCGATGCCGAATCCATCAGGAAGGATGGCGTTGCCGTGCTTTCCGGAGACGTCCTTGCTGAACGATCTCTGCTCGCATACGAAACCATGACCCCCGAAAAGGCTCGCTCCATCATGGGTGAGGCAAAGACGCTTTTTGTCGATGAGGCCCAGAAGATCAGCGACATTGGCCTGGTTTTGAAAATCATCCATGACCGCTTGAAGGACATTCGCATCGTAGCGACCGGCTCATCATCATTCGAGCTTTCGGAAGAAGTTGGAGAACCCCTGACGGGCCGCTTGGAGCAATATGTCTTGCCAACGCTGTCCTTTGCCGAACTGGCCCGTTTGACGAGTGCCGTTTCCGAAAGGAACATGCTTGAAACCAGGCTCCTTTATGGCACCTACCCTGACGTGGCGACGGCGCCTTCCGACACAGCGCGGCGACGCGTCCTTAAGAATCTTTGTTCGGCATATCTCTTCAAGGATGTCCTCAAGTGGAAGAACCTGCAAAATTCGGACAAACTTGGAAAACTGGCAAAGGCACTATCCCTGCAGGTCGGGAACGAAGTTTCATATAAAGAGGTTGGCGACTTGATCGGCATGGACAACGAGACTGTGGAGTCCTATGTCGAACGTCTGGAAAAGGCCTTTGTCGTGTTCCGGCTCCCGGCGTATTCGAGAAATGCGCGGAACGAGTTGAAGAAGGCTCGGAAAATCTACTTTTGCGACACAGGCATCAGGAACGCGCTGATTGGGAACTACCTGCCCCTTGACGCCCGCGAGGACACAGGGCATCTTTTCGAGAACTATCTTATTGCTGAACGCATCAAGCGCAACCAACTGGCCGAGCGTGATGTCCAGTCGTTCTTCTGGCGGACAAAGGGGAACGGCGCCAACGAGATAGACTACCTTGAGGAATCATCCGACCAAGGGCTTGCCGCCTACGAGTTCAAATGGAATCCCGTCAAGGCGGCCAAGGCCAAATGCCCGAAGATATTTGCCGACTCCTATCCAGAAGCGAAATGGCGATGCGTTTCACGCGACAATTATGTCGAGTTCATCAGCGGTGCCCTATAGGTGCTGCCGCAAGCCGTGGAGTCTTTTCTCTTTCCACATCCTTGTTCTCTTTCTGCTAGAACAATAGCCACATGAACTACGACGAACAATCGCTTAACTCAATGCCAACGACCACCTCGTCCCATCGGCGGCTGTCGGCATTGAGTTCAAGGAGTTTTCGTCAAGGTCCATGGGGCATGTATTATAGCAGATTATCAAAAGAGACGACAGGAGCCCTTCTTGATTCAAACTTCAAAAAACATCGCTCAACTTCGCGTTCGCCAGGAACGTGGCCATGTAGGGAGGTGTATAGGAAACACTCCGATTTTCTTATGCCTTTGCTTAGAAAAAACTTTTTCAGCAAGTGTCGTTTCCAAAACCTTGGTTGCTGAAAATTTATCACAATTCGTGAAATGGTGCGGGACCTCGCTAATCAGCCGAAACCAAGGCGACGCGGAAGCCATCGTCCCAGCCGCAGGGGCTAGGGTCGTGCCCGTAACGGTTTGCCGAGCGGCAGATCCGAGAGGCGAACCAACAGCTGCCGCCTCGTAGGATGCAGTCGCCAGATGCGGCGCTGGTTGGGTCGGTCACGGCATCAGACGGATAGTTCCCATGCCGATCCTGGCACCACTCCCAGACATTGCCGTGCATATCGTAGAGGCCCCAGTCATTAGGTCGTTTCTGCTTTACAGGGCGGGGTTTGTTCCCGCTGTTCCCATCATACCAGCCCATGTCGTCAAGGTGCCCCGAGCCGCCATACATACCGGTTGTTCCGGCCCGGCAGGCGTATTCCCATTGCGCCTCGGTGGGCAGATCCCAGCGGAGGCCGGATTGTGGAGAGCGGGCATTCAGCTTCTTCAGGAACTCCTGGCAGTCGTACCATGAGACTTGCTCGACTGGATAGTCGTCACCAGACTTGAAATATGAAGGATTCGACCCCATGACATATTTCCACAAACCCTGCGTCACCTCGGTCTCGCCCATCCAAAAGCCCTTCGTGAGTGTCACACGGTGTTGCGTCTCATCGTTGTCTCGTCCCTCTTCGGAGGATGGCGACCCCATCATAAAGAAGTCTTTACCGCCAGAAATTCTCTTCCAGTCTTCACTCGTCGTAGCTGGACACCAGCGAAGCGCGATCTCCTGCGAACCGACGCAAACGACCTTGCTCTCGCCGGTCTTGTGTGCCATCTTCTGCCATTCTGCTTTCGCTTGCTCAACGGCGTGACGAGCATTGACCCATGACCAATAAATGCGTGAAATGGATTTGTGTGCAAAAACAATAGCCACTAATGCCGCTCCCCACCATAGCCAGGCGCCGCGACGAGGGGGAAGAGGATGCGGTTTGGCAAGATACCTTCTTATTTTTTCCGCTTTTTGAAGCGCGCCTCCAGCCATCTCCTGTAGTTCAACATAATCTTCATCGTCCGCCATTCCATCAGGCTGATCCTGCGGAGGCTTCGGAGATATCGTTTCTCTTTTTTGCAGAAACTTCACGAACTCCGCGCAACTTGCAAACCTCTCCTTCGGGTTCTTCGCGAGCGCCCGCATCAGCGCCGCGTTCACGTGCGCGGGAACGCCTTCGATCTCCTCCGGCGGGCGCGTCAGCACCGCGTCCTTCAGCAGCGCCATGTCATCGGCGTCGAAGGGAAGGTAGCCCGCGAGCATCTGGTAGGCCATCACCGCCAGCGAATACTGATCCGTCGCCGCGCTCTGCCGCTTCGCCTCCCACTGCTCAGGCGCCATGTAGGCCGGAGTTCCACTCGAACCCGCGTGGCCGCGCAGCGACATGCGCGACATCGACGACCGCACCTCCGCCGCCAGCCCGAAGTCAAGCAGCTGAACATGCGGCTCGCTCGAAGAAGTCGCCCCGCCTTCTTTGTGTCTCTGTGTCTCTGTGTGAGATTTTCCGGCGACCAGCGTCTCCACCTTCACGTTCGCAGGCTTGACGTCGCGGTGCAGGACTCTTTCGCCATGGGCGTAGTCGAGCGCCGAGGCAAGCGGACGCAAAATGTCCAGCGCCTCGCCGAGCGCCATCGGCGTGCCGCGCCGGCGGCGCAAGATCGTGGATAGGTCCTCGCCTTGGGCAAGATCCATCACAAGGTAGTATTCGCCGAAGTCGGGGTCCTTCTCCAGATTCCGCAGGCCGGATATCGCCGAATGATGGAGGCGCGCCACGATGGCGTAGTTCTCCCGGATGCCCTCCATCTCCGACTCGTTGCGCGAGAGTTCCGGCGGCAGACACTTGATTGCGACCTCGATGCCGCCGACGGTGTCGAGGCACTTGTAAACGACCCCCATGCCGCCCTCGCCCAACTCGGCAAGCACGGTGTAGCGGCCAAGAAGCGAGTCGCCGACGCGCAGGCGTTCCCCGCGCGGCGTCGTGCGCCCGCGCATCGTCGGCGCGGAGCCAAGGGAAGCGTTGCCCTGCGGCGCGCTCGGCGAGCGCGCCCTACCATTGAGGCCACCGACCATCGTCGGTGCAGAGTTCAAGGAGTTTTCGTCATAGTCCATGCGGCTGGCTTTTATTCTATCAGATTCCTGTCTGGAGCGGTAGGAGGCAAGCCATCGGTTAGATCAGCATTTTCAGGAGATCCAATGCGGAAACTTTTATGGCCATCCCCTCGTAGTCAAAGGGGTTGAGGTCAGATGACTCGCCGTCCATTCCAACTTGGAAGGCGTATTTGACCGCCATCTGCCGCTGCACCTCCTCCAGTGTCCGGCTCAACGTTTCCTTCATCGACGACTTGCATTCGACAAGCATGAATGGAACACCATCCCGCGCAATAACGAAATCGACCTCCCGGCCAGTCTTGTCGCGCAAATAGTGCAATGAAAAATCGCCAAGTCCGGTGTCAGTCCACCAGTGAACCGCCTTCAGCAACTGCGAGGCGATGAAGTTCTCATTCTTCGCGCCGCCATCTGGCAAAGCGCTCCAGTCCCACAAATAGACCTTTGGCTGTTTCCTGATGGAATTGGCGACATTCCTGAACCACGGGGTGATGGAATAGGAGTAATAGACCGATTCGAGTATTCCAAGCCAGGACTTCGCCGTGTCCGGAGCCACGGAAAGATCCGATGCCATTGCGGCGTAGTTCACACCCCCGCAAACCCGCGACGCGACAAGAGACGCCAGCGAGCGGATGCCGATAATGTCTTGCACCCTGCTAAAATCGCGAATGTCCTCACGGAATAGTCTTTCCAGCCGGGTGCGGTTCCATTGGTTGCGGAAACGGGCATTCCCTTTTAAAAACGGCTCTGGGAATCCGCCTAGTTGCAGGAGTTGGTCGAGGGCTTCACGCGATGGCTTCCCTGGCTTTCGTAAAAAGCCCTCCGTGTCCAAGTCTCCCCCTTCGAGTTCGCCTATGCCAAGCGGGTGGATGCGGAAAGGGAAGTAGCGCCCCATGAGGCTGTCGCCCCCGCGCTTGTAGATGTCGAGGCGCGCGCTCCCGGTCACGACCACTTTCAAGCCCTTCCCGTGAACGTCAAAGAAGCCTTTCAAAAGGCCCTTCCATTTTGGAAACTTGTGCAATTCGTCGAAGACAATGCCCTGGGCCAACTTCAATGGATTTGCAAGGTCGGCGAATTCGGCGACGCGCTCGGGCCCGGCGGCGATGATCCGGGCATGCGACTGGTTGTCGTAGTTCAGGAGCGTCGCATTAGGCAGGACGCTCTCGGCGAGGGAAGTCTTGCCCACCTGTCGTGGACCTGAGACAAAGGCCATCTGCCTGTTCGATGCGAAATGCTCGCGCAGCATCGATTCGTAAACACGTTTCATGGTGAGGCCATACTACAAAAAATGGACGTTTTTGTCAATACCAAAATCGAGGCAGTTCGATTTTGGTGCCTACCAAAATCTAGTAAACTTGATTTTGGCATATCCAAATAGGTGGAGCGAACTGCTACGCAAACACACTAGACTATGGTGCGGAAATCTTATCGGCGAGAATGGGAAAGCTGCCGCCGTCGCGTTCGGCAAGAATCCAAAGGAAAAGGCTCACGCACGAATCTCTCGCGCACCCTTTCTCAAGTGCAAAGAAGTAAAAGTCCCCAGGCGTTCGGCTGCTTCTGCTTCACCGGATGAGTCTTGCTCCCGCTATTTCCATCATACCACCCAATGTCATCGAGACGCCCCGAACCGCTGTAGGAGCCGGTTGTCCCAGCTCGGCAGGCGTATTCCCATTGCGCCTCGGTCGGCAACGCCCAACGGAGGCCGGATTGCGGAAAACGGGCGTTCAATTTCTTCATGAACTCCTGGCAGTCCTCCCATGAGACGCGCTCCACGGGGTAGTCGTCGCCGGACTTAAAATTGGCTGGATTGTTCCCCAAGACCTCCTCCCACAACCCTTGCGTCACCTCAGTTTCGCCCATCCAGAAGCCTTGCGTCAGAGTCACGAGATGCTGTGGCGTTTCGTCGCTGCCGCAGTCCTTCTCGGTTGACGGGCTACCCATCATGAACGACCCGGCGGGGCACCAGTGAAGGCGGATCGTCTGCGAGCCTACAGCAACGGCCTTGAGGTCTCCCGCCCTTGGTGTCCGCGCAGCCTCTTCAGTCTCGCGCTTCCTGCGCTCGGACTCCTGGCGCTCACGCTCCTGCCGTTCGCGTTCCGCCTTCTCGGCTGCGGCCTTTGCCTCCAGATCCCGCCTCGCCGCCTCCTCGGCCTCGCGTTTCTTTCGCTCGGCCTCTTCCTTCGCCTTGCGCTCGGCGTCGATGGCATTCTGCGCCTCCTGTTTCAGCGTCTGCGCCTTCGCGTTGCCGGCATCCCATTCAAGCGCCTCGTCGGCGGCCTTGAGGCAATCCTCCCAAAGGCCAGATGTTTTCAGGCACTCCGCGCGCACCACGCACGCTTCAGCCTGTGCCGTTTTCGCCTCCGCGATGGCCTTTTCGTAGAGGGCCTTCGCCTGCCGATAGCCCCCGGCGGCGCCTTCGTAGTCGGCCTTGTCCCGCAAACTGGCGCTTTCGCGCTCCTGGCGCCTCGCGGCGTTGAATGACTGCGCCGCCAGCCTGGCCGCGCCAACGCGCTCCAACTCTGGCCCCAGTGCCTTGAGTTCCTCCTCCTGCGAGACGATCCCCTCCCGCGCGGGGCCGTTGCGGAGAATCCAGTCCACGGCGTCGTCGATATCGATGCGGAGTCTCTTCACGGTTTCGATTTCGTCGGGGTCGGAAATCCTCTCCAGCTGGTTCGTGGCGTCGGCAATGGTCTTACGCCGTCCCACGAAAAGCTTGTCATCGACGCCAGCGTATTTCGCGGCGGAGGCGACCTTGCGCCCGACATTTCGTTTGATCTCGGCGATGCGGGAGCGGTTGGAGGCGCGTTCGGCGTCCTTGTGCGCCTTGGCGACGCGGGCATTGCGCTCGATTTCCTCAATGCTCGCCGTCATAGCGGCGATGCGTTCGTCCGCGACTGCAATCGCCGCGGCGACTGCCTTGACCTGTTCGCCGTTTTCAGGATAGCCCTCGTCCAAAAGCGACTGGCGCCGCTCCTTGAGCGATAGGAGGTAATCCTCCCAATCGCCAAGCGGGGCATCATCCGCCGGTGCGGCGGGGAGGACAGGAGCAGATGCGACTGGCGCCGGCTCTGGCTTGTTCTGCGGAACCGCTGCCACAGGTGCGGCAGACGGCCCCGCCTGGTGTGGCGGGACTTCCGGGCTGGCCGGGGTGGTGGGCGAGGCGGTGGGCGCTTCGACAGCCGGCGGAGCGGGCAACGTGGACGTTGCCCCTCCCAGTTGCGGCTCGCCATTATTTCCCACGGCAAACCAAATGCCTCCGCCAACGACGAGCGCCAGCAGTGCCGCTACAAGCCAGCCTCTACCGCCCTTTTTGCGCGGCTCGCTCGGAGAGCTCGCCCCACCTTCTCTGCGTCTCTGCGTCTCTGCGTCTCTGCGCGAGATTCCCAACCTAGCGCCTCAACTTTCACGTTCGCCGGCTTAACGTCGCGGTGCAGGACGCCTTCCCCATGCGCGTAGTCAAGCGCTGCGGCAACGGGGCGCAGGATGTCCAAAGCCTCATGGAGCGGCATTGGCCTCCCGCGCCGGCGGCGTAGGATGCGCGAAAGATCCTCGCCTTCCGCGAGGTCCATCACCACGTAGTAGTCGCCGCTCGCCGAATCGCGCTCCAAGTAGCGCAGACCGGAAATCGACGAGTGGTGAAGGCGGGCGACTATCTGGTAGTTTTCCCGAATCTCCTCCAGTTCGTCCCGGATCCGCGTCACTTCGGGTGGAAGGCACTTGATGGCGACCTCGATGCCGCCTTCGCGGTCGAGGCACTTGTAAACCACACCCATGCCGCCCTGGCCCAGTTCTTCGAGAACCGTATAGCGCCCAAGAAGGTCGTCTCCGGGCGCGGGGCGATTGGGCCGCCGCCCTGCGCCGCCAGGTAGCGTTGGCGCGGAGCCGAGCGACGGCTCGTCATAAGGCATAAACTGGACTGCGGCGTTGCCTTCGGCCATGGTTGCTGCGCTGCCAAGAGAATTGTCGCCAATGTCCATAACGCCCTTGCATTCAATTAGATCATGCGCGGCGCGATCCCGGCGCCGCGCATGGGTGCTTCAAAAAACTTCTACAGGCAGAGCGTGAGGCCTAAGCCAACGAAGAACTGCTCCCACTCGGTGTAGTAGTCGATGCCGGCGTCGATGCGGCAGGACTTCGTCCACTGGAAGCCGGCGCGGCCCGCCAACTCGAACTGCCCTTTGTCCTCGGAGTCGTAGAGTTTGGTCATGTATGAGCCTTCCGCGACAAACCAGAACGGCGAAAGGTCGAATTCGCAGCCGACGCGGCCGACAAACGCCGTGCCGTCTTCATCCCACTTTTGGGGTCTGTCTTCTTCATAGTGGAAAGGCCAATCCCGGCCATACGCACGGACTTTCCAATCCAACGACTCATGTATGTCGCATTCCAGCTTTTCCTTTTCGTAAGCGACGCCGGCAACGACATATGGATTCACTTTGCAGTTCCTCGCAAAATTCAGTTGTAGCTGGGCGCTGCCGCCAAGCAAATCGCCATCCTCGCTATCCGTGATGGTCGCCACATCTGTCCATGTTGTCGGGAAGCCTTGATAGGGAGGTTTATCGGTGACCAGCGTTTCCGAATACCCTTTTTTTGCTTTGGGTTGCGCATAGTATCCGCGGCCGACCAGGTCAACGCAACTGTCAAAGAGAGTGAATCTCGCTTCCAGTTGAAGAGAAGGGCCGGTTTTTATAAAAGACGCATCGCGGTCGCCGATTACACCGGCACGAACGGAGAGTTCGATTTTACTGGAATCGTCCTTGCCCTCTTCGATGGTTGGAGCGGGTTCGACTTCCTCCGCCCACAGTGGAAGTGCGGCGGCCATCGCGGCTACCGCAATTATTGGTACTTTATTCATTGTTAGTTTTACCCTGTTGGTTCATTGTTTGAAAACCGCCGCCGACACCGGCAAGCGGAAGAATGTTTACTTAAGGGAATGCAGGTTCTCATGGGCTTTTTTGGCAAGCGCCTGCACCTCGGCGTTTGTTGAGTCCCAGTTCTCCATAACGAAGTTCGCAGCATCAAGGCATTCGCGCCATTTACCTTGGTTGGCGAAATCCCGCGCGAGCCTCAACCCTCTTGCCGCCCGCTCCGCCTTTGTTTCAGAAACGGCCTTTGTCAAAATCTCGATTGCCTTTTCTAAATCCGCTTTGGCTTCGGGAAATTTCCCGGTCTTGCGGTTTTCAGAGGATTTTTCCAAGAGAGCGATGGCGCTGGATTCGCTTACCGGCCGAATGCCAGCTATGTCGATCCTTTTAGCTTCCTTGTTGAGAGCATCCAGTTGTTTCTGCATGTCGTCGATTTGCCGGCAGACAGAGTCGTTCTTTTTCGCCCATGAAAGCGCTTCTCCAATGTTGTTTCTAAGATTTTCGGCATTTTCGGCATCGTCGGCATCGGCGCATTTTGCCAGTTTTTTCGCCGCCGCCTCCACTTCGTCCTTTTTAGCCTTCCAGACCATGTCCCCCCATTCATAGCAGGACATGGCGGCTGCGTCGGCCGCCCCCGCCCTTTTCGCGATTTCAATGCGTGTCAGCCTTTTTTCAACATAGTCAGCCATATTTTTGGCTCTACTGTAATTCTCTTTCGCCTTGCGGCTCTTCTCTGCCGATTCGGGGTATTTCCCCGCCTCTCGAAGCTTTTCGGCTTCATTGCGGAGACTTTCTGCGTTGCTGAACTCCCTGTTGGCGTATTTGCGGACGGTTGGCGAAAGCCCGTTGAGAAGTTCGCGCATCTCTTTTTCGACATTGTCGAGCGTCTGACGCGAAACGCTATTGTCATTCATCCACTTTACCTCAGTAGAAATGGCATCAAGCGCCTTTTTTGCAGCCGGGATATCTTCGGGGGCGGAACTGCGGACGATTGTCGTGGCGGCACTCTTGATGGCTTCGGCGCGATCCGACCACGCCTTGTCATTCCATCTGGCAAGCAAATTCTGGCTTCCCTGGATTTTAGCACTGGCGTCCCGCTTTATCTCGGTCAATTGGGCAAGCGCTTCTTCGTTGGCTCTTCTTTTATCATTAATCTTTTCTTCAGCACGGGGCATAAGTCCGTTTGCCTCGGCCAGTGCTTTGAGCGCCGAATCGTAATCGCCGGAATCGCGAATCCCCTTTGCCTGCGCAATCGAGTCTTGCGCTATTTTAATAACGTCCGCCGCAGCATCCGCGTATTCGTCCTTCACAAGCTTGCCAAGTTTTGTTTCCACATCGAGGCATCGGGCTTCAAAGTCTTCGCGGATTTTGGATTTTTCATCCATCCATGATTTTAGAGACCTCAAGTCTTCAATGGCTTTTTCGGCCTCGGCCATCGGGGTTGGCGCCGTAGTGGCGGCCAATATGGTCTTTATCGCATCGTGAGCCCTTTCAAAGCGGCTTGAGTAGGGATGTTCAGTCCATTTTGAATAGTAGGAGATGCTTTCGGAAACGATCTTCGCTTCATCTTTCCATTTTTCGAGACGTTCTTTCTTCTCTATTTCGATGAGATATGATTTATCGTTCTCCTCCGAATGCATATTTACAGTTACATCTGGTGTCGGTTCTTCCACTGGACGAGCATCGCTTCCCCTGAAAAGGAAGTACATTAGAAGGACGATTACGGCGACGGCCGCAATCGGCAGCCACTTGGGACGCGGCGGTTTGACTGGCCCGGACGGCGGCTGTGTGTCTATGGGGGCGTTTGAATTAGTCGTGGAGGCAGAATGGACGGAATCTGCCGTGGGAGACGAGTCGCGGCGGGTGGAGTTGCGGTTGACAAAGAATGAGCGCCCGGCGTCGAAAAAACGCCTTGCTCCAGACGGTGGCGCTTCGAAAAGCGCTTTCCCAAGGGCTGCTATGAACTCTTCGCACGAGG
Organism: Kiritimatiellia bacterium; assembly: GCA_017962605.1. Lineage (GTDB taxonomy): Bacteria > Verrucomicrobiota > Kiritimatiellia > RFP12 > JAAYLN01 > RGIG5952. The sequence continues at coordinate 38,860 of JAGCUY010000084.1, read as the reverse complement.
GGAAGCGGGCGTCGGGGGATTTTGCGAGGGCGCGGGCGAAAGCGGCGTTTGCCGCCGGTGAAAGACCGGGGAGCGTGGGCGGCGGCTCGGATTGGACCGCCGAGCGCATGATTGCGGGGTCGCCCGTTTCAAAGACTCCGGCAAACGGAGGGGCGCCGGAAAGCAATTCGAACAGGACGCACGCGAGGGCGTATTGATCCGTGTTCCCATTTTGAAAACGGCCGCTCCATTGCTCTGGCGCCATGTAGGGGCGCGTCCCGGAAGTGTCGCATGTCTCCATTGACACGCGCGACATAGACGCGCGGATTTCGGCCGCCAGGCCGAAGTCGAGAATCCGAATGCGTATTTTCCCGCCTTCCTGCGTTTCGACCATGATATTGGCGGGCTTTATGTCGCGGTGGACGATGTGCTCTTCCCTATGTGCGTAGTCAAGAGCAGAGGCGACCTGTTTGCCGATTTCGCAAACCTCTTTGAAAGGCACTATTCCATTGGTGAACTGCTTACGCCACTTGGATAGCGTAACGCCAGGGGCGTAGCGCATGACCATCACCGCATCTCCCGGGGAAAGGTCAAGTTCCCTGCGGGCTTCTGGGTCGTGGATTGCAATTTCGCGGCAAGGGAGAAGGACGAGCGGCGAGGCGATGTTCGAATGTGCCAGGTTGCTGACGAGTTTGAACTTGTCCCGAAGTTTTTCCATCTCCTCCGTGTTACGTTTTAGGAGTGGGTGAAGCGTCTTTATGGCGACGTCTATGTCGCCAGAGGTGTCGTGCGCGAGATACACCACGCCAAAACCGCCGCCGCCAAGTTTTCGCAACAGTTCGTATTGATCTACGGAGCCAAGAGATTTGGTAGAATGCTCTGTAGTGATGGAACCAATAGTCCGTATTGAATCCATCGAAGGTGGATTGGCATAGTCGGAATCGAAAAACGCTTGATGTTTTGAATTCATTGCCTTTTGCCTATTTCGTTTGTAGCAATTCTTCCCTCATGGTCGCTTCGTCGATTTTGCCGCTTTGCCGCAACTCCATGGTTTTCTCGCGGTACATTTCCTTTGTTATTGCACCTGATTCAAGCATTTTGCGCCAGAACTCGAGGCTGGGGACATGTGTTTTCTTCAATGTCACTTCAACAGTCGGATTTTTGAATTTGTAGAAAGCGCCCGTCGAAATGTCGACGATGACGCCTGGAACGAAGAATGACACAAGATTTCCGGCCACCATGGGATTCATGTTCGCGTGCCGATTGACCGTCTTCGTCTCGTAATCATCCAATGAAATGACGATTTCCGCATTTTCGGTTCTTGGAACGGGCCCTTCAAACGGCGTTGTCCCTATCTCCTTCCCGTTGTAGGAGATTTTTGCGCCCGGCGGGGTGCTGTCAATCTTGAACTGTTGATGTGATCCGCTTACTAGCGTTGCGCAGCCGGATGCCAGGAAAACCGCAACAAGCGAGACTGCCGCCGTGTGGAATGACTTTTCGAGTGTTTTCATTGGGATGCAGACGGTCATGTTCTTGTCGCCATCACCAGTTCACGATGCGTTGGAGTCTTGGAATGCCGCTTTCGGTTCGAGCCAAGGGCCGATGGACTGGATCTGCGGAAGAGAGGCGACACATGGAATGGCTGCGGAAGTGGCGCTGACACGGAACATCCCATCAGCGCCGTCGAGGACTTCGCAGCCATCGATTGCGGCAATGGCTTCCTTAACCGCGGCGGGCTCGCAGTCGTGGAAAAAGGAAACTACCAGAATTCGCGAATTGGCGGCGCCTGTCGAGGGAGCTGCGTTCTCAAGACCGCCGGAAAGCCCGGGGGCGATCTTGTCCTCCGCCAGATATTCGCGCGCTGCGGCGACAATTCCGGCGTCAAGTATTGCAAGCGCCTGCGTCGCCGTCGCCCGGACGAGATATGCGCCGCCGGAGACTGGCGAAAGGAGCGTCGCGCCAGATTCGGCAATCGCCTTCCGAGCGGCGGAAGACGGCGTCTCGTCCAGATCATACTGGAGGATATACACCGCCTGGCTTGGATCTGACGGCTGAAGCGCCCCTCGAAGCGCGACGCCTCCGTCGCGCACGAGCGCCACTCGGCCGGCGGGGAGAAGCAACTCCGCCAGCGGCCGACCCGAATTTACGGCGGCACAGGATGTGGACAAAATGGCAAGCGTGGCACACGCGATGATGCTTAGTGTTTTTTTCATGGTTTCACTCACACATCGGGCAGGGAACGTGGATATGGTAAACTTCCTTGAAAGTGCAACCCGGCACCCCGCAGTCGCACGGCCCGCCCTCCCCATATTTAGGTATTACATGCGGGACTGTCCCCTTCCCATGGCACCGCGGGCATTTAGCCCGTTCATACTTGCCGGTGCGTGGATTTGGCCCTTTCGAGGGGTCGGCGTGGACGGGCTGCGCAAAGCACCACTTGGACAATTCCTGGATTTCGGGGAACGGGAAGCCGGGAAACCTGTTCGAGGCAGACATCGACTCCCTCGTGCGCCGCTCCACGGTGTCGCCCCTGTCAAAGAGGAGAATCCGGTAGAACTGCCCCGGGACGTGGAAAAAATACACAATGTCCCCTTCCGGTGAGACCACAATGTGTTCGGCGCAGGTCGTTGTCTCGTAAACCCTGAACTCGCGTCCGCCGGCCTGAAGAGGCCCGCGATAGGTGACAGTTCCCTTGAGCGACCCCTCCCCCATCATGGTGACGGCTCTGTCGGAAACCTGGACAGTGCACACTGCTGGATGCTTGCGGTATTCAAACTGCATGTTCCGGTTTCTGGGGCTTGTGGGAAGCTGGAAGAGAGTGCCCCACTCGGTGTGCGAAAGAGTCTGCCCCGGATCGGACGCATCCGCCTTGACGCCTGTGTCGAACGCTGCGCCGTCTGTGTCCCGGAGATGCCGAAACGCCCCGGAGAATGCCGAAAGCCCAGAGTATTCCGCCGACGCAGACATCGCACCGGGCGAGGAGACAAAATCTAGCGCGGACGAAGCCGTTGACCCGCCTCCGGAAAATCGACTCGTCACCCAGGAGTCGATTTCGCCCAAGCGGGAAATGGAAACAATGGGCATTGCGCCTCCTTCCATCTCGGCGGCGCGCCCCTGGCGGGTGTCTCCGATGTCAAGCGGGGTGAGCAGCAGTCCCTGGTCCTGTATAAAGTCAAGTTCGACAAAACCGTCCTCATTTGAAAAGAAAACGAACGAAATAGCGGTCTGGGAGGCGAACGCCAGCATTGGAGAGCCGCTTTCCTGCCCGATGATGTCCGCGATGGCGTAGTCCATTGTCGCCCCATTGCCGCTGGAATCAGATCCGCGCATCACGAGCGACCCGTCGTCAAATGCCTGTATGCCGAGAAGCACGGGCGGATTCCGCGGCTTGAAGGATGCGGCCTCCTGGCCCGGTTGGAAGACCACAGAGCCAAAGAAGGTTACATCCGTATCCAGTAAGGTCTCGCGGGCGCCAGCCGGAGGAGCGGCGAAGGCTGCGCCGAGCGAAATGGCGCAAAGCAGACGGTTGAAGGATTTGAATGATGTTTTCATGATTCGGTTCCTACAGAATTTCCCGTGCTCCGTTCGCGACGAGCGAGAATCGGGCCGCGTTTTCGCGGCCGTTCGTGAGTTTTTGATCCATTGGACTCTGAATGGACGCGGCGCGGACAGTCGCGATGTATTCGCCAGCCGGGGCGGAGTCCCAGCGGACGCCCTCGACGTTGTTCACGCGATCCGGGCCGTCGTTGCAGTTCGGGAACCAGAGCTTTCCAGACGGATCGGTCACGGTGAGGTCGATATCGTTGATGAGACCGCCGGAAAAGGATGTCGCGGGCGCGTCGGAATAGGCCATCAGGATGCAGAGCGGTCTGCCACCGGGCACTTTGACGCGGAATGTCAGGGATTCGCCCTCGGAGATTATTTGGCCATCCCGGAATGCGACGCCGTCGGGATTGGCAACAGAATTCTCCAAATCCACCATGCCCCAACCCTCGACGTTGTTGGGATACTTCTTTGGATCGTCGCCTTCCCAAACTGCCGGGATTTCACGATATTGCCCCGTGCCGTATTGTCCTGGGGCGAGGGACTTAGCACCGGCGCAAAGAATCGCCTTCATCGTGGCGGCGTCGGGATTCGCAACTCCCTTGCGCTCCACGAGCCATTGCCGCACGAGCGCCGCCGTGCCGGCGACGAGGGGGCACGCCATGCTTGTGCCGCCGCAAAAATGGTAGAATTCGTCAAAGGGCCCCCACGAAGATGGAATTTGCGGCTTCGCCCTCGACCGAACGGACAGGATGTCTGTTCCAGGAGCGACAACATCCGGTTTCACCCTGCCGTCCAGGCATGGCCCGCGCGATGAAAACGCGGCCATGCCTTGTGAGCCGGATTGGGGACGCGAGATGAAATCCTGGGCGATCGGATTGTTCGGGAAATCTTCTTCCCAACTTCCAAAAGACCATACTTTTTCTGAATACCCACCGTTGTTGCGGTAATTTTCCGCCGCACCGACCGTGAGGCAGTTTTTTGCAGTCGCCGGAGACCCCATGCTTCCCGGGTCAATGACGCCGTAAGGCGGTTTATGGTCAACGCCTTCGTTGCCCGCCGCAACGACCGTCAGAAAATCCGGCAGAAAGAAAGAGACGAGGTCGAAACTCCGCGACGAATCGGCATACTCCCCCTCGGCGTTTCCTCCCCAGCTATTTGAATGGATTTTAGGCGAATTGCCGTCCTGGTCTGTGGATTGATAGGCATGTACAAGCACAGCGCTGTACGGGTTGACCCCGATAGATGCCAAATTCCCAAATCCAGTTATCTTGGTTGTGAGACGACGGTTCCCGTTTTTGTCCTCCACCCAGAACTGCTTGCTGCCATGCGATTGAAACACGATTCGCGCCTCGTATGCGGGCCCCGTGTACTTGCCGCCGGAAGCGGCGCCGTTTCCAAGAACGGAACCGGCAACGTGCGTGCCGTGTCCAGACTCGTCGCTCCAGTCGCCCGTCCAGTTCTGCTTTTCGGCGGGCCGTCCGTAGGCGAACGTCTTGACAATACGTCCGCGCACGTCGGGATGGAGCGTCGAAAGGTTTCCGGTGTCGAGCCCTGTGTCGCAAACGGCGACGATTTGCCCCTTCCCGGTGAGTCCGAGCGAAGTCGTGGTGGCCGAGGATGCGCTTTCCACTGCGGCAATGGTCTCCTTGGCCTCGGATTGCCGCGGCGCGTTCCGTGCGACCTTCGGCTCCGACGCGTCGAAGCCGTCTGCCGTCAGCAACCCTTTCGAGAAAAAGTCCACGGCGGTGACGCGACGACTCTCCGGGGCGGCGTCCCGGACATTGGAGACTGCTTTATCCGTCTGTGCCGGTGCCTGGCGCGATGGCCAGATGGAATTGACGTGCATGGCCTGGACGGCGACATCGTTGATGAGCCGGGGTTCAATCCATTCGCCGATGGACGCGACTTCCGGAAGCGCTGCTGCTGCGGCACGGCCCGCCGCCGTCATGCGGACGCGCAAGATCCCTTCGCCTCCGTCCAGCACTTCGCACCCCTTCAGGGCGGCGACCTGCTCGCGGAGGGCGGCGTTGTCGGCCCCGTCGAAGGCGGACACGACGAAAACCGCGTCTCCGGAACTCGCGCCGCCCAAGGCGAATCCTTTCGCCAGCCCGGAATCATTGATTGGCGCGCACTTGTCGGAGGGGTCATATTGGCGCGTCGCCTCGATTTGCCCGCTCTCAAGAATGGCAAGCTGCTGGGCCTTTGTGGCGCGGACGAGATACGCGCCGCCTGCGACTGGCGAAAGGAGTTGTGCGCCTACGCTTGAAACGAGGTTGCGGATGGCGGAGGCCATCGTCTTTTCAGGGTCGTATTGGACAATCCAGACATCGGTTGAAGTGTCTTCCGCGAGCGACTTGCCGACGGCTACGAGCGACTTGCGCGTTTCCTCGGTGCTTCCGGGAGCGAGCGTCTTTGCGCCACCGGGCAGGAGAAGCGGCGTGGCAGCGCTGACGGCAAGCGGCAGCGCGGTTGCGAGCAGGACGGTATGAACGGCTTTTTTCATAGGATTACTCCCCCTTCCTTTCGTCAATCGCTTTGTAGAATGCACGGACTCCCTCCTCCGTGAGCTTGGCGGCGGCTGCATAGTCTGGATTGGCGCGGATGGCGTCAATTACGCGCTCACGCGGCACGGGGTGGGTGCGCAGACGCTCGCCCGTGCCGTCATCGATGAAGGAGAACACGATCATCGACAACACCTGCCCGGCAAACACCTCCGCCCCTTCCGGCACTGATGCGGCGATAGTGGAGGCAAATAGGTCGGCCTCCTTTTCCTCAATCTGCGACACGACGTGGTTTGCGTCGCCGCCGTTGAGATGGCCCTTCGCGATGTGGCCGAATTCATGGGCGAGAACGGACTCCACGATGGCGTTTGCGACCTTTTCGGCGCTGGAGCGTCCGACTGTCGAGGCGAAGCCGGCGGGATCGACGCCGTGGCGCTCCATGAGCGCCATCATTTCGTCGCGCGAAAAATGGTTCCCGGCCTTGCGGATGGCGGAGCCGAGGTCGAGCAGGAATCCAAGCAGGACCTTTTCATCGCTGGAGCGCGCCGGGTCACCAAAGCAGAGGACGGCGCCCATGGCGCGGGCCATGCGGACAAGACCGCCGTAGAGGCGGATGCGGCCGAACTCGGCGTCTCCGTCGCGGCCGATGGAGGAGTCGGCATTGACAACATCGTCCGCCGCAAGGTATTCAAAGCGCGTATTCTTCGCCACGTCGGAGAACTTTTCGAGAACATGCTCGCTGTTCAGAATGTTGGTGAGCAGGAGCTTCTGCGACTCGGCGGACGGGGCGATGTATTTCGCCAGCGCCTTCTTCACCAGAGGGTCGTCCATCGACACCGCCTGCTTCACCGGCGAGACGTCCTCCCGCTCCATCGCGGAAAACATCTCCTCCATTGTGCGCACCCTGCCATCGGCTGTCGCGGCCTTGGAGGCGGACGCCTCCTTCATCGCCTTTGCGGCGAACTCGGACGGCAGCATTCCCCGCCCCGCCCCCGCGCCCTTCGCGGCCGTCCCTGTCGCAGTGGAGGCGGATGCGTTCATTGCCGCCGCCTTGGTCGCCACCGCCGCCATGACCGGCGCGGCCTTGGCTACAAGCGCAGAATTATCGTCAATCGTTTCTATTGACGTGTCTTTTCCGACAGACCCCGTCCTGCCTGCGACAAACGCCTTCAGAACATTCGGGTTGACGAATTGTGGAACCGATTGGAAGTCCTTCCCTTTATCCTGCCAATGAACATCTTTCCACTTTCTGACAGCATACAGGGCCAAATCAAGAAAAGACACCTTTCCACATGGGTCTTGAACGTCAATGGAATCAACTTTCAGGAACTCATCGGTTGATGAAACCGCCTTGGCGCCGTTTTTAGACACCACTGCATCGACGAGGCCATCGGCCGCGCCTCCATTCCACCCTTCCCTGACAATCGCATACGAACCGAAAAGACTTCCTGTGCCGTTGCTAGAACGCAAACTCGACTGGTCTTTCTCGGCCGACACAATCCATCCTATGTCCAGTTCGGAAATCTTTTCTCCAGCAAGACGCTTCCCGTCGGTGTCCGCCATGTGGCTCAAAAATTCACGGGAATCGAAAGCCCCATTACCAGCCATGTTGCCGAATGCGTTTTTTTCGAACAACCCGGCAGAATGGCAGGCACTTATTATGGAAACCACCCGAACGCCTTTCCCGAATCCAAGGAAATCCCTCCTTATGAGTTCTTCCCAGTACAAGCCATCATAGGCGCAAAGAAACGTGTCCTTGTCGCTCGAATACTTGTCGGTCCTCCCCCCATGGCTTGAGAAGAAAAACAAGAACTCGTCGCCATCGCCAAGCGTATTTTCCATTTCTTTCAAATGTCCGCGAATTGCAGCGACCGTAGCCTGGGAGTCATGAAGCGTGACCACCTTGTCGAAGGCGCCAAGTTCGCGGCACGCGGCTTCCATGTTGGATAAATCCGCCCTGCCGCTCCCTTTCCGGCTGTTAGGCGGCTGCCCGTTGTACTTTTGCGGATCATACTCGTCGAGGGCAACCAAAAGCGCACACCGTTTTCCCTGAGTGGGCGGATCATCGATAATGGAACAGGTTCCAGATTCGCTACATTTTTCCCCGGACCGCAGGAGGAAAAACGCCAGCGCCGCGATGGCGGCGAGGAGGAGAACCACTAGGACGGAAATCGCCTTCCTCGCCGGGGAGGAGCGGCGGTAAGCCGGCTGCGGGGTTGCGGGGAACGCCGTCTTCTGCGGTGCCTTCTGCGTCTCGTCGCCGGCCGGTGCATCTCCATTTGCCGGGGATTGCCCAGTAAGGTCGCGCACGACCGAGTCGAGGCGCGGTGTGGAGACAAAGCGCGCCTGCTGGATGGAGCGCGCGTATCCGGTGAGGCCCAAACGCGTCCAGACTTTGCCGTCCGTGGACATTTCGTCTGTGGCTGAATACTCGCCGGAAGCGATGCGGGCGAGGAAGTCGGGCTGAGACATCGGGCCGACGACATTGCCGTTTTTGCGTAGGTAGTAATTCATGGCGGGCAGTGTTTATAATACAAAAATCAGTGATGAAACGTCAAATGGATTTAGGTGTTAGCTAGCCAAAGCGCTGCCTGTCGAAGGCTTCGTATTGGGCTAGGAGCGCCGGGGTGATTGATGAGGGAATCGCTCGGACGGCCTGTTCGAGGTCGGAGGCTCGGACAAGCGGATCGGAGGATTCGTCGATTGAGCGCCGGAATGCGATCTGGCATGCCTTGCGGGCAATCCCCACGATGTCGGATCCAGAGTAGTTTTCGAGACGCGCCGCCCAGTTGTCCAAGTTGACATCCGCTTCAAGCGGCGCGTTCTTGAAGGTGCGACGCAGCATCCCGAGACGCGCGGCCGCGTCAGGAATGCCGATGTGCAGCTTCTCGTCGAAGCGGCCTGTGCGGAAGACGGCCTCGTCAATCTCCCAGGGCTTGTTTGTGGCGCCGAGGATGAGGAGTGTGTTGGGGCTGTCCCTAAAACCGCCGACGTCTGCGAGGAACTGCGTGACGAGGCGGTTGTCAACGGCCGAGGAGTTCTCGGTGCGTCGGGGGAGCAGACCGTCGATTTCGTCGAGGAAAAGGACGGCCACGGGTTCGGCTTGGGCGGCGTGGATAAGGCTGGAGAGCTTCTGCTCGCTCTCACCGTGCCACTTGGAGCGGATCTGGGCGCCGGAGGCAAAGAAGAATGGCGCCTTGATTTCGTGGGCGATGGCCTTGCCGAACAACGTCTTGCCGTTGCCGGGGGGGCCGTAGAGGAGGACGCCGCCGCCTGGCTTGATGTTGAGCGCCTTCGCCTTCTCCGGCTGGAGCATGGGGTTTATCACCATGTCGTAGATGGCGGCCTTGGCGGCGGCCATGCCGTCGATGTCGTCGAAGGAGACGCCCGTATCGGCGGTGATTTGGAATTCGGAAGAAGGGGAAGGAGGCGCGGTGGACGGCTCGCCTGAACGGCCCGACTCTCCGTGGGGCTCGGGCCTAATGTCCGCCTTGCCTTTGGGAAGAGGGGTCGTTCTGAGCTTTTCGGCGATTTCCAGCCAGCCATCGGCGGTGGCGACGTAGCTTGCTGAAACCGGCCCGGATGTTTCCCTGGCAAGGATGTAGCAGAACTCCGCCGCCTTGGCGGCGTGGAATATGGCGGAGGCCGTGTCCCCAGCCTTGATCGCCGCCTCGCACGCGGTTTCGTGCTCGGTCTTCTTGTCGGAATAGAAGCTCATGTCCACAGAGAAATGGCGGGACTACTTACGGCGCCTGAGCTTGCTCTTCAACAGCAGCTTGGAGTAGCGCCACCACTCCGTCTTCTTTTCGGCGGCCGTCCAAAGCGCGGGGTTCATGGCGCGCTCCTTCTGGCGGCGGTTCTCGTATTCCTCCGGGAACTCGGCGCGTTCGGCCTCGCTCCATTCCAGAAGCGGCTTTTGGAGAATAGACTCCACGCGGGCTTTTTCGGCGATGGCGGCGTCGTGCGCGGCCGACATCCGCATTGTGACCCCCACTGCGGCGACGACGACAACGACTATCGCCGCAATTGCCGCAAATCTCCTGGCGGCGCGCCGGGCACGATAGCCGTCCAGTCGCTCCGCAACTTCCTTGTGAGACATTTCACTCATGGTTCATCCCTCCTTTACTATTTGCCTTCAAGCAAGGAGCGGACGCGTTCCTGCCCTGCCGCGATGCGCGAGTCAATTTCACCGGCGGCCGCGGCGGGCGCGGCCGCACCGCCGAGTTCGGCTGCGACCTCCTGCTCAAGCTGCGCTCCGAGGTCTTCCATTGACGGAATCCGGTCCTCGGCGGCGGTGGTGGCGCCTTCTGCCTCCTTGTTATACATCTTTTCCCAGAAACGGTCGCTGTCGGCTTGCTCCCCGAGGAGGTCGTTGGCGGTATCAAAAACATCCATGACCTTTTCGGGATCGATGTCCACAACTTTGTTCAGCGCGCCGAGCGCCGACGCAAACTGGGAATCGGAGCCGGCCACCTGCATCTTGGTGTAATACTGCTCGAAGAGCCAGCGCTTCTGCTCAAGCTTGAGAATGAGCGTCTGCGAGGCGCGGTAGGCTACGAGGGCGCGCTGCGCTGCGGCCTTCTCGCCGTTCTTCGTGGCCTCGCGGGCCGCCACCCACTGCTTCTTCGCCTCCTTTTCCAAATCCCTCTGTCTCTCCTTGACGGAGTCTATTGCCCTCTCGGCCTCGCGGAAAGCGTGGCGGCGGTCGCGTCTAGCCTTGCGTGCGCGCTCTTTTGGCAGCAGAAAATCTAAAAAGCCCATGATTGCCTCCTCATTTTTAAACAGTGCCGGGGACTTCTGGCTGTGAAACGCCAGGGAGGGAGTATTTTGACGGTGCCGGAGCGGACGGCGCCGATGGCGGCACAACCGGTTGCGCCAGCGCCTGGACGGCGTCAAGCCCGCCAGAAATGGCCGCGTTCAGGCTTTGGTTGAACGCAGTGTCAAACGCCTTGAACGGATCTGCGGCCTGCGAAGGAGGCTGAGGCAACTGCTGTAGGGCCGGCGCGGCAGGCATGCTTGGAAGCGGGGGGAGCGACGGCATCTGGGGGAGTTTCGGTTCTGGTTCCATGGTTTTATGAGTTTAGCTTTTAGTAAGGTGGCGGTTAAGGCATTAAATCGGCCAGGTCTGGCATCGGTGCGGCGGCGGGTGCCGCCGGCTCCGCAGGGATGGCAACGTCCGCGGCCGCGACAGGCTGCGGCTCGGCGATGCCGTTTTCAGGCGTCAGGCCGTCAAGGTCGAATCCGGATAGGGCTTCCTCAAGTGAAGCGGAATCCCCTTCGCGGCGAGCCCCGGCCTTTTCAAGGTCTGATAGCGCCCCGTTTACATCCTCGGCGTCATCCACTGCGTCGTCGAGCTTGTCTGTAAGACGGTCGATCTGATTCTCGGAAACTTTACGCATCTCCAGCGCCACAATCTCCTCGACGCGCGTACGGACAGTGACGAGCGTCCGCTCGTTCTCAAAATACGCGGTGAGCTGACGTTCAAGGCCCTGGTACTCGGATAGGAGCGAGCGAAGTTCAAGTTCAAGAATCTTCTTGCGCGCTGGGGGCGCTGCAACCCACAGCTTCTTTTTTGCAGCGATTTCCGCAAAGAGAGCTTCGTAACGGGTTTGGAGCGGCTCGCGCCGTTGGCGATTCGCTTCCAGCGCCGCACCGAAGGAGTCGATCATCTCCTGCGGATCCTGGACACTGGAAAGTTTCTTCACAAGGCTGGCGACGCCGGCGCCGAGTTTTGCAATGGCGTCAAGGGCCGCGCGCGCGGCGGACTTCTTCTGCTCGACTGTGAGCTGCACAGTTGCGGGGATTGGTGAGACGGGTTCCATGGGGGCAATGATGGCTGGGTCTGGTTCTTCGGTTGATGTGTCGGCGGCGTTGTGCCGCTTGGATTCCGGATTCCAGTGCCATGCACAGAACGCCTCCTCGCCGCCATCCGCGGAGACGCGGGTGCCGGCGACGGCGTATTTGTTAGGCAGGGAGCGTCCGCAGACGCAGCACTTTTTCGGGAAACCGGCTTCCATGGCGTGGAGTTCCTTCTAGCGGACGCGTGTCGTGGCGCGGAGAACTGCGAAGACAACTGCGAGGACGATTATTAGGCAGACAAGTGTCCAACCACGACCGCGCAGGAATGGAAGATGGTGGCAGACGCGATCCCACCAGCCGTTTTTATGGAAGTCCGTCCCGGTGGCCTGGATTGTCGCGACATAGGGCTGAAGGCGGTCTCCGGCGGTCTCGACGGAGACCGTCCACTCGACCGTGTAGTTCGTGGCGACGCCCTCTGGCTTTTCATCAATGGACACTTCGCGCAACTTGCGAACAGTCCCGTAGAGGAAGGCGTCGGCCTTGTTCGCGGGCTTGTCACGCAGGATGGCGCGAGCCTCGGATGGCGACGAGGCATCAAGGTTGACGAGCGAGACGCCGGCCTTGACGAATGCCTCGCGGAGAATGTCCGTCGCGTAGCCATCCTCGTCGGCCGAAAGGGGGACAAAGGCGATGCGCGGGTATTTGGCAAGCGCGGGACAGTCCTTCAGCGAGGCGACGGTCTTCGCGAGCAGTTCGTTTTGAAGCGTGTCGCGCACTTCCCGCGGCAGGTCTATCGCCTTCACAGGAAGCTCCGCGCCAACGTAGCGGCGGCGCGTGAAGACGCCGCCCCAGATGTGGTTGGCTGTCCTGGCATCTGCCGCATGGGCGTCTATCTCAACAAGGACGCCGCGATCCGAAATCTGCGCCACGCGGATTTCTGCAACGAGCAGGATGCGGGCGGCCTGCAGGGCGCCGAACTTCAACAGCGTCTCCTTGTCAAGGATGTCGCCTTTGCGTTCGGACCATTCGACATGTGCGGGAATGGCCTTCCATTCGGAATCGTTTTCGGCGACGACATACTTTCGCCCGGCATCGGTGATGGCGCTCTTCATGAGCGACGCGACGTAGCCCGTGCGGTCGCCGACGACTGGCAGGAGCGTAAGCGGCACGTCTTTCGGGACTGACGACGCGCGCAGCGCCTCGCCAAAGCGGTCAACAGTCTCCTGGATTGTCTGACGAAGGGTGTCCGAAGGAAATGCCGGATCGACGAAATCGAGGACCTCGCCCACATGGGCGTGGCCGGGGGCGGGTTTCGCCCTTGGGGCGCCGGGCTCGACATTGGGGTTGACGGACTGTGCGAACGCGGCAAACGCACAGGTTACGAAAGCGGTGAAAAGGGCTGCGATGCTTTTTTTCATTGCGGGAACTCCTTTAGCCTGATTAGTAAATTTGTTCGGAAACAGGGAAAAGTTCCGGATAGCGGGAACGTACGGCGTTTGCCGGGCCTTCGGGGAGTTTTTCCGGCAAATAGGCAAAATAGAAATCGGCGCGGTCATCTGTCTGCGTGGCAAGAGAACACCGGACGACGCCGTCGATTCTGGCGGCTCCGGCGCAGAAGTCGCTTATGAATTTCGCCTTGGCGTTTTCATCTTCCATCATTGAAATGTCACATGGAATCGTTACGGCTGCAAGACCGGTTTTCTCAACTGTCACATTTTGTCCGATCCACGAAACGAGCTTCGGCTCAATCCCGTCGCGTACGGAGAGCATGGCGTCGCGATCCCCAAGACTGCGCTCGCCGCGTTCGCGGTCTATGTGCGTCTCGCCGAGGTAGAACCCCTTGCGGGCGGGAATCGCCGCAATCGCACGAACCGAGCCTTCCATAACGGCGTAGCTCCCCGTGCGGTCGAATACCGACTTGCGGACGGAGAGCTGGAGGGCAACATCGGCATTCTCGGCGTCAAACGCAACCTTGAAGCCCTGTCTGCCAATCGTTTCGCGGGCGATTGAGAGGAGTTCGAGTGCCAAATCGGAGGAATCGTCGTCTTGCGGCCGCGCCGTGACAAACACGGATAAATCGGCAGATGTCGCGTCGGCAGGAAGCAAGCGCGGGGTGGGCTGTTGTGGCGGAGGCGGGACTGAATTCGTTTTGCAAAATACAAAGTCTCTGCCCCAGACATGGCGGCGCGTCCGCAAATCGGCGGCGTGAAGCGAAAGCTCCACATCAGGCGCCTTGGCAGGGACGCGCTTGCCGCCGGCCATACCCCGAGAGGTGCGGATTTTCCCGTAGAGGAGGACTTCAGAGGGGAGAAGTTCGCCGAGACGCGTCATGGTGCGCTGGTCGAGCATGTCTTTGAAGCCTTCGTTGAAACCTAGTTCCTTCATTATCGCCTCCCACTTGTCGTCGCTCGCCTCGACGCAGACGAGCCCTGCCGCCGAGATGGCGTTCTTGAGCTGGTTGCGGGTCTCGTTGTCGAGGTCGCCGGAAATCGGGGCTACGACTATGGCGTGCCCGCTGGGAATGGAGGCGTCCTTGAGCGATTCTCGGACTTCACCCCCGATGAGTTCCCGCAACGAGGCGCGGACTTCGCGCGGGAATTCAGTAGGCGGAGCGGACTTGCGTACATCATACTGCGCCTGGGTGGCGGAGGGAATGGCCATGCTTGCCGCGAATAGCGCCGCACATACGATTTGCCTGGTGTTGTTCATTGTCTTTTCCTTTGCTGTTGGGCTTTCAAAATGGCGCGCCTGGGCGCAGGTTGAGTTCGGGATGACGGACTGCGATTTCGTTCACAAGCCCTGCCGGGAACGCTCCTTCGTCATAAACGACGCGGAATTCGGCCGTAGGCGGAACGGCGTTCTCGCTGACGAGAACGCACGAGCGGACTCCTGTGGTTGAAAGAACCGCAGTGACGAACTTCGTCTTGAATTCAGGCAATCTCTTGGCGCTCGCCTTGGCGTATGATATTACGACAGTCTGCGCCCTGACGCCAGTCGCGCTGACTGAAATCGAGCGCGACGCCCAGTCCGTCACCTGCGGCACCAATGCCTTGGTTAGTTCGTCTATAGCCGCGCTTTCGCCAAGGGCACGTTGGGCGCGCGCCTTTATGAGTTCGTCCCCGAGGACGCGGTTCTCGCGAGCCGGAACCGTCGCGCGGGCCACGACCTGTCCCTCCATGAGGATGAAGTCGCCGGCGCGGTTCACCTCACGGTGCGAGACGTCAAGCGAGACACGCACATCAGGCGAATCCGAATCCTCCACGCGGAAACCCTTCTCGACAAGTGCCTTGCGCGTGGCTGACGCGGCGGCTGTTGAGATTGCGTCGCCCTTCCCTTCCTCGTTCTGCGCGACAACCGCCACGCGGAGGGAGTCTGCCTGCGCCCGCGCAGGATAGGTGGCGACCGGCAGGACTGTCCTGCAGCCTGACGCGAAAACGATTGCCGCAGTTGTCGTCAATAGTGTTGCATGTATGTTCATTTTTCTCCTTTGTTGACTTAGTTGACCTTGTTAGTTTGGTTAACAGTTGGAAGTTTCCTACTTGATGATCTGCTGCGTCGGTGGGGGAGGCGGCGGCGGGGGAATTGGCTTCTCGGCGGCTTTTGTCGCGACTGCGGCTGCGGCGCCGAAGAGCCTTTCATCATGCTCGCGCATGTCCTTCAGGTCGGCGCGGAGTTCGTCCTTGTTCTTTTTAACCTCGGCGAGGACTTCCCGCGCGGCGCTGTCCTTCGCCGCTGCTGCCGCAGCAGCAGCCCTTTCGCCGTCGGCGTAGGCGGCCGCCGCCCACTGCGACTGGCCCGCCTGCATCGCGAGGATCTGCTGCTGCGCCATGTTGGACTGGATACGGAGTTTCTCCAATTCGGCGAATTCCTTGCGGGCGCCGGGGTCTTCGCCGTAGAAGGCAGCCAGTTCGCTGTAACTGCGGCCTTTAGTAATTTCCGCGCGGTTGCGGTCGGCCTCTGCCTTAATTGCGGCGTTGCGTGCCTTGATATCCAGAAGGCGCGTAAGATGATCCGTCTGTACTCTGTTCATCGCGTCCTGCCCGGCGGCGATCTGAATCAGGTATTCCTTGTAGCCGCGGCCGGCGGCGGCGGCCTGCTTCGCCCAGGCTTCGACTGAAAGGACGGTGATTTCGGCGTCCGCGCGGGCTTCGGCAATGCGCTCGTCGCGCTTTACTGCGGCGACGCGCGCGGCGGCTTCGGCATCCTTCAGCAGCGAGTCGCGGGTGTATTCCTTCAGCTGCAGGTCCAGCCCCAGCTTGTGGGCGAGTGTCTCCGTTTCGCGGGCATCGCGCTCAAGACGCGCCGCCGCCTCCAGTTCCGCGTCCTTGCGGGCCAGCCGCCCGGACGAGACGCGAAGCGCCAGCTGGAGCTCCTCGGAACGGTCGATATCGGCTAGTTCCTTCTCCTGCGCCAACTGATCCAGATAATCCTTGACTTCCTTCTCTTTCTTCGCGTGGAACTCCGTGTCCTTGGCCTCGCGTTCCGCACGCGCCTCGCCATCGGCGATATTGCGCTCTTCGCGCTCCTTGGCGTCCGCCAGGTCGGTTTCCTCTTCGGAAACGATCAGCGCCAGATTGGCGCGCTTGAACTCCAGCTCGCGGCGGGCCTTGTCGAGTTCGGCGTATTTTGCGCGCATCTTTTCGTAGTCGGCGCCGCTGAACTCGACCGCGCCGACGCGGACGAGCGAAAGGCCGTTGCGGTCAAGTATCTCTTCAAGCGCACGGGTGAGCGCTGTTTCGAAGCGCGGACGTCTGTCCGGATCCTTGACAAGGTCTTCCACAGTGGATTGAATCGCCATGTCCTTGGCGGCGGACTGGGCTTCGGCCATCAGCCATTCGCATACCGCTTCGGCGGAGACGCTGCGGCGTTCCTTTAGGAAGTTTTCGAGAAAAGCGGTGGCCTTGCTGGGGACGAACCGCAGCGTCACATCCGCAGTCGCCGTCACAGGCAACTCTTCGGCGGAGCGCAACCCTTGGAACGAGACGGAGAAGACCATGTCGCCGGATGCAACAAGGACGATGGAGCGCGGCGGCGGGTTGCCGAACCAGTTGATGGCACGAAGCGTCCCATCCGGAGTATGGCGGCCTGGGCTGAGAATGTGGGTCTTCCGACCGCCGTCCATGAGGATGGCGACCGTCCCCTCCTGCACCATGATTCCCTCCCTAAGCTGGCGCTCGTCCTCGCCGCACTCAAAGCGCTGCGCGAAGACGCCTGGGGCGCGATCCCACACTCCGCCCGCGATGTCAACGCGCTCTTCCGGGTGCAACGGGTGGTTGCAGTGCGGGCAGTAGCGGGCGTCGTTGCCAATCCATTTGCCGCAGTTGGGGCATTTTACCCATCCGTTTGGCGCGCCTGTGCCGCATTCGCGGCAGAAGCGGGCCTTTTTTGCAACTGGATTGCCGCAGATTCCCCAGCCGCGTGTGGCGAGCACCGCCTCGGCGTCTTTCCCATGTAGGTGGACTGGGTTGCCGTTGCCGTCAACGCCATTCAACAACATTCGGGCCGCCTCAAGTGCTTCGCCTGTCAGGGCCTCGCCTGTGGCACGATTAACGATTGCATTGCATTTGTCGTAGAAGAGTCCCATGTTTTGTCCTTATTTTTTATTGAAAGTTGAAGTCCCTATTTTTTTACCTAAGACCATTGTCATGTCCCGGTCACATGCCTATCTGCCTGAACGGGGTCACGAATACTGGCGCGTTCATCGGCCCAAATGCGTCGCCTGCCGCAATTGCATGTTCTACGCCATCTTGCCCGCGGACGAGAAAACGCGCGCCATCCCAGAGCGCCGTCCAATTGCGCAGGGATTCGTCAAATTCTCCCAGATCGGTTTCACCCCAGAGGACCATGTATGCTTCTGGAACACTGTCGGCGCGGCGTAGCAGCGCCCCTGCCGAGCAACCGCGGCGCGCGCAATCCAATAAAGTCCGAAGGCGCAACGACAACGCCCCGCCGTCACGCATTCTTGGCGCCAGCACGACGTTAGCCTCATGTCCCGATGCGAGTGTCTTGGCTCCGCGTGGCGGCAATTCCTCTCCATCGACTGCTATGCCGCAACCCGACGCCGTAATTGGCCCGCCTGAAAGAATGTTCCCGGACTTGTCGCGTGCCGGTGCTCCGTCACGCAATCTGCATCGCGCGCCATCTCGCTCCAGTAGAAAATGCGTTCTGGAAATCCATTGCGACAAAGTCGCGTCAGGATCCGCCCCGTCTGCCGTAAAGCACCACAGCGTTGCGGCATTGTCAAGTGTCCGCCCTTTGTCAGGGCGCTCATGCTGTCTGCCAAACCAGGCAGGGGATCGAGAAATCAAATGAAGGCGACACCCATGATGCTCCAATGTGAGGCGCGTGGGCGACGCAACAATGGCCATCCCTTCCACCTGCCTGAAAATGCGCGGATTCGAAATGGTGTTAAGACGGTCGCCTCTTGACAGCCCCAGCTGCGCGGCAAAACCATTGGATTGCAAGTCAACAATTCCTCCATCATTGTTGACATTAATTGAAACGGGCCCATGGGCCGGTGCTTCGGTTGCAGGTTCAACCGGCAGGAGCAGCGGCGCGGTGCGAACCTCGCTTTCAGCCATCCCGCCAAAACGGCTCTCTATCTTGACTAGAACTGAAATTGCGCCTGACACGTCTGGTTGGAAGTTTAGCGAGACTTCATCGCCCTTACGACCTAAAATGCCCTTTCTCGTTACAGGCCCTGCCAAAACGCGCTTGCCATCAATAAGGGAAATTGTTGTTTCCTCCGCTTCGCGCCACTCGCGACGAATTCGAAACAGCACTGCCGCAGTCATACCCTCAACAAACCGTTCAGGGAGACTGCATTCAAGCGAGAATGCCCGATTATGTGCGGTCGCTACGCCTTGCCTGGGCATTCCCGATATCGTTGGCAGCTTTTGCAACTTTGGCAATTCAGGCAACTTGGGCAACTCTGGCGTTTGTTGCAGCTCTGGCGTTTGTTGCAGCTCTGGCGTTTGTGGAAACTCAGACAAATTGGGCGCTTGGGGCAATGAAGTCGCATAGAGCGAATTGTCTCTATTATTGCATTGCGTGTTCGCGCTACTCTCGACTGGCGCAACCTTGTCAAGCCGTGCACCGCAATGTTGGCAAAAACGGCCAGAGTCGGTCGGGCATCCGCACTGTGGGCAGACAACGTCCTGCGCCGTATGCGTTGCGGCGTCGATTTCAGGCATTGTCTCCACTGAATGCATTGTCTTACTCCAATAAAATTAATGCTAACAAAAACCACACGTGGCCGTCAAGAATTTTTATACTTGAAAAACACTTGCTGCTGCGGCACCTACTTTACCGCGCCACCATGTTCGATGCATTTGCGTACGCCCCTGCGCGTCCAGCAGTCATTGCAGATGGCCTCATTGCAACCGTCCTCCTGGCAAACATGCTGGAGCGACTGCCTGCTGCGGTAAACCTCGCCGCAGACTGAACAGGTCCCGCCGCCCTGCGTTTCGCGTTTCTTGGATTCAAGATATTCCGCCAGATCTGCGCGGGAAACGCGGTAGAGCTTTCCCAGCCGCACTGCGGGAATCTCCCCGCTGCGCGCCAGCTTGTAAACCAACTGGTAAGTCACCCCGAGCATTTCGGCGACTTCTTCCAGACTCAGAAATTCCTTTTCGCTCATATTCGTAATTGCTCCTTTTTAATTTTGATGAAATAATTATATGTTTTTTTAATTTTTTTGTCAAGTATTTTTTTTGTTTATGTTTGTTTTATTTTCTTCTACGATTATTAATGTGCTGTCCTGTGTACTCTTTTGCGAACTTTTGAAATAGTCGCATGCGGCTAATCCATGCAGATGCGGTCAACGCACTGGCGGAAGTTGTCGAAGCCACGGACGATCTCGATTTCCATGCGCATGTAGAAAATCGGTACCTTGGGGTGCGCCAGGTGCGGGAGGCGGACGGCGTCTTTCTCCGTGGTGAGGATCGCGTCGGCGCCGAGTTCGTCCGCGTTGTTTATAATGTTGATTATGTCCTGCGTGCGGTAGCGGTAGTGGTCGGGGAATCGCTCGTGGGCGAGGATGCGCCCGCCCATCGCGGACACGGAGTTCTCAAAGCCCATCGGCGCCGCGATCCCGGCGAGCGTGACGACTTTCATGCCCGCGATTTTCTCAAGCGGCATGGTCTCCGCCGAATAGACGTTGCGGTAGAAGCGCGGCGTATGGCGGCATTCCGCGATTTCGGCTGTCTGGTTGAGGCGCTTCAGCCGCGCCCGCAGCGCATCCGTCTGGCCATCCGACTTCGTGATGAAGATGAAGTTGGCGCGGCGGATGTTCGCCGCCGGCTCGCGCAGGATGCCGCGCGGAAGCAGATGGCCGTTGCCGAAGGGGTTGGTGGAATCGACGAGGACGATTTCATGCGAGTGGCGCAGCTTCATGTATTGGAAGCCGTCGTCGAGGATGAGGACGTCGCACCCGAAGTGGCGGATGGCGTAGCGCCCGGCCTTGACGCGGTTCTTATCGACGAGGACCACGACGCCAGGCAGGTTGCTGGCCAGCATGAACGGCTCGTCGCCGCTCATGTCGCTGCCGAGTAGGACGCGGTGCCCGTCGCTCACGACGCGTGGCGCGAAGCCTTCACCATGGAGAAGGCGCTGGAGGAAGGGCGTCTCCTTCTTGCGGTAGCCGCGGCTGATGATGGCCACGGCGCGGCCTTCGTCGCGCAGCGTCCGCGCGAGGATTTCCACGACTGGCGTCTTGCCTGTGCCGCCAACGGTGACGTTGCCTACGCTGATTACCTGGCAGCCAAGGGGGAAGCGGCGCTTCAGCCCCGCCTCGTAGAGCCAGGCTCGCAGGCGGACGACGATGCCGAAGAGCCGCGAGCAGCCCTCAAGGATTGAGAGCAGCCAGCGAATCGGGCGCGGCTGGCCCTGGTCGTCGCCTTCGTGCTGGATGAGCTTGAGCAAGAATCGTTCAAGTCTCGCCCGTCTGTTTGGCAGAGCGCGTGTCATCCTTCCTCATTCTCTCGCTGGGGTTGTTGTTCCTGTTTCCGTTGTTGTTTCCGTTCCCGTTGCCATTGTTTCCGTTGTTTCTGTTGCCGTTCTTGTTCTTGTTCCCGTTGGCATCCTCGTTCTTGTTCTTGTTTTTGCCGTTAGCAGATTCGTTGCCGCTGGTTTCGGTGTCGCCGCCGGCGGCGCCCTTGTCGCGCCACGATAGCGGTGCCGTGGGCAGCGTGATCAGCCGCCGCAGCGCGATTGGCTCGGCGCCTTTCTCCGACGGTTTCAGGTAGAGGGTCGCCACCACGGCGTAGGGGAGGCGGTTGGTATAGTCGTCCTTCCAGTCTTCGTCAATCCACTCAAAGCCGCCCTGCTCGTCGAAGTCATCTTGGTCGGGCACGGGGTCTTTCCCCTCCGCGAGGTTGCCCTCTGGGTCGAGGACCTTGAAGTCCAGGGCCAGGACGTCGGGCATGAGGAGGCGCGGCTTGACGTATTCCTCGTCTTCGGGGTCGAAGTCCTCGATCTGCGCGGATAGGCGCCACGCCTTGACGACAAGCCCGCCCTCGGCCAGCGCCTCGTCATCCTCCTCGCCCTCTTCCACAGTATATACGACGATGCGGTGCGGGGAGTCGGCTATGCCGGAGTTGCGGCCGACGAGCGCCGAGCCGAACTTCACCCATGAGAGGGAGTCGTGGGCCTCGTCTTCGTTGCCGTCGTTCACCAGGACCATGCCGTGCTGCGAGCTGGGCTGGGTGGCGTCGGGATAGTATGCGGAGCGGAGTGCGGAGGCCAGTTGCTCCATCACGTAGTCGCCGTGGTGGATGGCGTCGGCGGCATCGGCGCCATTGCGCCAGATGCGGCTGGCGGTGGAGAAGGCCACGATGCTGGCGGTGACGATCGTCGCGGTTAGGGCGATTGCGATCAGCAGCTCGATCATGGTGAATCCGCAGCGCTTCATTTCTTCTCGTAGCCTCCCGCGTCCTTCTTCCAGACCAGCTGCACGAATTCCTCGCATTCCTCGTCGCCTTCGCCCCAGGCGATTTTGGTGCGCATCACATATATGCCGTCGTCGTATTGCTTGTCTTCATCGTCTTCAAGTATCTTCTCGTCGATCTCCCGCGAAAAGACAAATCCCTCGCCGAGCTTCTCGTCGTCAATGGCCAGTTCGTCGTCCTCCTCGATTACGAGATCCTCGAGCTCACTGAAGCCCGCGACCGGGTGCTTGAGTTCGCCGAGCGCCATCACCCACTGGATTTCCTGGAGGCGCTTGGAGGCTTGGAATACGGCCAGGGCAGGGGAGAGCGCGGAGAATACGGCAAGGAGGCCGACGGCCAGGATCGCCGTGGCGATGAGGACTTCGATCAGCGAGAATCCGCCGTCTTTGCGCGGGGGGTTAGTCATCGTCGCGCCCCTCTATTTTGCCGCGCCCCCAGCGGTCGATGGAGATTGTCAGGGATTCGGACTCGTCGGCGTCGGGGGAGTCCTTCAGCAGTAGGTCGAATGGACGGCAGATGCCGTCGCTGTCGAAGAGGAATGATATGGTGCGGTCAGACGCGTCGTCTTCGTCCGTGGCGCCTTCCTCGTCGTCGAAGCCGTCGCTATCCGACTTAGCCTTGCCGGTGGCGGCCTCCTGCGCCCGGCGGAGGACTTCGGAGTCTGGGTCTTCCTCCTCGTCCTCGTCGGTGAAGCGCACGAACTCAAAGGCAACGGTTCCGCAGGGGAATGTGGCGTGGACTTCGGCGGCGAGGTCTCCCAGGGCGGCTCCAGTGGAGGCCACGCCGGCCGCGATGCCCGACAACGGGATGCCTTCCTCGTCTTCCGCGAAGGAGCCGGCGGCTTCGTCGCTCTCGCCTTCATCTGTTGCGGTCGCGTCGGCATCGGCTTCGGTGGCATCGGCGCGGGCTTGGCGCATTGTCTCCTCTGCAATCCGCACCTCGATGCGAGCGCCCCGTGGGTCAGGCTTGCCGTCGCTGGAGGCTCCGAGACGCGCCCCCTCTGCCGCCGAGACTAGGACAAGTTCGGTTTCAATTTGGTGGAGGATAGCCATGGTGCGGGCGTAGCGCGCCGCCTGGAGGATGCTGCGCGAGGCCGTGGAAAGCTGCGTGCCGGAGATGCCGGCGCCGATGTTTGGCACAATGGCTACGGCCAGCGCGAGGACGATCGCGATGACCACAAGAAGTTCAATGAGAGTGAAACCCGCGCATGTGTGCGCGGCCACTTGCCGCGCACCTCCAATAGAAGGGCGCGAGCATCGGTCTGCGCCATTTCCCTGCGGGCTAGTTGCCGCCATTGGTGTCGTAGATGTCGTCCTCGCTGTTCATGTTGCCGTCAGGGCCGGCGGAGCGCACCTCGAAGGTGAATTTCGTCTTCTTGGTGAACTTGTATTCGGTGCCCCAGGGGTCGAGCAGCTTGGACTTGCTGAGGAGGGCGGCGCGGTTCTCTGTTTCGACGGTCAGGTCGTCGAGGCTGTCGGGCATCTTCCCGGCGGACACTTCGTAGGCCTGGACGGCGGTGATGATGCCGCCAATAGAGGAGCGCGCTGCGGCGATCTTCGCCTCTTCGGGCTTGCCGGCGATGTTCGGCACGACGATGGTCGCCAGGATGCCCAGGATGGCGATGACGAGCAGGAGCTCGATGAGCGTGAAGCCCTCGCGGGCGGCGCGGACGATGCGGGTGGCGGCTTCGTTGGTGGCGGTGTGTTTTTGCATTGCTTTTTCTCCTTAAAGGTTGCCAGTTCTAGCGCTTCTAGAACTACTAGCGGTTCTAGAGTTTTTTTAGGGCGGCCTCAACGCGGGGCGCGATCGCGCCCTCGGCGGGGATGAAGTCGCGGCCGGTGATGAGCTCGTAGGCGGTGATGTAGCGCTTGGCCGCCTCGATGCGCACCTCGTCGGTCAGCGCGGGCGGTTCGCCCTCGCCCCGGAAGCCGCGCGCCGCAAGCCACTCGCGCACGTATTCCTTGTCGAGTTTGCGCTGCGGCTCGCCCTTGGCGAAGAGCTCTTCGTAGGTGTCGGCATACCAGTAGCGGGAGGAGTCGGGGGTGTGGATTTCATCAGAAACGACGAGCTTGCCGTTGAGGAGGCCCAGCTCGTATTTGGTGTCCACGAGGATCAGCCCGCGCTTGGCGGCCTCGCGCGTCCCCGCCTCGAACATCTTGAAGCAGACCGCCGCGGCCTCGTCGAAGAGTTCCGGCGAGATGAGGCCCTCGGAGATTGCCTCGTCGCGGGAGATGTTGCGGTCGTGGACTTCGTGCTTGGTGGTGGGGGTGAGGATTGGGCGCTCGAGCTTCTGGTCCTTGCGGAGTCCGTCGGGAAGCTTGTTGCCGCAGATGACGCGGGCGCCGCGGGCGTAGTTCGTCCAGGCTGATGTCTCGGTCACGCCGGTGATGTAGCCGCGTACGATGAACTCCAGCGGGAGCTGCTCGCATTCGGCGACGACCATGACGTTGGGATCGGGCGTTGAGATGACGTGGTTCGGAACAATGTCCTTCGTTGCCTCGAACCAGTATGCGGCGATCTGGTTCAGCACCTGGCCCTTGAAGGGGATGGTGCCGAGGATGCGGTCGAAGGCGGAGACGCGGTCGGTCGTGACGAGGGCGCGGCGGCCGCCTGGCAGCAGGTAGCTGTCGCGCACCTTGCCGCTGATTCGCTTGCCGACGGCGAAGTCCGTTCCGCCAAGCGCGTTGTTCAATTCAAGTTTGATTCTGGCATCTGAAACCATTTGCATTGTCCTCTTTTCAACTACACAATCATCGCACATTCCGCGCCAAATTGCAAGGAACTGGCAAGTGAGTGGTGGATTTGGTAGAATGTCCAAGAGTTTTTTTCAACAATATGGTAGTCAGTCCGGGGCAGATTTTGGCAGGTCGTTATCGGCTCGTCCGTGTGGCGGGCGGAGAGGCCGCCTTTTTGCGCTGGGTCGCGCAAGACCTCGAACTCGACAACGTGGAAGTCGAACTCGCCTTCATGCCGCCGGAGGTCTCCGGCAGCGGCCGCACGATGGCCGAGGTCAGGGCCGCCGCTGCGGAATCCCTCAAGCTCCTCCACGACGGCATCGCCTCCGCGCGCGCCTTCGTTGATATGGAGACAATCCCCTTCTTCGTCTTCGACCATGTGGATGGCCGCCCGCTGCCGCAGTGCCTGGACGAGTGGGGTCGGCTTGGCGAGGCCGAGGCAAAGGCGATGCTGGCGCCAATAGCCAGCGCGCTTGACTATGCCCACGAGAAGGGCATCGTCCACGGCGACCTCCGCCCTTCCAACATAGTGGTTGACGAGGAGGCAGTGCCGACTATCGTGGGCTTCTGCGTTTCGGGCGCGGTGCGCGAGGCCCTGGCGCGGACTCGTGGCGGCGCGGCCGCAGGCGCAGTTTCGTGGATGTCGCCCGAACAGCTGATGGGCGAGGCGCCTACTGCGGCCCAGGACATCTACTCCTTTGCGGCTATTGCCTACGAGAGCATGGCGGGGCACCCGCCATTCTACCGAGGGCAGGTCGAATATCAAGTTATGCACGGCGCGGCGGAGCCGCTTGAGCCGGAGACTCCATTTACGCGGGCTGTGATGCGGGCGCTGTCGAAGAACCCTGCCGAGAGGCCGGCGACGTGCGCGGAGCTCATGGCCGGCGACATGCCGCAGGTGGAGATGCCGGAGGTTGTTTCTGCCGTGGCGGTGAAGGTCTCGAAGGCCAGGAGGCCGCCGGCGCCGCAAGGGCAGGGCAGGGCAGGAGAGGGCGTCGCACCCGCGCAGGAACGGCCTTCGCCGATCCGTGTCCTGCCTGGAGTGATTCCGCCGCCTGGCGCAGTGCCTCCCGGCGTCTTTCCGCCTGACGGGCTGCCCCCCGGCGTCATGCCGCCGCCAGGGGCGATGCCTCCTGGCGCGCAGCAGCGTCACCGCCAGCAGCGGACGCCACCGGTGCCTGTCAAGGCGCGCAGGAAGGTGCCGACGCCTGAGGAGATCGAGGCGCGCAAGAAGCGGCTCGATGCGGTGGAGCATCGCCGGCGGCGCCAGCGCGAGGCTTACGAGCGCCTTGAAATAGCGGATGCCGCCTTCAAGGAGGAGCAGGCAAGGGCGGCCGCCCGCAAGGCCCTCTGGGCGCTTGCCGGCATTGTGGTCATCGCCGTTGCGGTGATTCTCTTCGCGTCGCTTGGCGGCAAGACCAACATCGAGCTGGCCAACGCGCCGGTTCGCAAGACCTTCACCGCCGAGGAGCTCGGCCGCTTCTCGCAGTTCCAGGGAATCGAGTTCGGCAGGGTGATCGCGGAGACGCCGAAGGAAGGCGACCCAATCGTGTTCGGCACCACTACCAACACCGTTGGCAAGGTCGGCCTCGACGGCCGCATCTTTGAAGTCGAGCTGGCGGAGCCAATCTACAAGGTCTTCCCGCAGGTGCGCATTACGCTGGTGGACACCGAGGGCGGCCGGCGCATTTCCGGCCTCACATTCGAGAGAAACGGCGAGGTTATCAAGGCCGAAAGGGCGAAGAAGGTCGTGTCGAAGATCGCCTCGCACATCGAGCAGGAATACGGCATAGACATGGGCGACACCCAGACGACCATCAACGACGCATACTTTGGCCAGCGCTACAGCGACGACTTCATCGACATCCGCATTTCCAGCGTGGTGGCGCCCGACTCCACGTCGATTTCATTCTCAATTGAGAGCCGCGCCGTGAGGGCGATGGAAATTGTCGTGGCGAGGTAGCGGCGTAATGCTCGAGGACTTGGAAAAGATTCTGAATCCGGAGCAGCTGGAGGCCGCCACGGCGGGCGACGGCCCGCTGCTTATCCTCGCTGCGGCCGGAACCGGCAAGACCCAGACCCTCGTCTATCGCGTGGCGCACTTGGTGGAGCGCGGCGTGGAGCCCTCCTCTATTCTCCTCCTCACCTTTACCAACAAGGCCGCAAACGAGATGCTCGAGCGCGCCCGCACCGTCGTAGGCCCATCGGTTGGCAGCGTCTGGAGCGGGACCTTCCACCATGTCTGCAACCGCATCCTGCGCACCAACGCCGCCGTCCTCGGCTACCGCGAGAACTTCGCCATCGCCGACAGGACGGACAGCCGCTCCCTTATCGCCAAGGCGATGGCGGAGGTGGGCGTCGGCGGCGACAACTTCCCGAAGCGCGACGTCCTCGCCTCCTTCTTCGGCAACGCCGCAAACCGCTGCCTCCCGCTTGAGGAGGTCCTCATCGAGAAATACGATTCCCATCCACAGGACCACCAGGCCATCATAGCCGTCCACGAGGCATACGAGCGCATCAAGTTCGACGTCGGCGCCATGGACTTCGACGACCTCCTAGTGAACTGCCTACGCCTCTTCGAGGCCAAGCCCGAGGTTCTCGACTACTACCGGCGCAAGTTCCGCTACATCCTCGTCGACGAATATCAGGACACCAACACCGTCCAGTCGAAGCTCGTCGATCTCCTCGGCGAGGGCGGCAATGTCACGGCGGTCGGCGACGACTTCCAGTGCATCTACACCTGGCGCGGCGCTGACTTCCGCAACATCATGGACTTCCCCCGCCGCTACCCCGGCGCGAAGATAGTCAAGCTTGAGCGCAACTACAGGAGCACCCCCGAAATCCTCGACGTCGCCAACGCCAGCATCGCCCACAACCGCGACCAGTTCGACAAGCAGCTGAAGGCGACCCGCAGCCACGGCTCCAAGCCCGCAGTCTTCCGCGTCCACGACGGCGTCTCTCAGTCCGTCGAGGTCGTCAAGCAGATCCGCAACTTCCTCGACATGGGCTTCAGGTATTCGGACATCGCCGTCCTCTACAGGAGCCACTACCAGTCCATCGACCTCCAGATGCTGATGTCGAAGTCGCGCC
This sequence comes from Kiritimatiellia bacterium, assembly GCA_017962605.1. Lineage (GTDB taxonomy): Bacteria > Verrucomicrobiota > Kiritimatiellia > RFP12 > JAAYLN01 > RGIG5952. The sequence goes on along the minus strand of JAGCUY010000084.1, from coordinate 11,263 downwards.
TCCCCTTCCTGATCACCTCGGGCGTCGGCGTATTCGAGACGGCGCACGTCAAGGACTTCATGGCGCTCCTGCACCTCATTGACGACCCCCGCGACGCCATATCTTTCGAGCGCCTCTTCCTGCTTCTGCCCAAGCTGGGGCAGAAGACTGCGGAGAAGCTCTGGGAGCGCCTGGGGCGCGTCTGCGACCTCAGCACCGAAGAGGGGCGCATGCGCGTCCTCGAGGCCCTGCCAGCGGCGCCACGCGAGGCTTGGAAGCCGATTTCCGCCCTCATCGCCCGCTATTTCGAGAAGGTCGCCAAGTCAGGCGTCGAGGATGTGCCCGGACTGGCCTCAGGCTTTATCGACAACTTCTACCAGGCCTACCTTGAGAAGAACTTCGACAATCCGGACGAGCGCATCGACGACATCTCCGAAGTCGGCGTCCAGATTGGGCAGTGCAAATCACTGCGCGAGTTCCTCCAGACGGTCGCCCTGAACACCAACGCCGAAACGGAGGTGGGGCGCGCCGAGGCCGAGGGAAGGGACGTCATCCGCCTGAGCACCGTCCACCAGGCCAAGGGGCTTGAATGGCCGGTCGTCTTCATAATCTGGGCCAACGAGGACATGTTCCCCTCGTCGCGCGCCATTGGCGAACAGGGCGACGACAGCGAGGAGCGCCGCCTATTCTACGTGGCGGTCACCCGCGCCAAAAAGCACCTGGAGATCTTCATGCCCAACATGCGGAAGACCTTTGACGGCGGGACAATGCCCTGCAAGCCCTCGCGCTTCGTCAAGGAGATTCCGCCGGATCTTCTGGCTGTTCGCTACGGGGCTTACCGCTAGTTGCCGCCAGCATCCTGTGGACGATTGTCCTGGGCGACTTCAGGAAGCGCGAGCCGCGCGTTATCTTGCATAGGCTCACGCCGAGGATGCGCGATATTTCGCGCTGCGTGACGCCCTCTTCCAGCATCTTGAAAATCAGCCAGCGCGCCTGGAGGTCGCGCAGTTCGGAAGCGGTGAGGAAGTCGATAAAAGCCTGCTCGACCTCCTGCGCGGAGCCTAGGCGCGAGAAGGCGAGGGCCAGGTCGCGCCTCGCCTGGGCCATCATTGGCCCTGCGCCGCGCCGCAGCCGCTTGCGCTTGCCCTTCGCCGATTCCCCGGCCTTTTCCTTCTTCTTGTCCATGCAGGGAATAATACACCCTTTCGCCATTTCCCGCAACTCCCGCAAGTTCTCAGGGAACGAAGGGGGAGAGGGAGCGGAGGCGCGCGACGATTCCCGGCATTTCCGCCAGAACGTGGTCGATCTCGGCTTCGGTGGTGTAGCGGCTTAGGCTGAAGCGCAGCGCCCCGTGCGCTTTGGTGAACGGGACTCCCATCGCCCTGATCACATGCGAGGGCTCCAACGAGTCGGATGAGCAGGCCGAACCGGATGAGGCGCAGATGCCCTTGTCGGAAAGGTGGTAGATCAGCGCCTCGCCTTCGATGAACTCGAAGCTGATGTTGGTGGTGTTAGGAACCCTCTTCTCACGGTCGCCATTGACGCTTGCCCCGGGGCATGTGGCCAGAATGCCCTGTTCTAGCTTGTCGCGCAGCCGCGCCACCGCCGGCGCGTCCGCAAGGTGCCGCGCCGCGAGGTCGCACGCCTTGGCCAGCCCCACGATGTATGGGACGTTCTCCGTGCCGCCGCGCTTGCCGCGTTCCTGGTGGCCGCCTATCATGTAGGGTGCCAGACGCGTGCCGCGCCGCGCGTAGAGGACGCCAACCCCTTTTGGCGCGTGGATCTTGTGTCCGGCAAAGGCGAGGGTGTCAACCGGCACCTTCGATACGTCGAGGGGAATCTTGCCTGCCGCCTGGACGGCGTCGGTGTGGATGAAGGCCCCTGCCTCCTTCGCCATGCGGGCGATTTCAGGCATGTCGAAGATCACGCCAGTCTCGTTGTTGGCCCACATGATGAAGACGGCCTTCGGCCCCGGCTGGGCCAGGGCCTCCGCGTAGGCGGACATGTCGAGGTTGCCGCCGCCGTCCACGCCAATCTCGACGAGCCTGTGGCCGCGTGTCTTTGTGAGGTGGCGAAGCGGGCCAAGCACTGCGGGATGCTCCACCTTCGAGGTGATGAGCGTCGTCTCCGGACCAAGCGCTCCGGCCGCGCCGAAGATGGCGGCGTTGTCGGATTCCGTCGCGCAGGAGGTAAAGATTATTTCCTCGGGAGTCGCGCCGATGAATGCCGCGACGCGGGCGCGGGCTTCATCGACATAGCGCATCACCTCGCCGCCGAAGAGGTGCATGCTCGAAGGGTTGCCCCACTTCTCCGTGAAAAAGGGGAGCATCGCCTCGACGACTTCCGGCGCGGGCATCGTCGTGGCGTTGTTGTCGAGGTAGGCGATGGGACCTCCGCTCATCATGGCACCGCCTTCACGTTGCGGACGACCTTCTCGCCAGTCCGGTAGTTCTTGATGGCGGCCTCAAGCGCCTCGCGGCCCATCACCGAGCAGTGCATCTTCTGCGGCGGGAGGCCGCCGAGGTAGTCGGCGATGTCCTTGTTTGTGATCTTCTCTGCCTCTTCGAGGGTCTTTCCCTTGATCATCTCCGTCAGCGCGGAGGAGGATGCGATGGCGCTCGCGCAGCCGAAAGTCTGGAACTTTACGTCGGCGATGCGCCCCTCCGCGTCAAGCTTGAACGAGAGCGAAAGGGCGTCTCCGCAGGCGAGCGATCCAACGGTTCCCTCGCCGTCGGGATTTTCCACCTTGCCAACGTTGCGCGGGTTGCGGAAGTGGTCGAGGGTCTTTTCAGTATAGTTCCACATGGTTCAGTTCCTAAAAATCGAATGACAACCATTTAGGTTGTGAATATATCCAGTATAGTTCAAAAGGTTGAATAAGTCAAGAATTCCCGACTGGCGGAGATGGGCGTAATTATTTATCGAGCGTCTCGTTGAGGCTGCCTGTGCGGTAGCCTTGGAGATCGAGGGAGACGTATGCGAAGCCCATGGCGCGGAGGGCGGCGGAGATGTCGGCGGCGCGGGCGGCGAGGCGCGGGATGTCTGTGGCCGCGACTTCGATGCGGGCGACGGTTCCGCCGTGGCAGCGGACGCGCAGCTGCGCTAGGCCGGGGAAGGCGCCGCGCAACCAGTCCTCGGCGCGGCCGACGCGGTCCAGACCTTCGGCCGTGATGCGCTCGCCGTAGGGGAAGCGCGAGGCGAGGCAGGCAAACGACGGCTTGTCCGCCGTCGCCAACCCCATTTCGCGTGACAGGGCGCGGATTTCGGCCTTTGTCAGTCCGGCATCGTGCAGCGGACAGCGGACGCCAAGTTCGCGAATTGCGCGGCGGCCGGGGCGGTAGTCGCCGTCGTCGTCGAGGTTGGAACCTTCCAGCACGGCGGCAAGGCCGTTTTCGCGGGCGAAGTCGAGCATCTTGCCAAAGAGGGCCTTCTTGCAGTGGTAGCAGCGGTCTGGCGGATTCTCCGCGAAACCCGGAACGTCCAGCTCCTCCGAATCGAGGATGACATGGCGGACGCCCTCGGCAAGGCAGAAGGCGGCGGCCTCGTCGATTTCGCGTGCCGGGAAAGAGCGCGACCTCGCCGTGACGGCGACGACGCGGTCGCCAAGCGCCTCATGCGCCACTCGCAGGAGGAAAGTCGAATCGACGCCCGCCGAGAAGGCGACGGCGGCGGAGCCGAAGTCGCGCAAAGCGGAGCGCAGAGCGTCTAGTTTGCCGAGGGCTCCAGCGGCTTCGCTGTTGCCCGCTTCGGCGGCGTGGATGCGGTCGTCGGCGCAGTTGGCAATCATCTTCTTCATGGTAGAAAAGAATAACACAAGCCGATTAGTGTTGTGGCCCTGCCCAAGACGCGAAGGCGGGGCGGGCGGCGTCAAGCGCGGCGACGGGGAAGTGCGATGGCGACGAGAACGACGACGAGCAGGAGCGCCTGGTAGTAGAGCCGTCCGATGAGCTGGAACGCGCCGACCTTCGCGCCCGCGCCGGCCGCGAGCGAGACCGCCATCAGCAGCTGCGCGCCGTAGGGAATCACGCCCTGCAGGATGCACGAGCCGGTGTCAAGGACGCTCGCCACGCGTTCGGGCTTCGCGCCGAATCTGTCGGCGAGCGACTTTGCGACCGGGCCCGCGACGATGATCGCGACGGTGTTGTTGGCGGTAAAGAGATTCACCGCGAAGACGAGGACCAGCACGCCGAGCTCGCACCCGCGCGCGCCGCGGACCATCGCGCCGATTTTCTCCATGATCCACGCAATGCCGCCGTTTTGGCGGATGAGGCCGAGCAGACCGCCCGCGAGGAGCGCCACGATGAGCGTCTCGCTCATCCCGAGCGTGCCCTTGCCGACGAGGTCGAGCGCGCCCCAGGCGTCAATCTTCCCGAAGGCTATGCCAAGGACCGCCGAAAGGAGTGTCCCGCCGAAGAGGAGCGCCATCACGTTCATGCCCGCGAGCGCGAGTAGGAGGACGAGCCCGTAGGGGAGCACGAGCACGCACTCGCGCCAGCCGACCGGCGTGCCCGCTAGCTCCGCCGTGCCGCGGCCAAGGGCGGCGTAGAGGAGCAGCGCCGCGACCGCCGCCGGGAGTGCGATGCGGAGGTTGGCGAGGAACTTGGCGCGCATCTCGATGCCCTGCGTGCGCGTCGCTGCGATCGTCGTGTCGGAGATGAGCGAGAGGTTGTCGCCGAACATCGCGCCGCCCACTACCGAGCCGACCATGAGCGCCGGGTCGATGCCGAGCGGCCCGACGAGCCCGGCGGCAATCGGGACGAGCGCCGCGATTGTGCCGCAACTCGTGCCGATCGCAAGCGAGACGAGCGAGGAGACGAGGAACATCCCCGCGAGCATGAAGCGTGCAGGAACGAGTGCCTGCGCGATGGCGACGGCAGCGTCAACGGCGCCGGAGCCTTTCGCGATTGTGGCAAACGAGCCGGCGAGGATGAACACCATGCACATTATCATGATGTTCGGCTCGCCCATCGAGGCGGCGTAGGCGTCGATCTTCTTCTCGAGCGACACCGGCCGGCCGAGGAAGAGCGCCGCCGCGGAGGCGACGACGAACGCGATCGGCATCGGTACCCGGTAGAAGTCGCCGGCCTGCAGCGAGAGCCCGAGGTAGAAGGCGACGAAGACGAGGAACGGGATGAGAGCGCGGCCGTTCGGCCGGATGTCGGATGGTTCTTTCATGCACACAAATATGAAGATATTTAGATTGTTCCTCGCTAGAATTATCCTTCTGGTCCAGCGTCACACGAGGAACGACTCCTTGCGAATCACCATGAAGGGGATTGTGCCCATGGTGGTGGGGGCACTATGCGAAAGGGTCGATGTCCAGCGGCATGCAGAGCCAGCACACGAGGTAAACCAGCACGCCCGCTCCGCCGAAGAGCGTGAAGAGGACGAGGGCGATGCGCACGGCAACGGGATCTACGCCGAAATAGGCGCCGATGCCGCCGCATACGCCTGCGATGACCCTGTTGCGTGAAGAACGACGAAGTTTCTTTTCCATAGGTAATAAATTATACCATATCTCCCAGACATCGTTCTACTCCTGGAGCATGAAACACGCTTCAAGAGGCGCGGATCAAACTCCACGCGAAGAGAAGGAATTGCGCTTCATGAAGTCAAGGATATTCTCGTGGATTATCCCATTGCGCCTTTGTAGCAGATAGTCCGCAGTCAGGACATATTTTGGATAGCCATCCCGAATATGTTCTAGCGCGCGGAATTCCCTGTCTTCAGTATCCTTGCTGGACAGTATCGTGTAGGCAATTTGAAAATATGCGTATGCCATTGGGGCTGTGCGGACAATGAAATCACATTCAAGCGTACCAATTTTCCCTACACTTACGGAACGTCCCACACCTTTCAAATATGTGAAAAAGATGTTTTCTAGAACGGGGCCGTAGTTTATGGTGTTGTCCGTGTTTTGGGCGAAGAAAAAACTTAAATCCGACAAATAATGTTTTTTCCCCCCACGCAGGGATCGTTTCGATTTCAGATCGAATCGTGGACATTCACACAATACCTTTGCGTTCACAAGTGCACTGACATACCTTGATGCCGTCGCCTCGCTAATTGTCACACCTGCGCCTTCTAGCGCGTTGCGCAGACTCCGAACACTCATTTCGGCGCCGAAGTTGTTGATGAGAAAATTGCGGACGGCTTCGAAGGTTTCCTTGTTCTTTATTTTCACGCGCCGACGGATGTCCTTTTCAAATATTTCACGGACGAGTTCTTCGGTGTATTTTCTCTTGTCGTCGATATCGTCGAAAAGAAGGGCTCTCGGAAAACCTCCTTCCAATATGAAGCTGTTCAATTCTGCCAAGGGGTTCGTATCAATAGTCTTTCCGTAAAAAGCTTTCATTTCCTCGTATTCTACGAAGTTCAGCGGAAAAATCTCAAATTCAATGTATCGGCCAGTAAGTTTTGTGGCAAGTTCGCCACTAAGCAGATAGGAATTCGACCCAGTTATGAAAATCGAGTACTCGTTCTCCTCCCTGAACCCATTGAGGACCTCTTCGAAGCCTTCCACATTTTGGATTTCATCAATAAAGAGATATTTTGTCCCATTTGCAAGCGACTGGCTGGCAATCAGGTCTTCCAGCTGTTTTTGGGATTTGACGCCTCTGAAGCCCCGTTTGTCCAAATTGAGGAAAATCAGGTTTGATTCTGGAACGTTGCGGGTGCGGAGTTCGTCCGCAATCATTTGCATGAGCGAAGACTTCCCGGCTCGTCGGACACCAGAAATGACCTTTATCAAATCGGTAGAATCGTAGAAGCCGCGAATCCTCGACAAATACTGTTCTCTTTTGAAAAGCCGCATATCGAAACCTCGTAAAAGAGAATATCAAATCACGCAGATATTTTCAAGTTGTTGTGTGTATTTTTTGAAAAAACTAAAAAACACACACGATAAATAGCGTATAAGCATCTGTCGCCGCAACAATCATCATGCACATGGTCAGTTCTCCTATGCCCCTGCATAGTTGGAGAAGTTGCTTTCGGGTAAAAAGAAACCTCTCGTTGTATTTACGGATTATAGTGGCTGGTGGGGTGGAGAAGTTTTGAAGTTTGGCGATGGCGCGCCTGGGATGTTTAGAGAATTGGCGCGGCCTCGTAGCCGGCCGCCTTGACGGCCGCGACGAGGGCGGCGTCGTCAACCGGGGCCGAGAGGACGACCTCCGCCACGCCTTTCTCATGGTCGGCCGTGGCCGAGGCCACGCCGGGGACGGCTTCCAGCGCCTTGCGCACGTGCGCCTCGCAGTGCGCGCACATCATGCCCTGGACGGCCAGGACTCGTTTGTCGTTCTTCTTTTCTTCGCTCATTGTTGCTTCCTTCCTTTGTTCGGGCTGGGCGTCACCCAGTTTTGCCAGATTGAGGCGCAGGGCGTTCGCCACTACGCAGAAACTTGAGAGGCTCATAGCCAGCGCCCCGAGGTCGGGGTGCATCTTCCAACCGAAGAGCGGGTAGAAGGCCCCGGCGGCCAGCGGTATCAGCAGGGCGTTGTAGAAGAAGGCCCAGAAGAGGTTCTCGCGGATGTTGCGGAGGGTGGCGTGGCCAAGGCGCAGCGCGGCAGGGACGTCGGTCAGGCGGCTGTGGACTAGCACGGCGCCTGCGGCGTCGATGGCCACGTCTGTTCCTGCGCCGATGGCGAGGCCGAGGTCTGCTGCGGCCAGGGCGGGGGCGTCGTTCACGCCGTCGCCGACCATGGCCACGCGCCCCCGTTTCTTGAGGTCTTCGACGACGCCGTGTTTGCCGTCCGGCAGGACGCCCGCGATGACGTCGTCTATGCCGACGGCGCCCGCGATTGCCTTCGCAGTGTCCTCTTTGTCTCCGGAGAGGAGCATGACGCGCAGTCCCATGCCGCGAAGGTCGCGGATGGCCTCGGCGGCTTCGGGGCGCGGGGCGTCGGCCACGACGGCGCCGGAGATGTCGTCCAGCTTGCCCGTGGTCACGGTGCCGGTCTTGTCGAGGACGACTATTTCGGCGCGTCCAGCGGCTTCGAGGGCCGCGGCGTTCTTGAATAGGATTCCGCGCCGTGCGCCTACGCCGCACCCGACCATGATCGCCACGGGCGTCGCGAGGCCGAGGGCGCACGGGCAGCTCACCACCAGCACCGAAATGGCGCGGGCGAGCGCGAACCCCGGCGCGGCGCCTGCAATCAGCCAGACGCCCAGCGTGACGATGGCGATGAGGAGGATTGCCGGCACGAAGATTGCGGCTGCGCGGTCGGCGAGACGGGCGATTGGCGCCTTGGTCGCGGCGGCGTCGCGCATGAGGCGCACGATCTGCGCGAGGGTGGTGTCCTCGCCGACGCGCGTGGCGCGGCAGCGCATGAAGCCGGAGAGGTTCGTCGTGGCGGCGGAGACGGCCGCGCCCGGGGCCTTGGCGACCGGCACGCTCTCGCCGGTGAGCATTGATTCGTCAACCGCCCCTTCGCCCTCCTCGACGACGCCATCGACTGGTATCGACATGCCGCGCCGCACGAGGAAGAGGTCGCCGACGCGTACCTGCGCGGCGGGAATCTGGACTTCGCGGCTGTCGCGGATGACGGCCGCCGTCTTCGGCGCGAGGCGCACGAGTGCGGCGAGGGCGCTAGTCGTCCGGCCCTTCGCGCGCTCCTCAAGCAGCTTGCCGACGGAAATGAGCGTCACGATCATCGCGGCGCTCTCGAAGTAGTATTGCCCCATCCAAGCCTCCGCGGCGGCGGTGCCGCCCAGGACTTGGGCGCGGGTCATGAGGAAGAGAACCGCGACGCTCCAGGCGTATGCGGCGCCGGCGCCGAGGGCGACGAGGGTGTCCATGTTCGGCGCGCCGCGCAGGGCTGCGCGGAAGCCTGATGTGAAGAAGCGCTGGTTCAGGACAAGCACCGCGCCCGAAAGGAGCAGCTGCGCGAGGCCCATTGCGACATGGTTGGGTTCAGGCTGCGTGAACCAGCGCGGCAGCGGCCACCCGAGCATCATGTGCCCCATCGTCGCATACATCAAAATGGCCAGCAGCGCGAGCGAGGCAATAAGCCGCCCGCGCAGCCCAGCCGCCTGACTTTCGACTTTCGACCTTTGACTTTCGACTTTCGACTTTTGACTTTCGACTTGCCGCCCTTGCGGCATTGCCCCATATCCGGCCTTCTCAACGGCGGCGACGATGGCCTCGTCCGTGGCGTTGCCTGCTACGGACATCTCGTTGGTCAGCAGGCTCACGGAACATTCCGCCACCCCCGGCACGGCTGCGACCGCCCGCTCAACGCGGGCGGAGCACGCGGCGCAGGTCATGCCAGTTACGGAGAAACGGCGATTATCTTTCGAGTTCATAGCGTAATTCCTGGCCCACGGCGTAGCCCGCTTCGGTTGCGAGGGCGCGGTCGTCGGCGTAGTTGGCGCCTGGTGTGGTGAGGAGCGGTCCGGCGATGCCGGCGTTGATGCCGCAGAAGATGGCGCGGCGAGCGTCATCATCCGAAAGCAGCACGCGTCCGCCGGCGAAGCGCAGGGGCGTGCGGGGATTGGCAAGGCGCAGGATGGCTATGGAGTCGAGGATTCGCTCCACGGGCAGCGGCGTGTGCGCACCCAGCGGAGTTCCCGGAATCGGGTGCAGGATGTTCACGGGAATCGAGGCCGGTGCGATTTCGGCAAGCGCTAGGGCGAACTCGACGAGCTGCTCGTCGCTTTCCCCCATGCCGATGATGCCGCCGCAGCAGATTTCGAGTCCGGCGTCGCGCGCGGCCCGCAGCGTCTCGAGCTTCTGCGCCTGCGTGTGCGTGGTGCACAGGTCGCCGAAGTGCGACGGGGCGGTTTCGATGTTGCAGTGGACGCGTTCAAGGCCGGCCTCCTTCAGCCGCGCGATGTCGGATGGCGACAGGAGGCCGAGCGAACCGCAGAGGTGGATGCGCGTCTCGCGCCTCATGGCGCGAAGGGCGTCGCAAAGCGCGTCGATGTCGGCCGGGCTCTGGGCCCGCCCGCTTGTGACGATGCCGATGCGGCCGACGCCGTTCGCCTCGGCATTGGCGGCGGCCCGGACGCAAGCCTCCGTGCCAATCCAGCTGTGGATTTCGCAACCCGTCTCCCAGTAGGCGCTTTGCGCGCACCACTTGCAGTTCTCCGAACAGCGGCCGGCGCGCGCGTTCACAATGCCGCAGAAGTCGAAACGGCGCGGCGCGCAGGCGGCGGTGACGCGGTGCGCGGCCTCGTGGAGCTCGGCGCGCGGGGCGTTGCGGAGAAGGTCTAAGAGTTCCTCGGCGGTGGCTGGCTCGCCGCCGCCGATGATTCGGTCGGCAAGTTCGAATGCGGTGGTCATTTTGCCGGGGTCTGACAAGGTTGATTCATTCATACGGGGAAAAATGATAGCACAAGCTGATTAGTCCATGGGCATTACTTCCGCGGACCGGCCCAATTGGCGAAGGCGGGGCGGACGGCGTCGAGCGCAGTGGCGGGGACGAGGATGGCGTCGGCGGTTTCGCGGACTCCGGGGATCGGGGCGGGGTTGCAGCCGCGCGCGGCGGCGCCGACGGCTTCGGGACCGAAGTCGTTGCCGCAGTTCTGGCAGACGAGCCGTCCGTCTGCGCGTTGCATGAAAAAGGCGCGAGGCGACGGGTTGCAGGCCTGACAGGTGTTTAAGGCGATGCGGGCGCGGCCGGCACCGTCACGGATTGCGATGAGCTGCACAATGGGCTGCGAGGCGTCGGCGGATGGGACATTGACGTAGAGCGCCTTGTCCGTGACGCGCGAGAGCGGCACGACGACAAAGCCGTCCGCCCCTGGCGCGAGGTCGAGGTAGGGCGAAGACGATTCCGGCGGGGGCGTTTCGGCTTCCGACACCTCCCGGCGTTCGCAGCAGTCGTAGGTGATGGCGTCCGGGTCGGACGACCAGGCACGGATGCCACGCCGCGCCATGCCGAGGGCCAGTGCGATCAGAATAGCCGCCGCAATGCGTCCGAAGACCGCGCGGCGCCGCGAGAAGAAGCCCGCCGCCGCGCCGACGGCGAAGAGGGCCGGTGCCGTTCCAAGTCCGAATGCAAGCATGGCGACCGCCCCACGCGCGGCGCCGCCACTCGCAAGCGCCCAGAGCTGCACCGACTGGAGCGGCCCGCAAGGAATGAAGCCGTTGGCCGCGCCGACAAGCAGCGGACGAAGGGCGGTGGGGGTGCGGGTGCGGTGGACCTGACGGTTGCGGCGGCGCGAAGTCCGCGACGCGAACGGCATCCAGCCCAGCGAACGCGCGGCAACGAGGAGCATGGCGAGCGCCGCGACCAGCAGCAGTGCGCCGCGTATGCGCGGTCCGATGTTGAATGCCGCGCCG
>JAGCUY010000083.1 GCA_017962605.1 Kiritimatiellia bacterium | reverse complement strand
GTTCGGCGGCTTGGGGACAAGCCGCCCTACCTTGACTAGCCGCCCTGCCAACGGTGATATGCGCCACCGCCTCCCGTCGGTCAAAATCACCCAGAACCCAGGCATCATCGATAAAGACAGACGGCGTCGCCTCGATTTCGATATCGCGAACGAGGCCGCCCCAGCGGTTCTTGCTGTTCGCGATGCCGCCGCGGGCTGCGACGGCGTTGTCTGCGCAGATCATCACGAGCGCGGTCTCGCCCGGCTTCGCAAAATCCGTGATCTCCCATTTCCAGGCGCCGACACCGGCGTCAAAGAGCGCCACGGCACGTCCGTTCACATAGCACCAGCCGCGGGAGCGTATGCCTCCGACCTTGAGCCAAAGGCGCTGGCCCTTCCAGTCCGCAGGAATCGCGACATCCTTCCTGTACCAGCACGCCCCCGCGTAGAAATGGCGCAGTTCCTGTTCGATAGAGTCGGTGCAAAGGTGCGGAACGCCCTTGCCGGGTTCGCCGACGCCACTCGCCTCCCAACATCCGGGGACGGTGACGCGGTGGACGGTGTCCGTACCGGACGAGGCATACCACTTGTTGCGTTGCCCGCCCCAACGGATGCCGTACTGTATCTCCTGCAGCGACCGCCCGGCCACCGCGCCGTGCGGACGCTTGACAAGCTCCCATTCGCCCGCAAGCGAAATGAACTTCGTTCCCTCGGCCCTGACAGGCGGATTGACGACGGCTGGATGGCGCGCGATCCCCGCCCAGACATCGCCGCCCGACACACCGGCCTTCCGCCGGAAATCCGACAGCGCGTCGTCCCATCCAGTCGGCACCGACAATTTTGCGCTTTCTCGGCGACACGATTCCTCCTCCAAGACCACACCGTCCACCCATACGAAGCTAGGCCCTTCGCCTCCACCTTGGAACAACGGCCCGGTGAACTTGACCGAGGCCCAGATGTCGAAAGTCCTTCCCGCGAGCTCGGAACTGCGCTTGAGATCGAGCTGCAGGTTCCACGCGCGCGTAAACCAGATGTAGGACGTTCGCGGGATGGTGGCCGTGCCGATTTTTATCCACTTGTAGCCTTTCCAGTCAACAGCGGGGAAAGAGCGCTCGCAGAGCGTCGTGCGCGCCGCGCAATCGAAAAGTCCGCAGGCAAACGGCAGCGCATAGTTTCCGCCTCCTGTTGCGTCAAGCCGCTTTGCCCTCCCGAAAAAGCTCTCTGGGTCATCAACCTGTGCGATGATATTTTTGTTTCCGCGCAGGAAACTCGACGTAAACACCTGTATCTTTCTGCCGCTGAACTGCGGCGGCACCGGCGTTCCGCACGCCGTCTCGAGAAGATTCCTGACCGCGTTGTGCGAGAGATCACGGTGACGCTCGAGGCGCGAGCGCCAGGTATCTTGCAGTCTCGCTCTTGCCGCTTTCACATCGAGCCCGGCTCCACCGACTCCGAGCTTCATGTGCCGCAGGCTCACAAGCCTGTCGAGGCTCTGCCGCGCCTGGCGAACACGGGCGAAGAGCGCGCCGTCATTCCCGACCGCCTTCTCCGCACGGTCGAAAAGCGACTGCCAGGCTTCGACGTCGTCGTCATGGATGAAGTCCCAGTCGCGAATGGACTGTGGAAACCATTCGATGCGGCCGCCGCGCATTTCACGGGCGCGCTTCAGACCGCGGCGGTACGCGAGAATCATCGGCGCCGCCGCGCCGTAGTATTCGCTGCAGAACGTGTCCACCAAAGCGGCATTGTCGAGCATCGGATTTTCCAGCAGCTTGGCCTCCACAAACCGCTTGAGCTCCCACATGTCCGCCATGTGCGGAGCCTCATGCTCGTAGAAATACCGTTCTACGCTGTTGGAAAGCGAATGGCGCAGCGCATCGGCGTAAAACGACTCGCTCGCAAAGGGCAGGCCGGTGAGCCCGGTGGTGTAGGTGATGGAATAGTCCCACACCTCAAGCCGCCTTGCCAAGCGCCCCCACGCTTCCACAAGCGTCCTGAAATAGCGGTTTTCCTCTGAATGATAAGGTGCCGCCACGTTCGACTTCGTGTCACAAAGCCTGATGATGACGTTTTCCGCCGGAGCGACCGGCGACAACGGGGGCGTTTCCGTATTGAGATATGCAAACGTCCGTATCAGGATTCCGGGATGGATTTTCCCGACGCGTACCGCAAGCGCGTTCACGAAATCCAGCACGTATCCCGAATCGCCCTTCCGCCGCCGGACGGCAAGACAATTCGCGCATTCACAGAACTGCTCCCCGTCGTTCTGGGAGACATCGTACACGAAAGGCGGCGGCACTCCCTCTCGACGCGCACGCACCACGTCTGCGGAAACGGAGGCGAGGACGCTATCCGTCATCTTCTCCAGCACCTCGGGATTGGAAAGGCACAGCTGCGCATAATGGGAATTCAGGATTCTTTTCGCCGCGTTCGTCGAGTAGGCAAACCATTCCGGATGATCCCGGCCATATTTTTCAGCGGGAATATGGAGGCCGAACGTGTGGCACATCCCCGGCGAACCGACGTCAAGACGGCCACATCCCCAACTTGCGCGTTGCTCCGCCGTACAGCCCCACGGTCTGCAGTTGAGACGGTTCAGGACTGAATGTCGGATGGAACTTTCGACGCCGTTTTTCGTGGGGGAAATCTCCCGCCCCCGGAAGGCCGGCCGACCGCGGTCGTCAAGCTTTCCGAACTTCAGCGACATCGGTCCGGGCACGCGCTCCTCTAGTTCCGACCACCAGCGTACGCCGCATCGGTCCTCAAGGAAATGCGCAACGGCGTAGAGGGCGCCGCGGGGCCCACCTCCATTGAGTACGACATCTCCGCCAAAAGACTTGATGACCCACGCCTCGTCCTCCATGCCGACGGATCCCAGTCCGTTGGAGACCGCAAAGGCCGTATCTCCCACATGAAAGACAGCGGGACTGCACCCTTCAACCGAGACCGGGCCTGAGGCAATTTCTGAAAGATACGCATCCAGTTCTTTTCCCGCAGTGATTTCGTGGGGTTTGGCACCGCCC
>JAGCUY010000012.1 GCA_017962605.1 Kiritimatiellia bacterium | reverse complement strand
CGCCTTTGACATTTCCGAGCGCATAGTCCGCGCTAGGGCGGAGGTTGCCGACGTGGCGGGCCTCGTCGCCCGGATGCGCGGCCCCGTGCTGATGGCAAGCGAAAACGGGCAAACAATCCCCTATTACGATGTCGCCAACAGTGGCCCTGCCCCGCATGAAGTCTGGACGGCGGAGTGACAATCACCCGGCAATCCTTGCATTTGGCGGGGGATTTGGTAGAATTGATTACATTGAATGATTGCATGTGGTTTCTCAAAGTGCAATCACTGGAGGAAGACTTGAAATGAAAACGATGACAATACGCAATATCCCCGATGACGTGGCGGCCGGCCTGGCCGCCCGCGCCCGCGAGACAGGCCGCAGCATGAACGCCACTGCCGTCGCCGCGCTTGCTGATTCATTTGGCGAAAAGCGGCATGGCCCCAAAAAATACGCCGACTTCTCGCAGTTCGTGGGAACGTGGTCGGATGAGGAAGCCGATAGGATAAGCAAGATAATCGAGGAATCCAGCGAGCAAATCTGGGTGGACGAATACAAGCCCTGGCTTTATGCGGCGGAGGATGCAGAGTGAAAGTTTGCATCGACTCCTGCGTCTATATCGCCATGCACCGGGGCAAGAAATCCGTTGGCGAGTTCCTTGCTCAATGCGAGGAGATAATCGTCCCCGCAGCGACATTCGCAGAATTGACAGAAGGCATTCTGTGCGACGACAAGGCGGCTGCCAAAAACGCTGAACTTAACACCTTCCTCGACATGGTAAACGTCAGGTTCGTCCCTGTTGGCCATGCGATTGCCTTTCGCTACGCGGAAATCGCAAAATCGCTCCGCCGCCGGGGAACGCCAATCCCGCATAACGATATCTGGATTGCCGCGACGGCTTTTGAAACAAGTTCGTGCGTCCTTTCATACGACAAGCACTTCGACCTTATCGACGGCCTAGGCCGCATTGCGCCGTAACTTCTTCCGCAGAATTGCCCGCACCGCCTTGCGAGTCCGCATTCCCGGTTCGTCTGGCGCGTCGGCGACGACGGGCCGATGACCAACATGTCCTGGCGCGGCGTCATGTTGCATGTTGGGAAAATGGTAGAATCATTAATTGCTCAATGATCGCATAACATAGTCATGCTAAACCCCAACATCGTCTTCACGGCTCCGCGCGTTACGGAGATCATAGAAAAGCCAATCCCGTCGCCGGGAGTTGGAGAAGTTCTTGTGCGCACGGTGCGCTCATGCCTCTCAGCCGGAACTGAGCGCGGCAACCTCCTTGGCGAGCCGAACATGGGTCTTCACTCCGTCAAGGATGCCCCTGCCGTGTTTCCTCGCCAGCTTGGCTACAGCGCCGCCGGCATCGTCGAGGCCGTTGGCGAAGGTGTCGTGTCCCTGAAAACCGGCGACCATGTGGCGATGAGCTACAGCCAACACGCGGCGCTCCAGTGTCGCCCAGTCGATTTTACCTACCTGATGCCGGATGGGGTTCCCTTCGAGGCGGGGGCGCTCACGCACATCGCCATCATGCCGATGCAGGCACTGCGCAAGTGCCGCTTCGAGTTCGGCGAGAGCGTTCTCGTGGTGGGGCAGGGCATTCTCGGGCAGCTGGCGGTGAAGATCGCCCGCGCGGCAGGCGCCGCGCCCGTCATAGCCGCGGACCCCGTTCCGGCAAAGCGAGAGCGGGCGCTGGCGCTCGGCGCGGACCTCGCGCTTGACCCCGGCGCTGCCGACTTCGCAGAGCGCGTGAAGGAAGCGACAGGCGGCGGGGCGCGGGTTGTCATTGAGGTGACCGGCGTTGACCGGGCGCTCGACACGGCGCTTGACGCCGTGGCTCGTTTCGGACGCGTGGCGCTGCTCGGCTGCACGCGGCGCTCCGAGTTCGCAATAGACTTCTACCGCAAGGTCCATGGGCGCGGCGTCACTCTCGTCGGCGCGCACAACCAGGCGCGGCCGGAGCACGACTCCTCCCCTGGCTGGTGGACACGCAACGATGACGCATTCGCATACCTGCGGATGGTTTCATTGGGGCGCATAGACCTCACAGGCTTCATTGAGGAAGTTCACCCCATCGCCGACGCCCCCGCCGTTTATACGCGTCTCGCCGCTGGCGGCCCGTTCCCGACGGTCCAGTTCAACTGGAAGGCGAACCATGAGCAATGATTCCGTGATTCGCGGGCCTCACCCGCTTTTGGTGACCCCCTGGACGGAGGACGGACGGATTGACACCGAGGTCCTTGTCCGCGAGGCCGAATATGTTTCAAAGTGCGGCGTGAGTGGCATCATCTGGCCTCCGGCCTCCGAGGTGTCCGGAACGCTATCGGCTGAGGAATACGAGACGGGGCTTCGGACTCTTGCGAAATGGGCCTCCACCACAGCCTCACCCCCGCGTGTCGTGGCAGTCTGCCCCGGTCGTGATTCCGCCGAAGCCTTGGCGCGCGCTGCGGTCGTGCAGCGCATTGCTGATGAAACTGGCGTCCGCATGGGACTTCTCGCCAGGATGCCCGACGACGCGGCAGACCAGGCTGCAATTGAAGCGCACTACCGTGCGCTGGCGGGCGTCGTGCGGATGCCGGTAATCATCCAGACCTTCAACGATGGCAAGAGCCCGCAGCCGGACGTCGATGTGCTTGCCCGTCTCGCCCGTGACTATCCAGGCATATACGGCTTCGTAAAGGAGGAGTCGCCGGGGCTCAAGGTAAACGCCCGCATGGCGCAGCTATTGGAACACCCCGAAATCAAGACCGTCCTGAGCGGCTTTTGGGGGAAGGCCTGGGTGTTCCAGGGAACGAAAATCGGCTCGGACGGCGTAATTTCACAACGCCCGGCATACGCCTCGCTTTTTGTCCGCATCTACGCTCTTATGAAGGAAGGTCGCCAGAGCGATGACCCTGAACTTGCAGGAGCCTACGCGAAATACCTCTACATGTGCAACCTTGGCGACACGCTGGCTGAGTCAGACGACGCGATGCGCGGTCCGCATCTGTATGTGCTGGAGAAGCTCGGCATCTTCCGCAATCGCCTCACCCGCAACGGCAATGGAGTTCTAGTGGACTACCCCATGTCCGATGCCGAAAAGAGCGAAGTCGAGCAGCGCATGCGCTACTGTGGGCTGATTTAGCCAATTGCACCGTGGCTCTTCATGCTCTGCGCGGGGCACCAACATGCCCGTTTTGTCCAGTGCGGCTACTGCGATTCTGGGCGCGCCGGAGCCCATTCAAAACAATTTAGGCTGGGGAGAAGAAGCGTACGATGCGGGGTGCGAAGTCGATGAGGCGTCGCACCAGGATCGGCGCGATGGCGACTACGGCGAGGGTGAGGGCTTTCATCGGCCTTTCGGGGCTTGCCATGCCGTAGGCGAAGAGCGCCGCCGCGAGGTAGAGGTAGTAGGCGCTTACCAAGGCGGGCGCGCATCCCGGATTCAGGAAGCCCAGCGGGCGCATTGGCCGCTCAACCGCCAGCAGTGCGCGTGCCGTGCGCCTGTCGCGTGAAACCTCTATGCTCACGGGATGTCGGCCTACGCAAATGGGCATTGGCGCATCCAGCAGGACCTGTGCCGCAGTGCGGCTCCGCTGCTTGCCGCCATCCCACTCGGCGACAAGGGCCTGGCTTCCCGGATTCCAGAGAAGCCTGTATTCGCGGAAGCCGCCATCATGACTTGGCATTGGCGTTAGGATGAGCCGTCTCTTTGTGCCCTGCACCTTGGCCACCTCGATCATTTCGCGGAGGGTGCGGAGAAGGGGAGTGAAATCGGGCGATAGCGGGTCGGGGGAGAATACGGCATCGTCGCGTCCGGCGGCGGGAACTAGAACGCGCCAGGATGGCAGGAGCAGGGCCAGCGCGACAAGTGGCGCCGCCACATGGGCTGCATGCCATGGCAGCGCCACGCAGAGTGCGGCGGCGAGGGAGGCTTCAGCCGTTGCGGCAAGGCTCTGGCGGTCGGCGAAATTCATCGTCACCTGAAGAGGCGGAGGGCGTATTCAAGCGTCAGCAGTGAATAGGATGTGCAGAGGACGGGGTCGTTCTCCCAATAGCGATTGTTGGAGTTCGCCCAGGAGCCGTCCTCGCGCTGAAGCGAAATGACGCGTGCGATTAGCTCGTCGCGCCACTTGACGCCCTCTCCGCCTTCCTTGGCGGGTGGCAGGACGTCGATGTCGAGAAGCGAAAGGGCGCGCGCCATGATGGTGTAGTAATAGTAGAGGCCCTGCTGGCCCATTCCGGGGTTCTCGTCGAGCGTCCAGTGGCGGCGGGCGTAGTCGATGGCGGAGACGACGCGAGGGTCGTCGCGCCCGACCTGCGCGAAAATCATGGCCTCAAGGCCGGAGTATGTGATGCTGCCGTATGAGCGCAGCGGGGGTCGGCCAGGACCTCCGGGGCCGCCCTTCTCCTGGCCTCCCTTAACCCAAGGCGGCGGCCCCTTGCCGCCACGGGGACCATCGGGGCCGCCAGGGCCGCCGCCGTCACGCTTGTAGAGAAAGCCGCCCTCGTCATCGGGATCGGCGCCTTTTTCGCCGGGCTTGACCTGCATCTTGTCAACGTATGCGCGCGCGGCCTCCCAGTCGATGTCTGCGCGCGCTTCGCCGGCGGGGCGCGATTCCTCGACGTCCTGGGTGAGGCGCATCGCGGCGATGGCCCAAGCGGAGTTGTTGAGGTCGGCGTAGCCGCCGGGGGAGTTGCGCTCGTAGCCGAAGCCTCCGGCGTTCTGGCCGGTGGCGCCGTCGTCGCCGACGAGCTGCGTGGAGGCCACGTATTCGCGGGCCTTCTGGATTACGCGGATGGAGCCGGCGTTGTCGGCGAAGTGGAGCGCCGTCATGCAGATGGCGGTGTTGTAGGTGCCGAGTGCGCCGCCGCGACGGCCAGGCACCTGGATGTAGATGCCGCCGTCGGGCTGGGCGCAGGAGCGCACGAACTCGACGGCTTTGGCGATGGCTCCGGTCGATGAGCCGGAGGCGGAGAGCGCCCAT
Organism: Kiritimatiellia bacterium; assembly: GCA_017962605.1. Classification (GTDB taxonomy): domain Bacteria; phylum Verrucomicrobiota; class Kiritimatiellia; order RFP12; family JAAYLN01; genus RGIG5952. Next base: position 3,392 of record JAGCUY010000012.1, on the reverse strand, counting down.
GCCGGCAGGGCGGTGAGGGCGGGGAAGGAGGGATTCGACCAAGTGCCGTCTTCGGCCTGGGATGCCTCAAGCCAGGCCGCGCCCTTGGCGATGGAGGCGCGGGCCAATGCGGCGATGTCGGTGGTTTCAGCGAAGGCGATTGCCGAAGAGAGAATTGCGGCCGTTATGAATGGAAGTCTTTTCATTTGGATGTTCCTTTGAGAATATTAACGGCATATAGAGGCCGAAAGGTTCACGAAGGGTAAAGGAAAAGTTTACTCAAAGAAGTGGAGCCATGAGGAGTGGAATGTGGTGTATCCCACCATTTATCGCGAACTCGTACCGCGAAGGAGACGGTGCTGGTCGGCGGCCCAGGCGTCGAAGGTGCCGTTTGCGATTGAGGCGCGCATGTCGGCCATGAAGGTCATGTAGCAGCGGATGTTGTGGATGGTGAGCAAGCGGACGCCAAGAATCTCCCCGACGTTCAGCAGATGGCGGATGTAGGCGCGGCTGAAGTTGCGGCAGGCGTAGCAGTCGCAGCCATCCTCGATGGGGGAGGTGTCGCTCTTGAACTCGCCCATCTTGACGTGGATTGGCGGGCCGCATCGGCGGAAGGCGCTCCCGTTGCGGGCGTGGCGGGTGGGCATCACGCAGTCGAACATGTCAACGCCGCGCCGGACTCCCTCGACCATCTGCCACAAGTCGCCAAGACCCATCACGTAGCGGGGCTTGTCTTCAGACAACTCGGCTACGCCCTGCTCCATTTCGCGGACGAGGACATCTTCCGGTTCGCCGACTGATACGCCGCCAACGGCGTAGCCGTCGAAGTCCATGGCGGCCAGCTCGCGGGCGCATCTGGCGCGGAGTTCGGCGTTGTCGCCGCCCTGGCAGATGCCGAAGACCAGCTGGCCTTCGGCGCGGGGCTGCTCGCGGCAGAGTCGCGCCCATGCGAGGGTGCGGGCGACGGCGGCCTCAGCGTCTTTGGGCGAACAGGGGTAGGGAGGACACTCGTCGAAGCACATGGCGATGTCGGAGCCGAGGACGCGCTGCATGGCCATCGACTCCTTCGGTCCTAGGAAAAGCTCGCGGCCGTCAACATGGGAGTTGAAGCGGACACCGTCCGGGGTCATCTTGCGGAGCTTGGCGAGGGAGAATACCTGGAAGCCGCCGCTGTCGGTGAGAATCGGGCCATCCCAGCCCATGAAGCGGTGGAGGCCGCCGCAGGTTCCGATTATCTCTGGGCCTGGGCGGACGAGAAGATGGTAGGTGTTGGAAAGGATTATGGAGACTTTTAGTTCGCGGAGGTCGCGTGGCTCAAGGGTCTTTACGGTAGCCTGTGTGCCTACGGGCATGAAGACGGGAGTCTCGACCACGCCGTGCGCGGTGGTGAGGGTTCCGAGCCTGGCGCGTCCGCAGGTGGCCTTTATCTCAAAGCAGGGCATGGCGCGGGCGGTTACTTCGGGGTGCGCATCAGGCGCTTGATGGCGGCGTCCACGCGGCTGGCCTCGTCGGTGATGGAGCGCTTCACCGCGGAGATGCGGCGGGTGTAGATGCCGAAGTCGAGCCCGGCGGTGGCGCCGAGGTGCTTCTTGCGGGCGATGGCCTTGTCCGGATCCATGCCGCGGAGGTCTTCGAGGTGGTCGCGCACCTGGTGGTAGGCGTCTCGGAATGCCATCCCTCCGGCGACCAGTTCAAGGGCGCGGTCGGTGGCGAAGACGCCAGGGTCCGCGAATGCGGCGCGAAGCCTGTCGGCGTTGGCGCGGAGGCCGTCGGTGAGGGCCGACATGATGCGGAGAGTGGCGCGGGTGGTGTCGAAGGCCTCCATGAGGAGCTTCTTGGTGTCCTGGAGGTCGCGGTTGTAGCCACCTGGCATCCCGACGATGATAGAGCTTGCGGCTGTGGAGAGGGCCACGACCTGCGCGGCCTTTGAGCGGATGAGTTCGCAGACGTCGGGGTTGTATTTCTGCGGCATGATTGAGGAGCCGGTGCAGAACTCGCGTGGGATGGAGAAGTATCCGAACTCCGGCATCGTGAAGAGAATCAAGTCCTGCGCCAGGCGGGAGATTGTGACCATCAGCTGGGCGAGCGCGGAGATGACGACGCTCTCGTCCTTGCCCCGGCTGTTGCCTGCGGCGAGGACGCAGTGGATGGGCGCGTTGAAGGCGAGGAGGCGCGTCGTCATTTCGCGGTCGATTGGCAGCGGGACGCCGTAGCTGGCGGCGGAGCCAAGCGGGCAGCGGTTGTTGAATTCATAGGCGCCGTGGAGGACGGTCTGGAGGGTGTCCAGCAGCTCCTCCGCGTAGGCTGCGGCCCAGACGCCGACGGATGAGGGCATCGCCGGTTGGAGATGCGTGCGGCCGACCATCGGGATGGCGCGGTACCGGCGACCGAACTTCTCCAGGGCCGATGCGAGGCGGAGGGTTTCGAGGGCGGTGCGGCGCAGCTGGTCGCGCGTGAAGAGGCGGATTGCGGTGGCCGACTGGTCGTTGCGGGAGCGGCCGGTGTGGACGCGCTTGCCGAGGTCGCCCAGGCGCTCGGTCAGGGTGCGCTCGATGGCGAGGTGGCAGTCCTGGTCCTCTTCGGTGATTGTGAAGCGGCCGGCGCGGGCGTCGGACGCGATGGCCGCGAGTTCTCGGACTACCGCCGTGCGCTCTTCCTTCGTGAAGAGGATTGGCCTAATGGGGATGTTGTAGAGCATCGTGACATGCGCGGCGGTGCCGTAGCAGTCCCACTCGGCGAGGCGGAGGTCAAGGACGGGATCGGACCCGACTGTGAACTTCAGGACATCGGCGTTGATGGCGCCGACGATGGTGTTGGAGGCTTTTTTCATTTTAGACGCCCTTTCATTCGGGCTCTGCGGAACCTTCGAGGACTTTGCCGCGCGTTTCCGGATAGCGTTCGTACCAGAGCGAGAGCGCGTCGCGGAGGTGGCGGGCATACCTGTAGTGTGCGCCGGTGCCGGTGCGCAGCTCGGCCTCGTAGATGAACTTGTCGGCGGTTGTCACATGCTCGAAGTCGAAGGATGTGCCGAGGAGAGTCCAGTAGAGGTAGGTGGGGTCGCCGTCGGCAAGGAGTGCGCGGGCGCGTGCGGAGACGCGGCGGCCGAAGGCGGCGGCTTCTCCGGCCTCGATGTCCACTGGCGCCGCGAAGAAGAGGCTGGGGTGCGGCACCTGGTCCTCGGCGACATAGAAGCCGCGCGGGACGAAGGTGGAGAATTTGGAGCCGGTGCGGTGGCGGTTGAGGTCGCGCATTTCGGCGAAGGCGATGGCGTCCCATGAGAAGCGGACTGCGGCGCGGGTGAGCGCGGGCCCCTGCCATGCGTAGCGGTTGGAGTGGAAGTCGAGGGCGGCGGCGAAGTCCGCGCCGGTGGCGCCTGCCGGTGGCATGACCTCAAGGTGCGCGGTTGGCGCGGG
>JAGCUY010000082.1 GCA_017962605.1 Kiritimatiellia bacterium | reverse complement strand
GTCGGAGCCGTCGCCAACCATGAGGAAAGTGCCGGTGTCTCCTAACGCGCCAATGCGGGCGGAGATGGTGAATGACCCGTTCGTCGCCAGCGAGGAGGCCAGCGTTCCGCGCGGCACGGGCCTGTAGGCGGCTGTCCCTTTGCTTTGAATGCCTTTTGTGACCCGGCCGTCCGGCTCGGCATGGACTACGGCGTCCATGTCGGCAGGCACGTCCCCGTCAAGGGTCCATAGGCCGGCCGGTTCAGGAACAGGAGCGTTGTCCGGCGCGAGTTCAAGTATTCCGGCGGACACCTCCAGCGACTTGAGTTCCAGAATGCCAGTCATCGTCAGCTTGTGTCCCGCGCCCTTCTTCTCGAACTTTCCGCCAGACATCCGCGCCCGATAGACCGTTGCCGTCTTGACGCTACCCGCGTCCAGCGTCAGGGTCGCGTCATCTGGGAACGCAATGCCGCCGCCGGCTCCGTCACCCGAAAGACCGCACAGCGTCTGCGACGACTGCATCGAAAGCATTCCGCCGGCATCGACGGATACGAAGAGCCCCGCGCCGCCGCCGTGCGACAGGGGGAGCGCGCCAAGGCCAAGGTCGGTGTCCAGCATCCTGATCCCAACCGCATGTGCGTCGGGGAGGATTATGCCTTCCGCATGGACTGGCGCCGGGTAGTCGCAGCGCATGATGGCGTCGGGAAGCAGTCTGGAGAGGTCCACGACGGGGTTGAGTTCGAAAAGGCGCGCGGCGGAATGGCCATTCGAGGAGCGTGCATACCAGCTCGGCCCGTAGCTCCATCTGCCCCCGCCCTTCACGCCTATCCACACGTTAGTTCCGTCTATGGCGCCGTTGCCTCCCGCAGGCGAGACGGACCCCTCAGTCGCAAAAGCAGGGAGTGCGGTGGCCACGACTGCCGCGGCTATGGCTGAAGCAATCTTTAACTTGTTCATGGCAGCTCTCCTTGGTTCCATTTTGCGATGTTAATATTCTGCCACTTCCCTTCATCGCAGTCAATCGGAATCTTGCGACATCATTTTTTGCACTTATGCGACATTATGTCGCGAAGGCGCAAATGCATGATTTATGGTAGAATGATGTCATGAAAAGCGAATCGGGAAGACGGATGGTGGTGGCGGTGATTCCCACCGACACTGCGCCAGGGCGGGCGGAGTTGCGCGGCGTCTCGGACGTTGCGCGTCGCCTTGGCTGGACTCTTGAGATCATCGACACCGCGCTGGTTGACAATGGCCTTGCATCGTTCCGCCCCCTCCTCGAACGGGCGAATGGAATTATCGTGCGCCAGAACGATCCTCTGCGCGACGGGATGCTGGCTTCGCTCGGCATCCCGCTGGTGGGGATAGACTTGAAGATCACAGGGAAACGCTGGTACGATCCCATTGACAAGGAACGGGTAAAGGCGCTATGGGTCGCCACCCGGTGCGACCACCGCAAGGTCGCCGAGGCGGCGGCAGACGAACTGCTGGCGACGGGGCGGCGCTGCTTCGCCTTCGTGCCGATGCTGCTGCGCCACCCGTGGACGTGGAAGCGCGGCGACGCATTCATGGCGCACATCCGCGCCGCAGGGGCGGACGCCCGCCTCTACAGGCCGCACACGGAATGGGGCTGGGTCGAGGAGCGCGTCCTCCTTGCCAAGTGGCTGGCCGCGCTGCCGCGCCCCTTCGGGGTCTTTGCCGGAAACGACATGCTCGCCAAATTCACCCTCGACGCCTGCCATAGCGCGGGACTGGTCGTCCCAGGCGACGCCGCCATCATCGGGGCCGATGACGACGAATCCCTCTGCCTCACAGCGACGCCATCGCTGTCAAGCGTCCGCATTGACTTCGAGGGGGCAGCCCGCCGCGCGGCGGAGGCGCTTGACGCCCTTATCGGCAAGCCGCGCCCCGCAAAGACGAAAATCATCCACTTTGGAATACTCGGGGTGGCGAGGCGCGGCAGCACGCGCCAGGACATCCCAGGAGAAGACCCGCGCATCGCGGCTGGACTGGACTTCATCGCCCTCCACTACGCGGATCCGTTCATGGGAGTCCGGGACGTGGCCATGGCTATGGGAACGGGGCGCCGCCAGGCGGAGCGCCTTTTTGCGGCATTGGGAAAAAGCATCCACACCCACATCGAGGAGGCGCGGATCGCCTGCGCGAAGAAACTATTGCGTTCGGGAGCGACGCCTGTGGGCGAGGTGGCGCGTCTGAGTGGCTTCACGTCGGAAACCTATTTCTCGCGCCTCTTCCATAGCCGCACAGGCCACGCGCCGCTGGCGTTCCGCCGCTCAAACTATGATTTGAAATGAAGGGCAAAACGGCATTGTCACCTATTCCCCTTGGCGCGGTTGTGTGTTCGGCATAGCATCTGGCAGTTGGAAATGTCTGTTGCGCCGCCTTTGCTCCAGGCTGCCACATGGTCGGCGTCCATCTCGGCAAGCGTCCAGATTTTCGCCCTGTTCGCCTTAGGGCCGATTGCGCACAGTGGGCAGTTCGACGCGCCTGCCTTTTTTGCCTCCGCCGTTTGCCGCGCGTAAACGGTTTTCTTCACGGCATCGGAAAAGACCCTTACGTTCAGGAGTCGCGCGTCTTCACATCCTCCAAGCACGTATTCGACAATTCCCTTTTCATCCTTCACGCAAGGGTCATCCAGAAGTTCCTCTACCTTTGTGGTGAAGGCCTCAGGCGAGTAGGGGCTGGCGTGATGCGCCTCGTAGAGCCGCGCCCAGTCAAGCCCCTTCGTGGCGCGGGGATCGACGCGCGTGAAGAGGCCATCCGCCCAGTCCAGGACACTTAGGAAGAAGGTCTTCAGCGGCGAGACGTCGGTTTCAAACCTGTGCTCCCCCATGTAGCCACCAATCTTTTCCTTGCCGCCGGCAGCCCATGCAAGCGCCGTCTCCAGCCAGGCCTGCCGTTTTACATCGCCAGAGAGGAAGTCTCTCCACTTCTGAACAAGAGCCGATGACGAGTTGCTGAAAACCTCTTTCGCCGCCGTCACGAACGGCCCGGAATAAACTGAGTTCAGAAGTTCCTGCTGCACTAGCGGAACACCTGCGATGTTGATGGTCCTAAACCACTCCTTGATTTCGCTCTCCTCGCCCTCGCACACGTAGATTGTAAGCGGCGCTTCGACAATCCGGCGCCGCAGGTTCTCAGCGAGACCGCTGAAATACTGCTCCATGCCGTTCTCGTCGCGGACGGCGAACTTGCCTGAGACGAACCTTCCGAAGCTCGTGATTCGCTGCTGGCCGTCAAGCACCTCCCATCGCCTGTCAGGCGCCGCCACGAAGTAGAGCAGCCCCAGCGGGTAGCCCTTCAGGAGCGACTCCACTACCGCCACGTCCCGTTTCCCATCCGCGTAGATGTAGTTGCGCTGGTATTCGGGTTGGATGACAAGCCGCCCGTCTAGGCCGAACAGGCCCTTGCCCTCGTATTCGTTATAGACGAAACCCTTGCAGATGTCCGCCACGGTGATTTCGGTGTGAAGCGTCGTTTTCATGATGATTCCAATTTAGCCGCAAAGAACGCAGAGGACGCATAGGGTTGTCCCCGCCTGGCAAGCTTCCTGCACTGAAACTTTTCTGACCCAAAGTTGATAAGCATGCCATGCTCCAACTTCATTGCCTTGAGATAGTTTATCGTCTGGGCGACATGGGCGGGCAACAATGTTGAAACTGCCTTTAGTTCCACTACGATGCCATTGACTATCAAATCCGCCACATACTCGCCTATGACGAAACCGTCTTCATCTTGCACACATAAAGGAACCTGTCGCAAGACTTCCATCCCAGCCATCTCCATGCGATGCGCCAGACCATTTTCGTAAACCTTTTCAAGATAGCCCGTTCCAAGGTACACATGGAGATCGTAGGCGATTTGCCGTATTCTGTCGCAAATGGCCATTGCTTCCTCTTCAGTCATGTATCCCTCCTTTGCGCCCTTTGCGTTCCTTGCGGCTATCATTTCCGCCGCAGTCAAATGGCATTGCCAGTCCACGCCTCCATATGGCCGCAGATGACGCAAGGCCGCGCGCCTTTAGCTTCGCCACTTGGTCTGGCACATTTAGCCAGGGCTTTGTGTAATCTATCTTAGGCATGGCAAAAAAGAACGCGCCCTTTATGAGCATTGTCCGAGGCTCGAAAGGAACGGACAAGAAACTCGGCGCGTATGTTGGTTAAAATTATTGCAAAAAAACATGAAAAATACAAGAAAAATTTTTAAGTTTTTTTATCTGCATTTATTCCCGCTTTTTTTCGAATCAGTATCCTTGCGTAAACCTGCGTGTAGAATTTGCCGCCGACCTCGTAGTAGGTTTCGCCATGCGTTGGGCCGGGAAGTTCCAGCACGGGGCCATCGTTGAGTTTCGTGACCTCGCTGCGCCTCCCTGTCTTGTCCACCTGGATCTGGCGCGGGTATGTCTTGCTCGCCGCACCATACCATGACTGCGTGATGCCGACAATTTCGAATTGTTTCGGGCAGTGCTTGTCGAGGAAGGAAATCGGAACGCCCATTGTCCCTTCGTAGTCGCCGGGAATGGCATCTACGAACGGCACTTCGATTGCGTCGAAGTTGTCATAGCGTTCATAGCCTTTGCCGCGAATCTCCTTGTGGCGGCTGTGCTTCACGTTCTCATCCCATGCCATCAGCTCCAACGGCCTGTGCCGCCGCCCGTGGTCAAGGTTTGTGAACCAGCAGCAGTTGCGAAACTTCACAAGACCAGTTGAAGGGTCAAAGACGCCATCGACATAATCGCCAGCCCCGCTCGCGAGTGGGCGGAAAAAGGCATTGCCATTCTGGAAGCCATTTCCCAGCCACAGTTTTCCCTGCATGATAAGGGGAAAGACCTCTTTATATTTGATGGCGTTCATTGCGCCGATAATAAGGAACTTTCTTTTTGCGGATGAGACATTTCCCTCCGTCAGCCAGTTGATAAATTCATGGAAGAGGGAGAAGGGAGGGTTGGTAACGATAATGTCGGCCTCGTCGCGGAGGCGCTTCACCTCGTCGGACATGAAGTCGCCGTTGCCTTCAAGGTAAGACCACTTCAGGTCTTCAATGTCGATGCGGCCGTTGCCGTTCGTGTCGCTGTCCAGGACGAATATCTTCCCTCGCTTTGGAGACTTCTCGGCATCGAACTGCGGCGAGTCTCTTTCGAAGAGGGAAGGCTGCCAATAACCATGCTTGTTGCGCACAGGTGCCGGGATGTTCTTGCTTGCGAATGCGTAGCTGGTGGAGACGAGGCGCTTCAGGCCGAACGTCTCGAAATTCTGGGCGAAGAACTTGGTGAAGTTGCTCCATTCCGGATCATCGCAGGGAAGCAGCACGGACTTGCCGCGGAAGGTGTCGGGGTCATATTCCAGATAGGCGTTGACCTCCTTCTGGATGTCTGCCCACTGAGTATAGAACTCGTCGTTCTTATTCTCCTTCGCCTTGGCTAGATTGGCTGTCTTCGCCATTGGAACCCTTTCTTACACGAGTCGAGCTCTTTTCAAGGGAACATCCATGTTACAGGAAGAGCCTTACCGCGCGGCGAGCCAGGCGTCCATGCGGCCGCCGGCCGCGTCGAGCCACGGCGCCTTCCAGTCGTAGTCGCGGGGGACGTGGGCGAGTTCCGTTTCCAATCCCTTGGCGAGTGGCATGAGGTCGGACTGCGACCGTCCCGTCGCCGCCAGCACCTTGGAGTTGT
>JAGCUY010000011.1 GCA_017962605.1 Kiritimatiellia bacterium | reverse complement strand
GTGTCTTATGCTATCATGCGCAATCGTTTTGGGACATGGTGTCCTGAAACGCCATGGAATAGTAGTTAATAGACTTATTTCAACCAGTGGGGAACTATCCCGAACATGAAAGGATGCACCAAAATGTCAAGCATAAAACCATCGGGACTCGAACGGTTGCTGTTCGTCTGCGTGGTTGCCGCAACCATCCACGGCGCGGCGTGGGCCGATGACGCTTGGACGGAGCGCCTGCCGGTGCAGGACACGTTCGTGAACTATAACAACGGTTACCGCGACACGGCTTCCGGCGACAGTGTCAGCGTCATTGTCGGCAACGGTCGTGAGGGCTGCATGATGTTCGATGTCTCCGGACTTGCGAATGTCACCGCCGCGAAGATCAAGTTCTACATCACGCAGTGTGGGACGACGAACGGAGTCACGTGGCCGCTCTACTTCCGCGTCATGCGCAACGACCGCTGGAACGAGACCACGCTTACGTGGAACTCTCTTCCTGACGAGTTCCGCACCGCGCCGTCGCCGATTCTCGCGACGAACGATGCGAGTGTCGCTGGATATGTCGAGGTTCCCGCCGGCTCACAGAACAGTTGGTGTGAGGTTGATGTGACGGAGGCCGTCAAGGCCGCAGCACCGCAGGGACGCCTCGCGCTGCACGTCTGCACTTCGTGGGATAGCTCCAGCGGAGATACGACCCCGCTCGCATTCGCCTCGTCCGACCGTGAGGACGAGACGCTGCGCCCGACGCTTGAGTTCACGGGTGCCGTCGACGCATCCGCTTCCTCGCTGACGATTGTCGCTTCGGCAGACACCCATGTCCAAAGCGGCAAAGCCAATCAGAATTTCGGTTCTGCGGACGATGCCGTCATGGTTGACTGCAACGGACGGCGCGAGGCCTTCATCAAGTTCGACCTTTCGAATGTCAGCGCGCCAGCCGTCGATTCCGCCGTTTTCCTGCTCCATACCTATCCGTCGACGTCTGCCGACCACGCCTACACTTCCGACGACGGCATCCAATTCGAGCTCACCGGAAAGACCGATTGGGACGAGATGACATTGACGTGGAACAACGCACAGACGCAGACCGGCACCGCCGTCAACCGCTCCTGTGAATCGGAAACGCCATCAAATGCCGTTCGAGGTCCGTCGTCTGCCGCTAACAGGTCCTATACCGTGGACGTCACGACGCTTGTCAATCAGGTCCTTGCCGCCGGCGGGGATACGCTTTCGCTTCACATCTGGCGAAATCCCTCCGACAGCAAGCGCTACTTCTTCATCTGCCCTCGCGAATACGCCAAGGAGGAGCACCGCCCACGCCTTCTCGTCACGCCCAGGGTGGACGCCGCGCTCACGACACGTACACCCGTTCAGGAGACGTTCGTCGGTACGTACGAGAAGGACACGGCCTACTTCACGTGGATGGAAGGTCGCAACTGGGACTACCTGCAGATCGGCTGCACCGGCAACAACGTGGAATACGGCCTGATGCTCTTCGACCCGTCTGGCTTGGAAAACGCGGAGTACGTGCGCTTCCGTGTCTTGTCGCGCAATTCAATCGTAGCCGGTGACGGTGCGTTGCGCGTGGCGGCGTGGACGACGGACCGCTGGAACGCGACAAACCTCACGTGGAACACGACCGGGCCGTGGTTCCCGCAGCCGGCGTCCGTGGTTGACGGCACGGCGCTTGACGGCGAAATCGCGTCCGTGAAGCTCACTCAGTCCAAAGGCGGCGGCACGTATTTCGAGGTCGATGTGACGGCTGCCGCCCGCGCCGCGGCCGCCGCCGGGCGGATGATGACGCTGGGTCTCTTCAGCAACGTCAACTGGCCGGAAATCTACAAAGGGCAAAGCGGTTCCCCCGCCATGCTGATCTTCCCCGACCCTGATGCAAAATTCGGCGCGCGCGTCACGGCCTCGCTTGACGAAAGCGGCGCGACGCCCGCCCTCCGCCTCGCGTGGTCGCCGCTGCCATCGGGCCATGGCGAATACACGGTTGAGCGCCAGAACGGCGACGGCTCCTGGAAGGCGGTCGCATCGGCCCTTTCGGAGACGACCTGCCTTGATGCAACTGCCGAGCCAGGTGTCGCACACACCTATCGCATCACCGGATACGACGCCGCCGACGGCTCCTCCACCGCTGTCGAGGCCACCGTTGCGTTTGATGCGAAAAAGACGGTCTTCGCCTGCGCCGACACCTACGTGCAGAACGGCGGCAACGCCAACACGCAATTCGGCACGGCGGCAACGCTCGTCCACAAATACGACAACGGAGACAACTCCGGCGGCGTCCGCGAAGGATTCTACCGCTTCGACCTCTCGGAGATGCCGGAGCGGTTCGCGTCCGCAACGCTGAAGCTTTTCCCGACCGGCCCCGCCGGGAACGGAGGCGCAAACGCCCACTTGGATCTGCTGGAGTATCCCGATTTCGAGTGGTCCGACGCCAACGCCCCCGCCTGGAACGGCGTTTTCAACAATGGCTGGGCGACGCCGCAGGCACACGGCGACAGCAGCAACCATCCCGACGAATGGCGACGGGATGAAATCTCGCTTGGCGTCTATGACTACAACACAAGCGGCGATCTGACGCCGGACGTGCCTGTGGAGTTCGACGTGGCAGCCGCAATCAGGGCGGCGCGCGCGGCGGGCGAAGCGCACATTACGCTTCACACCGCGACCTACAGTACGGGCGGATGGAACTTCGGCTTCATCTCCCGCGAGCGGTCGCAGGGGGTCTCGTGCGCACCGCAGATTGAGTTCACTCTCAAGAACTGGGTGTCGAACCCCTTCGTGATAGTCCTCTACTAATGATGGTATAATGGTCGCCAGTCCATATTTATCATGACAGTCAAGTTCACAGCCATGCTAACCTTATCCGCAATGGCCGCCGCCGCAGGCGCTACCGACTGGCCGACCATCAACGCCGCCGCGCGAACACAGGCGAAAACTCCCATCCGCGCAGGCGAACCAGGCATCCGCCCCTTCTGGAACGCATACTCCAAGGCATTCATCCACCCGCCGGCCTTCGACTTCAAGGAGATTCCCGGCGCGGGGGAATACAAGTTCACAATCGAGGGCAATCGAGAGCAGTCGAATGCCGACGAGTCGGCTCGCTCGGAGAACTCGCCCCACTTGACGCACTCATGGCTTGCGCCGCATCCCTGGCTGCCGCTCGACGCGGCGGCCTGGGATTCGCTTGCCCCCGGCTACTACACGCTCCGCGTCGAGGCGCTCGACGCGGACGGGGCCCCGCTCGCCGCACCGGCGTCCGAGCGGCGCTTCTACCGCGCCGCCGTCTTCCACGGCCCCTACCCCGCCGCGCCGCTTGGCTACCGCCAGGCAGCCGGCAAGGTCTATGCGGCGGTATTCAACATGCCGCAGGTCCAGGGCTGGCGCACCTCCGACGATCCCCCGCAGGGCTACGACCTCTACTGCTACCCGGCGAAGATCCTCAGCTCCATGATCCGCGCGCTCTGCCGCCATGCGGCGGCGGAGCCGAAGGACGCGCCAGACGCGCTCGCCATCGCCCGCAAGATGGCCGACTGGCTCATCGCGCACAGCCAGCCGCCGGACGCGCCGCTCGCCTACTTCCCGCCGACCTACTGGGGCGACCGCCGCGACATAGCGGTGAAGTACGCAGGGCAGAACATGCTCGGCTACCCCGCCCATGCGGCGCTCGCCTACTTCGACCTCGCCGCCGCCCTGGATTGCGCCACAGGCGTCCTGCCGCAAGGGCGAGCGCAAAGCGCCGCACTTGCGGGCCGCTACCGCGAAGCCGCGCTGGACATCGCGCGCACCTACGTGCGCCTTCAGGGCGAGGACGGCACCTGGCCGCTGAAGGTCCTTGAAAAAGACGGTTCGCCGGTCCGCGCCAACCGCCTCGTGCCCAGCCGCTACCTCCTCGGGATGTTCGACCGCGCCATTGAGGCGACAGGCGACGCCTCGTTCGTGGCGGCCCGCGACCGCGCCTTCGCATTTGTCCTTGACGGCCCGGCGACCACGTGGAACTGGGACGGCCAGTTCGAGGACATGGACCCCATGCCGCCCTACCAGGACCTCCAGAAGGGCGTAGCCGTAGATACGGCGCTTCGCCTCTTCGCGCTTGGCCGCAATGCCGAAGCCTGCGAAATGGTCGATTGGTGCGAGGACCAGTTCACTGTGTGGGGCGATCCCATCCACAACATGGACTGGCAGCACTGGAAGATGCCGACCGCGCTGGAGCAATACGACTACTACACGCCAATCGACGCCTCTATGGGCGACATGGTCCGCGCCTTTTCGGCGGCATACAAGGCAATCGGCAACGCACTCTACCGCGAGAAGGCGAAGGCGCTTGCCGACAACCTCGTCCGCAACCAGCGGGCCGACGGCACGATTCCGACCTACTTCGACTCGCGCGGCGGCAGCGACTGGGTGAACTGCATGGTTTACTCCGCCTCCTGCCTGGAACTGGCGGCGGACATGGAGAGTCCATCGGCTGACGAATGAAACCGTTCATTCCGCATCAGACATTCCGCATTGTGCGGCCTGCATTGTCCATTCTATTGGCGGCGGTCACATCCGCCGCCAGCACCACGGGCTTCTGGCATGTCGAGAAGATCGACGGGCGAGACTGGGCCGTCGCCCCGGACGGGCGGCCAGCGGTGCTGGCGGGCGTCGACTGGGTCTGGCCCGCCGGCTTCCACTGCGAGGCGCTGGGCTACTCGCCCTACGGGCGCTTCGTCGAGACCAACTACCCCTCCCGCGAGGCGTGGGCCGACGAGACGGCCACGCGCCTCCACACATGGGGATTCAACTTCCTCGGCTCCGGCTGCGACGACGCCCTCCTCGCCCCGCGCGGCTTTGCCCACACGGCCATGCTCAACGTCGGCTACAGCCTCGCCCACGACAAGGACAAGGAGAAGGCCATCTCCCCCGGCCTCAACCGCCCCGGCACCGCCTTCCCCAATGTCTTCCATCCAGACTTCGAGGCCGCATGGGACCGCGCAGCCGCCCGCGCCGCGGAGAAATACCGCGACGACCCGAACCTCCTCGGCTACTACCTGGACAACGAACTCTCCTGGGGCGGCGTATCCCGCAACCGCGACGAAGGGATGTTCGACGCCGTCGCGGCCTTGCCGGAAGGGCACAGCGCCAGAAAGGCGCTCGAGCAGTGGCTCGATGCCTATCGACTGCAATCGACTGCAACCGACTGCAATCGACTGCAATCGACAGTTCAGACCGTCTCCCACGAAACCAAGGTTGGCTTTCTGAGCCTGGTCGCCGAGCGCTACTTCTCCGTGGCCGCCGAGGCCTTGCGGCGCCACGACCCCAACCACATGGTGCTGGGCTGCCGCTTCGCCGGCCTTGGGGCGCACGAGGCCGTGCTGAAGGCCGCCGCGCGCCACTGCGACATCGTAACCTTCAACTACTACCCCTGGGCCGACCTCGACCAAGGCGTCGTCTTCAACCGCAGGGACGGCCGCCCGATGGCCGATGTCCTCCGCGACTTCCACGACAAGGTCGGCGCGCCGCTCCTCATCACCGAGTGGAGCTTCTCCGCCCTCGACACCGGACGCCCCTGCTCCGACGGCGCGGGCCAGCGCTTCCGCACTCAGGCGGAGCGCGTCGAGGCGGCCGAACTCTTCGCCAGGACGCTCCTCTCCATGCCCTTCATGGTGGGTCACGCCTGGTTCATGTGGGTTGACCAGCCCGCCCTCGGCTTCAACAAGTATTTCCACGAGGACTGCAACTACGGTCTCGTCAGCGAGGAAGGCGTCCCCTACCCCGCCCTCACGGAAATGTTCACTCGGCTGCACCGCGACGCGACGCGGCTCCGCACAGAGCCGGAAAGTGGCAAGCAACGAGTGAGGAGCAGTGTGGAGACAACAAGCGGACAACAGCAAAAAAGCGAGCGCGAGAAGTTCTTTGCGACCGCCCGTAAGAGTGTTGCCGCCGGGGCACCGTCCCCGGCAGACGCGGTCGCCTTCGCGCTCGAAGGCGACCGCTGGTCGCTCACCAACGCCGCCGGCATCCGCCTCTCCGGGCGCATAGGCTCGTCGTCGATGGTTGACGAGCTGGCGCGCGACGGGCGCCTCTACGGAAGCCTCAACGCCCGCGTCATGACTACGGCGCCATCCTGGCCGCCAGTTACGCGCCTCGTCTCGGCAAAAGGCGCCACCGACCAAGCCACCGGCTACGCTTCAGTAACGCTTATTGGTGAAAAGGACGCATCAGGAGCCTCTTTCGCCATCGCAATCCGCCTCACCCTCGCGCCGGACAACCCGGACATCCTCGCCGAAATACTATCTGTGAAAAACCTCGGCGGCGAGCCGCTCAGCGTGCAGAAGATTTTCCTCTGCCCCATCGCCGGAGGCGACGCGCCGCCAGTGCGCGTTCCAATGCCGGTGAACGTGTGGAAGGGCTGGAACGAGTCGCACTGGCGGCTGGCCGACGGCGCACGCTACGGGGCGATTTCGCACGACGAGAGCGCCGACGGCTTCAACCTTTGGACGGAGGCCGACGGCTCCCAGCACGCGGACATTCCATTCAGGCCCAGGACGGCGCCGGTCACCCTCGCCCCGGGCGAGGCGCTGAACGCGCCCCGCCCCATGGGCGCACGCATCCTTCTCACCCCGCCGTAAGGGCTAGAAGGAGACAAGGATCTCCCACCGGAAGTAGTAGGCCGTGCGGTCAGACGTGTAGTAGTCGCCGGGGTCGAAGAGTTCCACGCGGAAGTGCCCGGCCGTCTTGCCGCGCCCGCCTTCAAAGCCTGCGAAGATCGGGAAGTTGAACTGCGCCATGTAGAGGTCGCCGCGGTCGCGGCCGCCGCCGGCGCCGTTGCGCTCGTCGGCGCGCATCGTCCCGGCGGTGAGGTCGAGGGCGCAGCCCGTTTCGCTGCGCAGCCCTGCGGAGAGGTGCGGGTAGATGAGGTTGTTCCAGTTGGCGGCGCCCTCGGTGTCGAAGCAGTAAACCACGAGTTCGCTCAGGAAGGGATACCTGGAGAAGATCGGGTTGAACGCCTCATTGCGCTTGGAGTCGGGATCGTCTCCGGAAAGGTATCCGATGTTCGCGCCGATGTAAGGCGTGAGGGTCGTGCCCTTGGCAGTGTATTTAATTGATGCGAAGGCGAGGGCGGCGTCGATGCCGTTGTCGGAGGCTGGGTCGAACTGATGCGCGTATTCGAGTTCGCCGGTGAGGCGATCGGTGAACTTCGGCCGGACGATTGCGCCGACGGTGTGGATGTCGGCGTTGGGGACATTCTCGCCTGCGGCGTTGCGGGCGCTCGTCTCGTGCTTCCAGATGTAGTAGAGCGAACCGGGGAGGAAGCCGTCCAGCAGCGCGCCGTTGAGGAAGACTGCGGCGGCGGCCTCGTCGCGCCCGTCCACCGCCGGCGAGTAGCCGCGCAGCTTGCGGTGCTCATGGCCGATGGCGAGGTCGTCCTCGTCGCGGTTGTAGATGGCGAAGGCGTCAGCCGAGAAGGCGCCGTCGAATGGCTGGTGGAGGAAGACGCCGTCGAAGAAAGTCGTGCGCGAGGCGTCGAGCGGCGTGCCCTCCAGGACGAGGCGGCCAGAGCCGAGGATTATGTCCTGGCGGCCGAGGACGAGGCGCGAGCCCTCGCCGGTGATGCCGCGCAGTTCAAGGTTGGCGTTGTCGAGCGAAAGCTCGTCAGGCCACGAGAAGGCGTCGGCGCCGTCGGTGGTGTTATAGACCATGTTCACGAGGCGCAGGTTGACGGTTGCGTTGTCCGCGATGTCGAGCGCCGCGCCGAGGCGCGTGCGGTAGCGGAAGGAATTGTTGTAGCCGCCGCGGGTGATGTTCGGCTCTGCGGTGGGGATCGGGATGAAATTCCATTTTTCCTGGCGGGCCCTGAAGTCTCCGTAAATGCGGAGGGGGAGTCCATGCGCGGAGGAGGAGTCCTGGACTGCGGCGGGGGCGGGGGCGCCCTCTTCCGCCAGCGAGGCCGTGGCGGCCAGCAATATGGCGGCTGCGGCGAGTGTCATCTTGTTCATTTTGGTCTTGCCTTTCCTTCTTGGGGGTGCGTCCGGCAATGGCGCCGGACGCGTCGCGCTGTTGCTATACATAGAAACGAGCGACACATCCATGATACCAAAAAAACGGGAAAGCGCAAGAAAAAATTTTCCCCTCAAAAAAATTTTACTTGCGAGTTGCGTGGAAATAGTGTAGCATTGAATAAATTTGAATTTCCTACTTAACAAATTAACGAGGTAACGAAGTCATGGGTAAAGTCCTACGAGTCCTGGTTGTTCTGATTGCTCTTCTCGGCCTGGCCGCGCTGTTCTTCGCATCGAAGAACTACAGCAAACGCGAGGCGCTGGCTGGACGGGCGCATGCGCTGGAGGAGGCCGTGATACGCCTTGCCGGCACACTTGAGGCGGAAGACCTGCCTGACGAGCAGGCGCCGTCGTATCCCGAGCGCGACATCTCGCCGGTGACGAGCCGCGACCTGGCGACGCCTGAGCGCGCCGATTTCTGGAGCGGCTACAAGGCCAAGCTCGAGGGCCGCGGCGAACCGCCCCCGATGCTCTCCTACGGCTCGCAGGCGATGCGCCTCCAGCTCCGCCAGTATTTCAAGGTCGGGGCCGATGGCAAGTATGAGATCAACGCCCTGACCGGCAGCCCCTCCACCGAGGGCGCCGGCACGATGGACGAGCTTCTCAAGCGCGCCCAGGACAGGGCCAAGGCGCAGTACAACAATCTCCTCGCGACTCGCTCCGAGCTGTCGAGCGTCCGCGCCGAGCTCGTCTCGACGATTGAGGACCTCAACCGCCAGAAGCAGAGCGCCCGCGCCGACAAGCGCGCGATCGAGAGCCTCAACGGCGAGGTCATGCGCCTCGGCGGCGAGGTGCGCGACATCTCCTCAAAGCTCACCGCCGCCAACGGCAAGCTCACGGCCGCCCAGGCGCAGGTCGAGGAGCTCACCGACACCAACGCCACGCTCCAGGAGAACATCACCGAGCTCACGGCGCGCGTCGAGGAGCAGGAGCAGATCATCCGCGAGCTCAAGGGCGCCGGCGGCGGCCTCAAGGTCGTGCAGACCTCTGACGCCCCCTTCCAGGAAGGCTCCCTCACCCCCGGCGACAAGGGCCGCATCGTCAGCAGCAACGAGGAGTGGAAGTATGCCGTCATCGAGTTCACGCCCGAGTTCGTCACCGAGCTCATCGGCGAGAACCGCGACCGGGCCCTTCCGGCCTGCGAGGTCATGGTGCGCCGCGCCGAAGGCGGATCGCCTGACGAGGCTTTCGTCACGCGCCTGAAGCTGCGCCAGATCCTCAAGGAGAAGAACCTCGTGATCGCCGACATCCTCACCGATTGGCAGCAGAAGCCGGTGAAGGTTGGCGACGTGGTCTTCAACTAAGATGGAGGCCAAAATGGCTAGCACCCAAGTTGAATTTGGGAAGACGGCCGCCGGGAAACCGGCGGCCGCTCTGCTTGCGCTGGCGCTTCTCGCGCTTGCCGCGCTCTCCGGCTGCGTCGCGAACGACGATAACGCCATGCCCTGGGCCGCTCCCGACCCCAACGAATCCAGCATCAACCTGCCCGGCGCATTCTCGCGCCCGTAGTGAGGTTGAAAAGTTGAGAAGTTGAAAAGTCGAAAAGTCGAAAGTCGAACATGAACAAGTCAATTGCCATTCCCGCCATTGCCGCGCTCGCCCTCGTAGGCTGCCTTTCAGTTAAGACGCAGCACGAGGTGAAGCCCATTGAAATCAACCTGAACATCAACCTCAAGCTCGACAAGCAGCTTGAGGAGATGGTCGCTGCGGAGGAGAAGCCCAGCATCAAGGACATGCTTGACAGCGGGAAGATCGGCATCGACAACAAGTCCATGCTCGTCCCGCGCGGCGCGCTTACCTCGGCGGAGTTCGAGTACGTCACAGAGGCCAACTCCAAGCGCAAGGAGCGCCTGACCGCCATGGCCAACGAGAACGGAAGCCCTTACGACGAGGTAGCCGCCGCCGCGGCCGCGAAGTTCGTCGACCGCCTTCCCGCCGGCAGCGGCGTCTGGTATCAGGCCGCCGACGGCAACTGGCTGCAGAAGTAGCGGCCTTGCGCCGCTACAAATTTCGCACCATGTCTATGACGATGGCGCCGACGGCGTCCAGCGTCGCGTCGGAGATTTTCTCGACCGTGTCCTCCGGCGTGTGCCAGTAGTCATTCTCGCCGGGCGCGGAGCCGTATTCGAAGTCGATTATGTCTATCGCCGGATAGCCCAGGTCCAGGAAGGGCTGGTGGTCGTCCAGCATGTCCGCGTAGTGGCGCTTCACGCGGTCGCGCAGGCCAAGGCGCGAGGCCGACTGATTCAGCGTCGCCATGAGGCGTCCGTCCACGTTAGAGGGGATTGTGAGCGACAGGTCGGCGTCCCCGACCATGTCGAGGAGTATCACCGCGTCGATGCGAGTGCGCGCCGCCTTCATCTGCGCCGCCAGGCGGCGGCTGCCGTGGAGGCCGTCGTGCGGCCCGTATTCCTCGGCGCACTCCTCGCCGTCGAGGAAGGCGAAGGAGATCGTGGGTCCGGGGCCGTCGGCGGGATTCTCCTTGAACCAGCGCGCAAGCGCCAACAGGAGGCCCGTGGAGGAGACGCCGTCATTGGCGCCAATGAAGTCGTCGGCGATTC
>JAGCUY010000002.1 GCA_017962605.1 Kiritimatiellia bacterium | reverse complement strand
TTTGCATTTTCGGCTTCGCCCAACGGCGGGGTGTCGCTTTTGAACGAGAAGAAATCGTCCGCTATGCCGTTTTGCCATGAAGCTCCCGAGTCGTTTGACGCGCAGAAACTGGAGTTCTCCTTCGCCAGATCGCGCCATGCAATCTTCTTCGACTCCAATCCCAAGGAGGGGCAATATATCGTATTTCAAACACCGTATGATGCATCCAGCGGAGAAAAGCCGCACTACGGGGTGATTCGCAACATCGAGTGCTGGCCTGGAGGAATTCGGATGGAATGGTTCTTCAACAAGACTTCCGGCGACAGAAGAATAGATGGGGATATAACGTCCCCTTTTGATTTCAAAAGATAGATTGTATCCTGCATAGTTCTCACACCCACGAAAGGCACTAAATATGCAAACATCATTCTTCCCCAATAGATTTCTGCTCATCGCGATTGTCGGCATTGCGCAGATGCTGCCCGCCGAAGATTTGGACGTCCGCGTCGCAGACGGCACCGACATCGCCATTCTCATCGACTTTGACGGCATCCGGCGAAGCGGAGCCGATCTTGGAACTATTGCGTCCGACGCCATAGACGATTCTGTTCGCGGCAAAGTGTTTGGCGAAAGCACGGGGGAGGGAATGAAAAACGTCGGGCGCATATTCGCAAAGGGCATCGTGGACACGGAAATGAAGC
The DNA here is from genome assembly GCA_017962605.1 of Kiritimatiellia bacterium. Lineage (GTDB taxonomy): Bacteria > Verrucomicrobiota > Kiritimatiellia > RFP12 > JAAYLN01 > RGIG5952. The sequence goes on along the minus strand of JAGCUY010000002.1, from coordinate 4,465 downwards.
CGCAGGATTTCCACTGGGTGCTATGCGGATTGCGCGCGGCTGAGTTCTATGTCAGCGACAGGCAGTCCATCACCCAGCAAATATGGTCGGTTGCCGCAGCCGTTGATGGATGTGACTGGAATCGTATCGGGGATGTCGCCATGGCAAACGGCCTCGAATGGCAACGGGACTCGGTCTTCGGCCACCGCATATTCAATGCCGTAAAGAAACGGGGGAAAGTGACAAGCCACATCGTCCGTTGCGTCCCAGGTGACCGGAAAATGGCATTCTTCGGTTCCGGCGCGTCAAGGGAATGGGAATGCTACAATGTTGACGCCCCACTTGCTGCCAGTTTTTCCGGCATGGGGTGTCTCGCAGACCAAGAGGTTGCCCGCATTTGGCTTGTTGACGAAAGGCCGCTGTCGGAAATGGCAAGGCATTTGTATCGTGGACTTTATCCGATTGGCACTGAATACATCGCCGACAGGATTCGCAGTTTCGAGCTTTCGATATTCCTCGGCCGACAAACCTTTTCCGCAGAGTTGAAGTTCTCATGCGCGGACTCGACGGATGCGGAATCCCTCGCAAAGGCGTTTCTTGCGGCGAAAACTCCTGAAGGCATCGCGGACATGGTTGAAAGGTTCAGGCAATCGTCAGGCGGCAATGACAGCACCCTCCGCAACGTTCTCCTTGCGATGAAGAAGGATATTGTAAAACACATGGAGGTTTCCTGTCTCGACGATGCTGTAATTGTGAAGACCGGCTTTCAGGACACCAAATCCGCCATCATGATTCTTCTGGGTTCCATAGGCTCATTTGTTGATTTCTTCGAAACCTTTTTCCGGTAACTGCAAACAATGAAAACCCATTTAATTTGGAAAGTGCTTCTGGGTGTGGGTGCAACACACATGGTGTTGGTCGTTCTAGTGGTTTCTTATTTGAAGTTACCTGTGCTTTGTCCGTCCTTTGCGTGGAAAACTAAAATACCAGATTTGCAGGAGATGGCTATTCCGCATCTGATGAAGAAACTTTACATCGGCATGTCTTACGAAGAACTTGTTGATATAATGGGCACAACAAATTTTAAGGGCGTCAATTCACGTGATGGAGTTGAATACATCTCCTACAATGTGAATTTCGAGTTCAATTGCGGGATTGACATTGAAATCAAGGATGGGAAGGTCATCTCAATTTTCGAATACAACTAATCTCCTTTCTTGAACTATGAAAAGCCCATGCGAAACGCAAGTGGGTGACTGGTATGGTGAATGGAAAATCGAAGGTTGTCTAACAGGAGATGATTAGGATTGAAAATCCTTCTAAATTTTTTACCGGTAGAATAACCACCAATGCCCTACGCCCCGACAATCCGCGAGGAGGAACTGAAGAACAAAGTCGCCGCCAATCCGACACCGTCTTTTGACTGCGCCAACATCCGTGGCATGTTTCCCCGCGTTTTGCTATACTTTCTAGCAATATGGCCGAAAACCAAAATCTTATCGCAAGGCTGCTGGTCGCCACCGGTCTGGTGAACGAAGAGCAGGCCGGGCGCGCCATTGCCGCCGCACCAGATACCGAGGGCGGCATCGTCGCCGCCGCAGTCGCCGCTTCCGGAGCCAGCGAGGAGGCCCTCCTCCGCAAGCTCGCAGACGCCCTCGCCATGCCATTCGCCGACCTTGCCGATGAAAAGCCGGACAAGGATGCCATCGCCGCGCTTCCCGCGCGCGCCGTGTTCCAATACAGCGTCGTTCCCGTGCGCATCGCCAACGGCCGCCTCGACGTCGCGACCTCCGACCCCTTCAACACCGCGATGGCCGACGGCCTGCGCCTCGCCGTCGCAATGCCCATCCGCCTCGTCCTTGCGCCGCGCCGCGACATCGAGAAGTCTGCGCGCAAGTTCTACGGCGTAGGCGCGGATACCCTTGACGCCATCGAGAAGGAGGGCGGAATCGTCGATATCGACGCCGACTCCGACTTCTCGAAAAACGACATCTCCCAGCTCGGCCAGGAAGCCTCCATCGTCAAGTTCGTGAACCAGATCATCGCCGAGGCCGACCGCCAGGGCGCCACGGACATCCACTTCGAGCCGATGGAGGACGAGTTGCGCATCCGCTACCGCATCGACGGCATGCTGCACAAGGTCGATATGCCGCCGCAGCTCAACCGCCTCCAGGCCGCCATCACCTCGCGCCTCAAGGTCATGGCAAATCTCGACATCGCCGAGAAGCGCATGCCGATGGACGGCCGCATCGGCATCCGCGTCAATGGCGAGGACATCGACATCCGCGTCTCGACCATGCCCACCGCATACGGCGAGAGCGTCTCGCTCCGCCTGCTCCAGAAGAGCGGCAGCATGGTCAAGCTCGGCGACCTCGGGATGCAGCCCGACGACGAGACTCTGATCACCAAGCTCATCCACCGCCCCAACGGCATCATCCTCGTGACCGGCCCCACAGGCTCTGGCAAATCGACTTCGCTCTACGCCTTCCTGCAGGAGATCAACCGCATGGAGGTGCGCATCCTCACCGCCGAGGACCCGATCGAATACGAGATGCCCGGCATCAACCAGGTGGCCGTCAAGGGCGAGATCGGCCTGACCTTCGCCCGCATCCTCCGCGCCTTCCTCCGCCAGGACCCCGACATCTGCATGGTCGGCGAAATCCGCGACGCCGAGACGGCCGAAATCGCCATCAACGCCTCGCTCACCGGCCACCTCGTGCTGAGCACCCTCCACACCAACGACTCCGCCGGCGCCTTCGCGCGTCTCATCGACATGGGCGTTGAGCCGTTCCTCGTGGCGTCGGCCGTCTCCGGCGTGCTGGCGCAGCGCCTCGTTCGGCGCCTCTGCAAGGACTGCCGCCGCCCCATGACCATCGAAGGCCGCACTTGGCGCGGCATGGCGCTCCCAGACGAACTGCCCTCCGGCTCCACCGTATATGAGGCGGCGGGCTGCGAGCGCTGCAGCGGCACCGGCTACCGTGGCCGCGGCGGCATCTTCGAACTTCTGCATGTCACCGAGGCTGTCGCCTCCATGATTATTGGGCGCCGCTCCTCCGCAGACATCCGGCACCGCGCCATCGAGCAGGGCATGCACACCCTGCGCCAGGACGGCTTCCGCAATGTCCTGAACGGCGTGACCACGCTGGAGGAGGTCATGCGCGTAACGGAGGACAGCGAATAGCATGGTCGGTTTTCCCGCATCCCCCGTGTCCGCCGACTCTGCGCTGGGCAGGGCCGCAGCCCGCCAGTTCGCCGAGTTTTGGCGGGGCAGGGGCTACGAGAAGGGCCAGACGCAGCCTTTCTGGCTGTCGCTGCTCCGCGTCCTGGGCGTCGGGCGTCCTGAAACGGCCATTGAGTTCGAGGACAAGGCGCACATCGACGCCGCCCACGGCTTCATCGATGGCTACATCCCAGCCACCCGCGTGATGGTCGAGCAGAAGTCCCTTGGCAAGAACCTCCGCGCCGCCATCCCGCAGTCCGACGGCTCACTCCTGACGCCCTTCCAGCAAGCCAAGCGCTACTGTCTCGACCTCCCGCTCTCGCGCCATCCGCGCTGGATCGTGACCTGCAATTTTGCGGAGTTCGACATCTACGACATGGAGAAGCCAAACGCGGAGCCGGAGCGCCTTCTCCTCGACAATCTCCCCGATGAACTCTACCGCCTCCACTTCCTCGTCGATACGGGTTCCGACACCATCCGCCGCGAGGAGGAAATCTCCAAGCGGGCCGGTGACGTTGTGGGCCTCATCTACGATGCGCTCCTGAAGCAGTATGAAAAATGTGAAAATGTGAAAATGTTGCCAATAACCAATACCAATACCCAATTGGAAACTGGCAACAATGGAACTGGCAACACTTCCACATTGGCACATTCAGCCATGCTTGCATCGCTGAACGAACTGTGCGTCAGGCTGGTGTTCCTGCTCTACGCCGAGGACGCCGATGTTTTCAGGCATTTGCAGTTCCACGACTATCTGGCGCAATACCCCGCGCAAAAGGCCCGCGCCGCGCTCATCGACCTGTTCCGCGTCCTCGACACGCCGCCGGAGAGGCGCGACCCCTACCTGGACGCCGACCTCGCCGCCTTCCCATACGTGAATGGCGGACTCTTCGCGAACGAGGACATTGAGATTCCGCAGTTCACCGACGGGATTCTCGACCTCATCCTCCGCAAGGGCAGCGAGGACTTCGACTGGAAGGACATCTCGCCCACCATCTTCGGCGCGGTGTTTGAATCGACGCTCAACCCGGAGACGCGCCGCTCCGGCGGGATGCACTACACCTCCGTCGCCAACATCCACAAGGTCATCGACCCGCTCTTCCTCGACGGCTTGCGAGCGGAGCTCGCCGCCATCGAGGAAAATGTAAAATTGAAAATTGAAAATGTAAAATTGTCACAGGCGAAGCTTCTTGCGCTCCAAGAAAAACTGGCCTCGCTCACATTTCTCGATCCCGCCTGTGGTTCCGGCAACTTCCTTACGGAAAC
>JAGCUY010000081.1 GCA_017962605.1 Kiritimatiellia bacterium | reverse complement strand
TGGTTCTCCTTGTTCGTGCCGAAAATGCTGTCGGGGTCGTCGAGAATGACGCGCGTCGGCGTCTCCTGCGGCGTCATCAGCAGCCGGTAGTCGTAGTCGGGTGTTGGGTAGTTGTGATAGTTCGGGTCAGTGGAGGCGTGGCGAAGCGTGACTTCGTATTTCCATCCGGGCTTCAGCGGGATGACGTATGTGTCCGTCCCGTTGTAGCGCTGGTTGAGGAACGAATGGGTCTTGGGTATCGCGCCGCTGCCGGACACAGGCCTGAGCAGCAACCTGTATTTCTCCGATTTGCTGGTACTGTAGTCGCCAAATTCAAACTGGACGCGGATGACGTTGGTGACGCTCCCCCCGTCGCTCCCGTCCGCAGGGTCTGTTCCCTGCAAGACCTCCGCGCCGTCGCCAACGCCGTCGCCGTCGGTGTCGGTGTGGGGAGGGGTTGGATTGGTGCCGTAGGCGCATTCCCCGCCATTTGTGAGACCGTCCCCATCCGGGTCCGCATCGCCGTCGTCATCAGTCCGCGCCGTATTGCCATTGTGCGTCAGGGGATCGAAGCCATACAGGACCTCCCAGCCGTCGTCCATGCCGTCGCCATCGGTGTCAGGCTGGAATGGGGAGGTTTCATAGCCGTAGGACTCCTCGCTGTCGCCCAGCCCGTCGCGGTCCGTGTCCGGGTCAAGCGGGTCCGTTCCAGTCCCTATCGTGTATTTGACGGTTGTCCGGTCGCCGGGGATTCCGCCGGGGCATTCCAGGCAATACCGGCTCCGGTCCCGCCCCTGAGGCTGATATTCGCCCATCTGCACGCCGCAGAGGATGTCCGCGCTGCGGAATGCATTCGAGGCGCAAAGGTAGCTGGCATACAGGACGGCGTCATCCAGCCACGACATTATGAACTGGCAGGTGACCAGCTGGTTCGTGTGTTCCGCACCGGCAAGCCCGACGTTGCGGAACTCGATTATGTCGAACTTCTCATTCCCAGGCGTTTTCGCGGAGCCGCACAGGATTTGGCTCCCCCAGGCGGCGTCCGCCCGCAAATGCGCGTTGCAGAGGGCGACAGTGGCATGTCTGTCCGACCATGCCCTGTCGCGAAGTCCTCCCTCATGGTTGCAATCCACCTTGGCCGCAGATGCCTTTCCAAGCGGGTTGAGGAGATGGACGATTCCATTCAGCCCAATGACGGCGTTGGTGTAAAATGTCCGATGCAGTTCGAGTTCGTAATCCAAGGGCACAGTCCAACTCCTGCCATCCGCGAAGGTCTGGCCATTTACCATATCGACGGCGTTGGTCAGATCGAACCAGAGGAAGTCCGCGCCTTCGAGGAGCTCCACAAGTCCGACCTCTTCATAGTCCTCCAGTTCGTCGCCGTCGGTGTCCGCCGCCACGGGATCCGTGCCAAGGGACACCTCCTCGCCATCGGGCAGCAGGTCACCATCGGTGTCTGCGGCGCCTGGATTGGTGCCCAGCGCATATTCCTGGCCGTCTGGCACGCCGTCGCCGTCGCTGTCGGCGATGGCGGGGTCTGATTCAAGCGCCAGCGCCTCGAAGACGTCTGGCAGACCATCGCCATCGCTGTCGAGGCGGTCGCCGAGACTGAAGAAGACGCGGGACGGCCAGTCAATCCAGTTGAGCGGTATCTCCGCAACGGCGGCCTCGTCGGAGACATCGACTTCCATCTCGGCGAGATGCCGCCAGAGCCGTTCCGGGAGGTTCGTCTTGGAGTAGATGTCTATTGCCGCCGTGGTGTTCGTTAGCGCGTCCCACCCTATGCCGAGCGCGACATTAGTCGGGGTCGCGGCAATCGATGTGAAGCAGAGGTTCGAGAAGACTGGCGAATGTAAAATTGAAAATGTAGAATGTAAAATTGGAGGAGGCTGGGTCGCATCTCCCGTTCCCCGTTCCCCATTACCTGTTCCCAATTCTTCATTTTCAATTTTACATTTTTCATTCGGCGATTCACCACTGCGTGGCGGATCGCCGTCGCCCTTGCCTCCGCCGTATATCACCGCCGCAGCGAAGAAGGCGCAGACGGCGACGCGCATGTATGGGGGTTCGCGCGAAAGAGCGGCACGCAATACGGACAGTCCCCGCAATCGCCAGACGACGGGTGCCGCCATTCCGGCGAACACGAGAAAGACCACTATTTCAAGTGCCCATCTCATCGCATACCCACAACTTCAATGCTCACAAATGCCGTCATTACGAGTAATTGGCATTTGCGACAATCGCCTCGCGCAGCCCGTCGACGAGTTGCTCTACGAGCGAGCGCGAGTCGTTCCTGTTCAGCGAAAATGGTATCTTCTTCCGTCCCACGGCAAAGTCCTGACTTTGATTTTCTGCCAAAATTATACTCAACATACTCAAACGTGTCAAGGGGGGTAGGGGGAACGGGGAACGGGGAACAGGGAACGGGGAACGGGGAACGGGGAGAAGAATGTGGAGATGTGAAAGTGTGAAAATAGCCAATTCCAATGTTGCCAATGTGGGAATAGGGGCTAGTGGCTAGGGGCTAGGGAGGGCCCGGCTTCGTCCGGGCCGATGCGCGGACGCGACAAAGCGCGTCCCTCCCCATTGTGGGCCAGATTCAGGAAGCGTGTCAGGCGTCAGAGCATCGCCCAAAGCGTTTTGAATACACCAAACTTCCAGAAAAGCCAGATTGTCGTAGCTAATCCGATAAGAGAACCAATTCCCTTTGCTATGTTCTCCGGGGAATTGAGTTGCCGCCCGCATTTTGGGCAGACATTTGCGTTTCTTGAAACTTGTGTCCCGCAGTCTGGGCAAGGATAGAGTTTGCTCATTTCTTCATTCCTCCAAAATTACTTCGCGCCTTTCCCTTTCGCATCCACCAGCGCCTGGTAGCGCCTGAAGAGTTCGGCGACGCACTCGCTTTCGGTCATCTTCGTTGAAAAGCCGTAGGCGGCCATCACCGCGCGGTCGTTCTCCTGATGGGCGCGGCGAAGGTCAGGCGGCATTGTGAGTTCGTCGTAGAGGTCGGCGAAGGTGCAGTCGGGATGGGCTTCGCGGGCGGAGAGAATGCCTCTCGCCGTCTCTCCGATGCGGGATTCTTGCTCCTCCGTCGGTTCCGGCCAGGGGAAGTTGTTGTAAACGACCTTGTTGGAGTAGCGATAGTCGCTTTTCAATCGTCCGCCAACGGCGCGGAGCCACGCCATGTGGACGTTTGAGGTGAGGACGCCGAAATGGTAGTGCGTGGCCTTTGGGACAATCAGGACGAGGTTGCTTGCAATGGTTCCCGCGTCCATGAAGCCGATGGGGATGTAGCGGCGGCGTTCGGAGGAGACGCTTGGCACTATCAAATATGGGGTGTCGGGATGGCTGATGTAGAAGAAGAGGTGCGGGATGTTCGCCTTTTCACGGGTTGGCGCGGCGGTGCTGGCGAGACGGAGTTCGCGGACGGCCTCCACACGGGCGCGCAGGATGGGGCTGGCGCGTAGGAACGCGGGGCTGGTGCCTTCAAGCCAGAAACAGTAGCGGCATTTCCGGTTGATGAACTCGACGGCTCCAATGAACGGGCGGATCACGGAGGACAGGGCGGGTTCCTCGCGGAGAACGGCTTCGCGCTCCTCCGGCGTGAGCAGAAGGTTGCCGCCGTCGTTTGGCATGTTTCCGAAATCCATGGCCGGGACATCGCAGAGAGGGCGGGTGCGATTGTCTATCACGACATCCGGCGCCGGTAGAAGATAGCCGTTGATGTGCGGGACAAAGGATACGCGCTCTCCATCGAAGAGTTGTCGGGTCGCGGGCGGCTCGCCCGCGTTAGTAGGATGCGCATCTTGCGCGTCCATGACACGCTGGAAGCGTGTCGTCCCATTCGCGGGCGGGCCGCCCGCGCCCCCAGAATGGAAGCCGATGATGACGCAATGGACGTGCGCCTTGCTGTTGCTTTCGCTGTCCCAGCGGAAGGTGCGGTGTGCGAAGTCGATAACGAGGCCACGCGCCATGAGTGGCCCAAGCAGGCTTGCAACGGCCTGTCCCTGGGTTATGGAGTTCGTGGAGACGAGCGCGGCGCGGGCTGCTTGATTGGCGGCCATAAGGTCGAAAGCCTTCTTGTGCCAGCAGCAGACATAGTCCATGTTGCCGAGATTCTTCCATTTCCTCCCGAAGATGGAAAGCATGTCCTCCTTTTGTTCGGCATCCATCATTTTGCCGCCCACGAACGGCGGGTTGCCAATGATGTAATCGGCGCGGGGCCAGTCAAGCCGCAGGGCATTGCCCTCCACGATGCCGTCGTAGTTTTTCAGCGGGAGGAAGTCAAGGTTGCGGTGGGCTATGGCCTCGGTTTCGCGGAGCATCTGGTTCTCGGCAATCCAGAGCGCTGTCTTGGCGACCTTGACGGCGAAGTCGTTGATTTCGAGACCGTGAAATTGCGACAATGAGACCTTCACCATGTCGCCGGTGAGGTCAAGCATCGTCTGGCCGCCAAGGAGCGCGGCGAGGATCCTGTTTTCAAGGCGGCGGAGGCCGATGTAGGTCTCGGTGAGGAAGTTGCCGGAGCCACAGGCGGGGTCGAGGAAGGTCAGCGAAGCCAGTTCGGCTTGGAGGGTGAGAAGGGCGGCGCGGGAGGACTGGGACATCTGCGACCTCTGGGACAACTGGGACGCGCCGCTCCCAGTCGCAGAGGTCCCGGATGTCCCAGAAAGCGCCTCATCCACCCGGCGCGTGAGCGCGTCGAGAAAGAGCGGGTCTATGACCTTGTGGATGTTGGCGACGGATGTGTAGTGCATCCCGCCGGAGCGGCGCGTTTCGGGATTGAGGGTGCTTTCAAAGACCGCGCCGAAGATGGTCGGTGAAATGTCCTTCCAGTTGAAGTCCTCGCTGCCCTTGCGGAGAACGAGGTCGAGGATTTCGTCGGTGAACTGGGGTATCTCGATGTTCTCGTTGGCGAAGAGGCCGCCGTTCACGTAGGGGAAGGCGGCGAGGTCGGCTTCAAGGTAGGGGTCGCGCTTGTCGGGCGGCGTATCGAGGACACGGAAGAGGTCGATAAGGGCGCGTCTAGCGTCCCGCGTCTCGTGTCGCGCCAGATAGTCGTGGAACTGGAGATGCGTGAAAACGTCGGCGTCCTCGGCGTAAAGGAGGAACACGATGCGGACGCAAAGCTCGTTGAGGCTTTTCAGGCTTTCGGGATTGGAGGGGTCTTTGTATTGCTTCAGGAGCGCGTCGTAGATGAGGCCAACCACGTCGCCGGCCTTTTTGGAGATTTCCTCTTCGCGGCGTATGGTGTCGGAACCCGTATCGACGAGGAAGTGGAGGCGGTAGAGTTCATCGGGGAGATTGTCGAGGAGAAGGCGCTCGGGCTCGGCGTTTGG
>JAGCUY010000080.1 GCA_017962605.1 Kiritimatiellia bacterium | reverse complement strand
TCGCGCTCCTCGCCAACGCCACCGCGCCCGCATCGCTTCTCAACGGCCGAAATGTCATCGACAACGGCTGGGATCTGGCCGAACTGCCAGATCCACGAAAGGAAACTTGCGTAATCTTGCAATAGAACTATGAACCTAATTGTCGCAGTTAAAGGGTCACACAGAGGCACAGAGGCACGGAGAATATTGCAAATGGAATCCATAACCATGCATAAAACCTTCAATCTCTGCGCCATGAACAGGATTTTCCTTGGTCATAAAAACGCAAAGGAATATGGATGGATTTTGGTCACGCTCTTTACAACAAAGTAAGGAGTTGGTATCATACCTGCCAGATATTTACATCCGTCGTCGCTTCTGCCCCAATAACGCTCTCTCTTTATGGAACAGAATCCTGTCAAAGAAACGCTGCGGACTTCGTGTCTTCACACGATGGTTTCGTCAAGGAGGAAATCAAGCAAGTTCACATGAAGGATGCCGGAATCATCAAATGTTCGACTCAAAACGTCATCGCGCACGATGATCTTGCGGAACGAGTCCCCGGCGAGCGAAAAGGCGCGCCGTTCGCTTTCGAGCTTCTCCTCGGAGCGGATGGCGTATGCGGACTGGACATAGACCCGCTCCCCTCCCTTGATGATGAGCATGATTTCTTTTAGCTACAAACAACGCAAAGGAGTTTCCGATTGTATGAATCCTGCCAATCCTGTGAATCCTGTCGGAAAAACTTCGCGAGTGGTTTCGTCCGCGCTTTTTATGTCTGTTTCCCTTGCGGCCTTTGCGCTGAATGGCGCAGGCGCCCCTGACTGGCCTCTGGTTGTCATCCGGCACACGAGCGCCCTCAACGACGCCCCGGAGGTTTTTGAAAAGCTGATGGAGTGCCACCGGCGGCATCCCGGCGCGTGCGACGAATTCTGGTTCTCATGCGGCCTTCGCATGACGCCAGAGGGCGCGGCGGACGCCGCGAAAAAGGTCGCGGCATTCCGTCCGCTGTGCGAAGAAGCCGGAATCCGCCTCTCCTACCAGCAGGGGCTGACCCTTGGCCATGGCGTGTCACACCACGGCGCTCCCAAGTCGAGGGAGCAGTCCTTCCCCGACGACGCCTGGCGCATCGACGCCGACGGCCATCGCCTCGGCCTTCTATGCCCCCGCTCCCCATTCGTCTTGGACTACGAGCACGAGTTCGCGAAGGCCATCCTGAGCGTCCTTCGCCCGGACTCCTACTGGCTTGACGACGACCTGCGGCTAGGCGCATGGAAGCCGCAGGGTTGCTTCTGCGACCGCTGCCTCGCGGCGTTCAACGCGAAGACGGGCGGGAACTGGACGCGGGCGGAACTGGCGAAGCGGCTTTTCTCTGGCATGCCTCGCGACCCGCTCCGCGCAGAATGGGCCGCTTTCAACGCCGAATCGCTTGCCATCTACGCCGCCACCGTCCGCGCGGCGGCGGACGAACTGGGCAGCCCATGCCGTCTGGGCTACCAGGCGATCTGGGCCGATTCCACCTACAACGGGTGCGACTTCCGTCCGCTTCTTGAGGCGCTGTCGGGGCCGGAGCGTCGCCCCGTCGGCATCCGGCCCGGCGCCAGCTTCTACATCGAGGCCGAACCGCGCGGCATGGTCGAGAAGTGCCTCTCCGTCGCCCGCGAGGCCGAACGAACCCGCGAGTGCGGCGCTTCGCGCTCGCCCTCGCGGCAGGACGGCCCTCCCCTTGTCGCGTCTGTCTGCTACGAGCAGGAAACATATCCCCGCCATGTGCTGCACAAGTCGCCGGGGGCGATCATGACGGAGTGCGCCCTTGCCCTCGCCTCTGGTTGCGACTCCCTTTCCCTCTACTGGTACGACCACGCCGCGCCTGAACCCATAGAAGAATACGATCGCTTTCTGCGGACGCTTGCCGAGGCCCGCCCATATTTCGGGCGACTGGCCGCATCTACGCGGCGGACGCGCCTCGCCGGCCTGGCGCGGTTCGTCGGCTCGGCGGCTTGCGAGACTCCCGGCTTCGACTTGCGCGACTGCAAGGATTTTGACCTTGCCTGCGCGGGCGTTCCCGTGACGGTTGCCGGCCCCGCCGCCTCGGCCTATTATCTCACCGACAAGTCGCGCCGCGAAATGACCGATGCCGACAAGGCGCGCTTTTCTGGCGGGGGCTTTGCAGCGGGGACTCCAGTCCCCGCCCTCGTCGATGTCTCCGACATCGAGAAATACCCGCTTGCCAGCCGCCGCGCGAAGCTGCTTGACGACCTCGACGCCGCGACGGGCGGAACGTTCCCCGTGCGCATCGACGAGTGCCGCCCCTTGCGCATCCTCCCGCGCGTCCGAGAGGACGGGCGGCTAGACAGCGTGACAATCCTGAATCTCTCCATCGGCGGCACCGACGAATTGAGGGTGCGCGTCCGCCGGCCAGTTTCGCGACGGGCGCTGCTTCAGGGACCAAAGATGGCAGTCCCCGTCGCGGTTTCCTGCGAACCGGGCGCGGCGCCGGACGAGGCCGTCGTGAGGATTTCCGACATTCCCGGATGGCAGGTTGCAACGCTCTTTTTCGGCGAGAAAGACGATTGATTGCGTGTGCGGTATAATCCAGCCAATTTTGTGAATTCTGTCAAAAACGAAAGGAAAGCTCAACCATGAACAAGACCTTACTCATTCGCACTTCGCGTTTCTTCGCGTCCTTTTTCCTTGCGGTCTTTGCGTTTGAACCCTCTGCGCTCTCTGCGCCTCTGCGTGAGATTTCTTCCCGCGACCTGAATTGGAAGCTGCCAAAGGGGGCTCGGATCGAGGGCGACCGGCTGATAGCCGAAATCCCCGCCGAGGACGGCCCGGGCAACATCTGGTGCGCGGCGACGCTGGACATTAGCGAGGCGCTGGCGGCGATGAAGTGCGTCGCCGCGCACGCCCGCTTCCGCGCGGAGAACATCTCCGAGCCGAAGGAGCCCTGGCAGGGCGTGAAGGTGCAGTTCATGTTCGAGTCCCCAACCGGCGCAGGGCGAATCTACAGATCGGTGAACACCGCGCGCGGCACATACGGCTGGACGAACGTCACTACGCGCGTCAGCCCACTGCGCGATTCCAGTGTCAAGGACGGCGTCGTCACGTTTATCTTGGGGATGGAGGCATGCACCGGCCGCGCCGAGTTCGACCTGTCGGCGCTGAGAATCGAATACGAGGACTGCGGCATCCCCATTGTGAACCAGGACTGGGTGGTGCGCTATCCAGAGGCCGTGCAAGGCGCCGCCCCGCTGCGCGGATGCATGTTGCCGGCCCGCGCCACGACAGAGGACGACATCGAGACGCTCCACCAGTGGGGCGCGACAATGGCGCGCTTCCAGATCATGCGGCGCTTCCTCGCCGTCGAGGATAACCAGGACCTGCCAGAATACTGGGCGTGGGTTGACAAGCGCCTCGACAATCTTGAAAACGTCCTCAAGTGGGCGCAGGCGCGCGGCATGAAGATTTGCGTTGACCTCCATTCCTTCCCCGGCGGCCTCCGCGCCAGCGACCGCGACTCCAACATGCTCCATGACAAGAAATGGGCCGACGCCTTCGTCAAGACTTGGCGGCGCATCGCCACCCGCTTCAACGGCCATCCCGCCCTCTACGGCTACGACCTCGTGAACGAGCCGAAGCAAATCTCCTACGCTCCCATCAACTACTGGGAAATCCAGCGCCGCGCCGCCGAGGCCATCCGCGAAATCGACAAGGTGACGCCCATCGTCGTCGAGAGCAACATGGGCGCCAGCCCGGGCGCCTTCCGCTACCTCTCGCCCCTCGCGATGGACAACGTCATCTACCAGTGCCACTTCTACGCGCCGCAGCCCTTCACGCACCAGGGCGTGGCGACCAATGCGCGCAAGCACAATGGCAAGATCCCCTTCTGGCCAGACCCATCGAAGGGCTGGGACCGCGATTACATCCGCAACGCCGTCAAGCAGGTCCGCATCTTCCAGGAGAAGCACAAGTGCCGCATCTACGTGGGCGAGTTCAGCGCCGTCGGCTACGCGCCAGGGGCCGACCAGTGGATTCGCGACGCGATTTCCGTCTTCGAGGAATACGGCTGGGACTGGACCTACCACGCCTTCCGCGAATGGGCGGGGTGGAGCGTCGAGCACGAGGCCGAAAACCCCAATGCCGAGCATCCCGACAAGTACCGCCGCGTCAATGACACCCCCCGCAAGCGCGCGTTGCTTGATGGATTTAACCTAGGGCGCACCTCAGCCAAGACCCTTTTCTTCGCCGGAGATTCGACGCTTGACGAACACGGAGGAGACGAATCGACCTACGGCAGCTGGGGTGCTGCGCTGCGCCCTTCGCTGCGCGAGGGATGCTCCATCGTCAACTACGGGCGCAGCGGGCGCTCGACGACCTCCTTCAGGCGCGAAGGCAGATGGGACAAGATTCTCGCCGAACTCACTCCGGGCGATTTCGTCGTAATCCAGTTCGGACACAACGACCAGAAGCTGGACAAGCCCGACGTGGCGACGCCGATTCCAGAATACAAGGCGAACCTCGCGCGCATGGCGGACGAAGTGCGCGCGAAGGGCGCCACGCCCGTATTCGCCACGCCCATCGTGCGGCTCACATTCAAGGACGGCGCCCTCTGCGATCCCGCCCACCTCGACGACTGGGCCGCCGCCATGCGCGAAACCGCCGCTGAAAAGGACGTGGCGCTCGTCGATATGAGGGCGCTCACCCGCAAGGCCGCAAGCGAAGCCGGTGAAAAGGAGGCGCTGACCTGGAACGCCCCGAACGACCGAACCCACCCGGCCCCGAAAGGCGCGCGCCTCTACGCCTATCTTTTCCTTCGTGAAATCCGCCGCCTGTCCCTTCCCGTCGCCGAACTCTTCGAGAACGAAGACATGCAGTGAAGCCCGCCGCAGCGGGTTCGCCACGGCCGCCAGCCGCATTTGACTGCGGGGGGCTGAGTGGCGGTATTCCTATTTGCGCCTTGCGGGGCGAAGTGGTAGGATGGAAGCTGTCAACGACAAGGGTGTATGAACATGAAAGTGACATGGGACTTTCCGCGCCTTGGGAGCTGCCACGAGGGCATCGCCTTCGGCGACGGGAGGACGGGCGTCCTCGTCTGGGGCGGGGGCGATGAAATCAGGCTCACCGTCGGGCGGGCCGACCTCTGGGACCACCGGGGCGGCTACCCCTGGACGCAGGAGCAGAACTACGCGAACATAGTCTCCGCCATCCGCGCCGGAGACGAAGGGCGTCTCCTGAGCTTCTTCAAGAAGGAAACGCCGGAAGGGGAGCCGCGCAACCCCTACATGCTCCCGCTGGGCCGCATCGTCGTCAAGGTGCCGGGCAGGACGCTGGCGCGCGGCGCGCTCGACCCTTTCACCGGCATTGGTTCGCTTGAATTCGCCGAAGGCGGAACGGTCTCGCTTGCCATGACGAAGCGCGACGGCGGGACGTTTGCCATGAAGTTCCCGGAGGGCGTCGCCTTCGAGGCCAGGACGGTTCCCGCCACGGACTTCCCCGTTTACGAGGAGAAACTCAGGCCACTAGGCTTCAAGAGGGCTGAGACGTTTGACGACGTTGGCCGGGGCATGGGCGGGTTCTGCTGGAAGCTTCCCGCTGATCCGCCGGTGGCGCTTGCGTTCGTAAAGCGGGGGGCGGAGCTGACGTTGCGGACATGGCGCGGCGCGCCATCCGCCGCTTCGGAGGTTCTTGCGCGCGAGGACATGCGTCCTCCCGTTTCATTTGAAAAAGTCCGCGCGGAGTCGGAGGTCCACTGGTCGGCGTTCTGGGCCGAAGGCGCCCGCGTGAAGGTGCCTGACCCCGTCATCCAACGCGTTTTCGACTACGGCATGTACCGCTTTGGCGCGATGACCGACCCCGACGGCGTGCCTGCCGGGCTTCAGGGCGTGTGGCTCGAAGACGACCGCCTCGTGCCGTGGAACGGCGACTACCATTTCAACATCAACGTGCAGGAATGCTATTCGCCCGCGTATCGCGGCGGGCATTTCAGAAACCTCCTCCCGCTTTTCAGGATGGTGCTTTCGTGGCGGCCGCGTCTTCGTGACAACGCGCGGCAATTCGCGGGTGTGGAGAACGGATATTCCCTTCCGCATTCCGTTGACGACCGGGGCGTGTGCATCGGCGGCTTCTGGACAGGCACGATCGACCATGGCTCAACCGCGTGGGTCGCGGCGATGATGATGCGCTATGTGCGCTACTCGGGCGACGTTGCCTTCCTGCGTGATGGCGCATACGACTTCATGAAGGGCGCGATGGTCGTTTACCGCGCCCTCATGGAGGAGAGGGATGGCGTTCTTTCCATCCCGCTCGGGCCGTCGCCGGAGTGGGGTGGCTCGAACATGGCGAATGCAGTCGGGCGCGACCCAAGCTTCCAGCTTGCGGCGGCGCACCGCCTCGCCCTCGATCTCATCGACGCGGCGCGGATTCTTGGGGAGGAACCGGAGGCGATGTGGCTCGATGTTGAGAGACGCCTCCCGCCCTGTTCCGCTGGGGATAGGGGCATTCAGCTCTTCAAGGGGCAGGACCTCACGGAGTCGCACCGCCACCATTCGCACATGGCGGGGTTCTACCCCTTCGACACGCTGGACATGTCCTCAGCAAAGGGTCGGGAAAACGCAGCGGCCACTTACAGGACATGGGTTGAACAAGGTACTGGCAAGTGGGCCGGATGGAGTTTGCCTTGGGCGTCGATTCTGAACACACATTTCGGCAACGCACAGGCGGCGGCGGAGCTTCTGCGCTCCTGGGACGCCTATTTCTGCAATCCGGGGCATGGTTCCCTCCACAACGCCTACGCGCCCGGCTTCTCCGCCATAACGACCTTCGGCAGTTTCGCCGGTGCCGGCGACGGGCAGGTCATGCAGATGGACGGGCAGTGCGCGGCGGCGACGGCAGTCCTCGAAATGATGGCGCACGAAGTGAACGGGAAGGTCGAGTTCTTCAAGGGCTGCCCCGAATCGTGGCGTGATGTCTCATTTGAGAACCTCGCCCTCTCCGATGGCCGGCGCGTCAGCGGCCGCCGCGTCAACGGGAAGATTCTCATTGAATAGAGGGCCGCCCTCGCAAAGACAGCGGAGTAGCCGAGGATGGCGTCGATGTCGCGGCGCTAGCCCGCGAGTTCGGCGCTGCGCTTGGCAGCTGCGGCGAGGGTCTTGGCGTAGGTGGTGGCCACAGACGATCGGTTTAGCACTTTCATGCCGGCTTCGGTCGTGCCGTGCGGCGAGCAGACGGCCTTGATGAAGGCGGCCGTGTCCTGCTTCGTCTCGACGAGGTACTTGGCCGTCCCTAGCATCGTCATGAGCGCCATCTTGTCGGCGGCTTCCGGCGGCAGACCCAGGGCCTCGCCGCCCTGCGCCATCGCCTCAAGGGCGTAGGCGAAGAAGGCGGGGCCGGAGCCTGAGAGGGCGGTGACGGCGTCAAAGAGCGCCTCGTCAAGGCGCATCGTGACGCCGCATGCGCCAAGCAGGGCCTCGACGCGTCTGACATCGGTCGCAGTGGCGGAGGCGTCGGGCGCGTAGGCCATCACGCCCAGGCCGACGCGGGCCGCGAGGTTGGGCATCACGCGCACCAGGCGCGGGCCGTCGCCAAGCAGGGAGCGCATCCGCGAGAGCGTCTTGCCGGCCGCTATGGAGATTACAAGCGGGTGGCCGCGCAGCACTGGCGCAATCGATGACAGGAGGGCGTCGAAGTCCTGCGGCTTCACGGCCAGGAGGATGGCGCGGCATGAGCGCGCGACCTCAAGCGGGTCGCACGTGACGGCCATCCCGCCCTTCTTGAATGGGGCGAGCGCCTCCTCGCGTGCGTCGCAGGCGAGGGCCGCGTCGGGGGCGACCAGCCCCGCGCCGCTGACTGCGGAGAGAATTGCGCCGCCCATCTTGCCGGCGCCAATGAGGCCGAGACTGTATTTCATCAGTAGCCTGAAATCTTGCGCTGAAGTTCGAGTTGGAATGCCGAGATGTCGGCGTTCGAGGGCTGGTAGTTGGGCTTGGAGACCTTGGTGAGGGCCAGGCGTCCGTAGGCGTCGAGCATCCAATTGCCGGTTACGCCGTCGGAGAAGGTGACGGTGCCGGACATAGCCGCGCCGGCGCGCACCACCTTGTCTAGCTCGACCTTGACGGAGCCGCCAATCGGCGGCAATCCGTCGGCGGATTCCAAGTCCTCGGCCTCGTCTTCGGGGCCTGCGGGCTTCCGTCTTCAGGCGAGGATTCGCCTGAAAAACCAAGCTCGTCGGGTTGGGGGGAACCGGCTTCATCCTGTGGCCGCGCCGAAGCGCCGCCGTCCCGTTCGGGGGCAGCCGGGGCCTTGTCTTTGGGCGTGGCGCCGATGTCGAGCGCCAGCAGCCGCACCTCCATGTAGGTCAGCTGGATGCCGAACTCCTCGCGGATGCGGCGCTGGACGTCTGCCAGGCGCTCGCCATCCTCGATCCAGCGGCCGACGGCCGCCTTCTGCTCAAGAGTCAGTTCCATTTCTGGCTACTCCGCGTCGTCGTCCTCTTCTTCGTCTTCTTCGCACTCGTCGAGATCTTCATCGTCGTCGTCATCAAAGGCGCCGGTCTGCGTGAGGATGGCGGCGAAGTCGATGGCGGCGAGATCGTCCTTGGTCGTGGTGAAGGAGAGCGTGAAGGTGTCGCCGTCGGCCTTTGTGGTGGCGGCGTTGACGATTTTCAGGATGGGCATGGCGGCCGGGGCCCGCATGGTGACGGCGCCGCCGAGCATGCTGAGCATGCCGCGCGCGCTATCTGCGAGGGTGACGGCTTCGGTGGCCAGCTGGGCGTCGTCGAAGGAGGCCGAGAGGGAGAAGACCATCGCCATGGCTTCGCCGTCAATGGCGAGGGCGCCCTTGACATCGCGGAGGGGCTTGAGGAACTTGCCCGGTTCGCCGGCGCAGACCTCGGCGAAGTCTTCGTCAGAAAGGAATCCCTTGAGGAAGGACGCCACGCCGTAGATGCCGTCGCGGACCTGCGGGAGGCCGGCGCCGATGGCCATGTCGGCTTTAATGGAGGCGTTGTCGGTTGCGGCGGCCTTGCCGGAGTAGAGGGCTACGGTGTCGGCGAACGCCTTGGGCGAGGAGGCCATGATGAAGAGGGCGCCGTCGTAGAGGCCGTAGCAGGGCTCGAAGTCCTTGACGCGCTTCACGACCTCTTCGGTCTTTTCGGTGGCCTTGATCGAGAACTTCTTGATGGCGCAGCCGGCAGCGGTGTCATCGGAAATGTCGAAGTTCTCGGCAAAGAACTCGCGGATGGTGGTCAGCGTTTCTTCATCGAGGTTTGCGGTGCCTTCAGCCAGGTTGGCCTTGATTTCGTCCTCAATGGCCTCCATGGTGGTGGGCTTCGCGGCGCAATAGACAATGGCTGCGGCCGGGAAGGCGACGGGGGCGTCGTCCTTCTCGATGTCGTCGGCCTTGAATGAAGGCGCGGCCATGGTGAATGCGACCCAGTCGAACTTCCGGAGGTTCGCAAGTTCCTTTTCCTTGAGCGCCGCGAAATCGACGTCGGGCATGGGCACGTCCTTGCCGGCCTCGCGCATGGCGGCGGTGACCTTCGCATTGCAGTCGGCGTTGAAGTCGAGGATGGCCTGCATCATCTGGTTGTCGGCGAGGCCCTTCGTCTCATAAACGGCGGAGATCAGCGTCCCCTGCGGCGCAAGCGGCTTGTAGTCGCGGCGCGCTTCCTTCTTGCAGCATCCGGAGGTAATGGCGACCGCGACGCAAAGTGCGGCGGCGCAAATGGCCCTAAGGGCAATAGATGATTTTTTCATAGTAAAACCATTATACCGAAAAATCGCGCATTTTGCGCGGCTTTTCGGTATAATCATTTAAAAATGACACAACTACTCTCATGCCCCCCTTCCGTCTTCGCCGTTGAAGACGAATATCAAATCTGCGCCCTGGTAGAGGGCGAATGCACCATGTGGGCCGAAGTCGATGGCGTGGCCTACTACGATCACTCGAACGGCATCCTTCGCTCCGGGCGCTTCCTGCACATAGCCCGCGTTCCGCTGAAGGCGCTGGAGCGTGCGCGGCGCTACACCGTGTGCCTGGAGCGCATCAACGAGCGCAAGCCATATTTCACCGACTATGGCGAAACGGAGCGCCACGAGTACGCCTTCCAGCCCGTGCGCCTCAAGGAGAAGCTGCGCGTCATCAACCTGGCCGACTCCCACAGCACCGTCGAGGAGCCGATCAGGAGCGGCTCATACTTTGGCGACAAGCTCGACCTGCTGGTCCTCAACGGCGACATCCCCAACCACAGCGGCGACATCAACTACTTCAAGGCCATCTACCAAATCGCCGGCGGCATCACCGGCGGCCGCGTCCCATGCGTGTTCTCGCGTGGCAACCACGACATGCGCGGCATCTACGCCGAGCAGCTGGCCGACTACACGCCCACCGCCGGCGGCCGATCCTACTTCACCTTCCGCACCGGCCCCATCTGGGGCATCGTGCTGGACGCCGGCGAGGACAAGCCCGACGGCAATCCCGAATACGGCCACACCATCTGCTGCGCGGCCTTCCGCGCCGAGGAGGAGGCATTCCTCGACCGCGTGCTGAAGGAGGGCGCATGGAAGGACGCGCCGATCCGCCTCATCGTGAGCCACCACCCCTTCGCGTTCAAGATCCATCCCCCCTTCGACATCGAGCAGGAGCGCTACGCGCGCTGGTGCCGCAAGCTTCGCAAGATCAAGGCGACGGCATGGCTCTCCGGCCACCTGCACCAATGGTTCGTGGAGCTTCCCGGCGAGGAGCACGACAGCTATGGCTATCCATGCCCGATGATCTGCACGTCGCTGATTGAAAACAGGGAAGACGGGACGCATCGCCACACGGCGGGCGCCATCACCTTCGCCCGCGACGGCTCCTTCTCCGTCGCCGCCTCCGCCAGCGAATAATAAGTTTTGACATTTTCGACAGAACTTGGTATTATTAAACACAATTGAAGTCGGGGGATTAGCTCAGCTTGGTTAGAGCGTCTGCTTGACATGCAGAAGGTCACTGGTTCGAGTCCAGTATCTCCCACCATCCGTTCCGGAGTAGCACAGCGGTAGTGCAATCGGCTGTTAACCGATCGGTCGCAGGTTCGAATCCTGCCTCCGGAGCCATCTTCCAGCAACGGGGCCGCAGGGTTCCCTCCCCTCGCCAACTGCTCTTTGGCATGCGAGCCGCCGATGGACTGCGGGCCTGTAGCTCAGTTGGTCAGAGCAGGAGACTCATAATCTCTTGGTCGTGGGTTCAAGTCCCTCCGGATCCACCATCTTTGTTCCTTGAAATACAACGAGTTACGAAAAATCCTCTTTCTCCGCCCCGCTGTCTTGTTTTGCCGTATTTTACCTGTTTTTTGAGGGTAAAAAGCCCCGAATGGTCAAGTAATGGTCAAGTAACTTTTTGAGGTGGGGTTCTGCACCTCGGAGCGCGGCG